>NZ_JCAFUS010000002.1:0-493790 GCF_059371555.1 Stenotrophomonas sp. YJH_SMC_10 | reverse complement strand
GAAGATGAGTTCGAAGGTCGCATCGGTGCAAACCGCGCAAAGGCGGTGGCCAATGGCTGACCAGCTGCTCAACGTGCATCCAGTGCGCGTAGTGGTGAACGCGAAGTTCATTGCGAGTCCCGGTGTGTCCGTGCTTGAGGGTCGCTTCCAGTGCGAACTGGATTGCGGCCACATCGTCATGCGGCAAGGGGTACACGTGCGCGGCACCAGGTTCTCTATTCGGGCGCCCCACAGCGCCCAGTGCAACCAATGCAAGAAGGAGCCCGCCCATGGCTGAGCGAAATCCGTATGGCCGCACTGGCGACGATATGGATCTGCCCGAGGGCAAGACCTGCGGCGACTGCGTGCACTGCCGGCGCTGCACCGCCATGTTCGGCCACATCCCTGCAGACGAAAGCTGTGACTGGTCGCCATCCCGTTACCGCGAAGCTGACAGGAGCAACCCTTGAGCGCTAAGCGACAACAGGTCATGGACGACATTCACGACACCATGGGTCTGGAAGGCGCCGCAAGGATGCTGCGGCTCGGCCTGGAAGCGATGAAAGACCTGGTGGACAAGGGCGAGGTGCCAGCCGTGCGGCTGAACCAGAAACACACGGTCATGCTGCGTGAGGACCTGATCGACTTCCTGCGCTCGGAAGGGCGCAGGCAAGCTGCTGAGCGCAAGAAGTCGGCGATCGGCATCCAGCCTGCAGCCAACTCACCCGCACCTGGACCGACAAGACGTGCAAGCAAGTCGCGTCGCACCAGGCTGCCCGACCTCCGCGCCTACGAGCAGGCCGATCACCAGAGTTGATCGGCCAAATCAGAAGCGCGGAGGTTGGCGTACCGCTTCAACTGTCGCGGATCGCGATGCCCAGTGATGCTCGCGATCTTGATGTCTGTCAGCGTGGTCTTTTCGTACAGGCGGCTCGTCGCTTCGTGACGCAGATCGTGGAAGCCTAGATCTGCGCACCCGGCTGCGACAAAGATGCGCTCGAACTGGCGCGACAGCTTGCTCGATACACGCCGCAGGGCCAGCGGCGTACGCTCGCCTCCCCAGAACGGGAATAGACGGCCTTCGAAATCACCCTCATACGCAGCAAGCTTCGCCATCAGTACCGAAGTCATGGGTACCTGACGCTTGCTCCCGTTCTTTGTCTTGTCCAAGAAGATCGTACGCCGCGCCACATCGAGTTGGCTGCGCTCTAGCGTGTAGATCTCCCGCATGCGCATGGCGGTTTCCAGCGCCATGTCGAACATTAGAATCAGCGCCTCCCGCTGCGGCAGATCGAGCGGCCGCTGCCGCCCCGGCGGCTTTGCGCCGGCGAGGATCTCGCGGATGCGTTCTTCCTCACCAGGCTCCAGCCGGCGATCGCGCTCCTGGTCAGCTTTCGCTTCACCATCTATGCGCTTCACGGCGATCTTGTCATCAGCCGTATACGTCGAATAACCCCGAGGCAGGAGTCGCAGCGGGTTCATTGGCAGCGCGCCGTGAGCAGCCAGCCAATCCAAGGCACGCGAGAGCGCCCCCACATAGTGTCGAATCGTTGATGGCGCAAGGTTCTGCTCGCGCTTCATGGCGGTCACCCACTCAGTCGCCCAGGTGAAGGTCAGCTGCGGCAGCGTAATGCCGATCGGCAGTCGCGAAAGCAGCACAGGCAGCAGTTGCTCATCATCCACCGAGATGTGCTGCGCGCTCCGATACTCGCTGACCTGGCTGCGTAGATCCTTCGCAGCCGCCTTGGTATTGGCCAGCTCCTCCGGCACCACCCCACGGTCGAGCAACGCCTCGAGGCGGCGCACATACTCGTCGCCCTCTGCCTCCGACGCAAAGCTCAGGTAGACCGGCTGGGGCAGCAGTCCCGCTCGCTTAATCGTGTACTGCCAGGAGTCGCCCCGGCGTCGCTTGGTTGCCATCCCTGTTCAAACTCACGTAAACGCACTCGGCACATGTTAACGCGAGTTTGCCACCCGAAAACGGGTGGCAGACCGATGATTTCAGGCCCGAATCAGGGGATTTTGGCTAGCACCGCAAAACGTCAGGCAAAGAAAAAGCCCTGATAAATCAGGGCTTTATTTGGAGGCCTCAAGCGGAATCGAACCGCTGTAAACGGATTTGCAATCCGGTGCATAGCCACTCTGCCATGAGGCCAACGTACTGCACGCCAGGAACACTGCCCTGACAAGACAAAACCCCAAGATGGGGCCTGTCGGAACATGGAGCGGGAAACGAGACTCGAACTCGCGACCTCAACCTTGGCAAGGTTGCGCTCTACCAACTGAGCTATTCCCGCGTAAGCCGACATGGTACCGGAAATCCGGGACACACACCAGCGATTTCACCTTTCTGACTGCGCGCAGAGCCTTGTGGCCCAACGTGCCCCGCCTTGCCGTGGCGGGAGAAAAACAAGGCCCCTGTCGGGGCCCTGTAGAATCTGGAGCGGGAAACGAGACTCGAACTCGCGACCTCAACCTTGGCAAGGTTGCGCTCTACCAACTGAGCTATTCCCGCAGATTCTTCGACCTGCGTCGAAGGAGCGCCATTGTGTCCAAATTCCTTCACGCCGTCAACAGTCTTCACATCATGCGGTCACGGGCGTCCGCAGTGGGGTACGCTGCCCCGCCCGGCCTCGTTCACCGATGCTCCTTCGCGGCACGCCCCTGTTGATCGCCCTGCTGCTGCATCTGCTGGTGGCCCTGCTGTACTGGGCACTGATGCCGATGGGAATGAACTGGTATCGCGACCATTTCGGCTTTGCTTCACATCGTGACATCGGCTTGGGCATCGCCCAGTTCCATCTGTTCTGGATGTTCATTGGCGCCCAGCCGCTGATCGCGATGCTGCGGCCGCTGTTTGCCAAGCTGCTGGTGCTGGCGATTCCCCTGGCGTTCGCGAGCTGGACACTGATGCACAACCATCCGCTGCGCCTGCTGTACTTCACCCTCGGGCCCGGCCTGCTGGCACTGGCCGCGATTGCCATTTCCGCGTGGTATGCATCACACAACCGCCTGCCTGCCACCACGGACACCACCAATGCCTAGACGCTACGTCCGCCTGTTCTGGCTGCTGGTTTCATTGACCTGGCTGGCGCTGATCGCGGCCTTGGTCAACGCCGGTTTCACCCCGGACTACTGGCTGCTGCACCACCTGGAAGGTGCCGAGTCGCCCTACCCGACCAGCACTGTCATCGTGTTCGCGTTGCTGGGCACGGTCGAACTGGTGGTGGCCGCCTTGATCGTGCGGCCGTGGAGACTGAAACGCCTGTGGCTGCGCCTGCTGATCGCCTTCGCCCTGCTGCTGCTGTGGTCGGTGCCGTGGATGCTGTCGGCGATGCACCAGCCGCCGGTACAAGGCATGCACCTGCTGTGGCTGCTGCTGTTGGACGTGGGCCTGCTGCTGGCGCTGTGCGGGGTGTCGGCGGTGAGCGCATGGCGGGCGTTCAGGCGTCCGCCATAACGCTAGGCCTACTTCCGGAACTCCACCCGCACATGCTGGCCGAAGCGTGCCTTGGCCTCGCCGTCGAACTCCAGCACGCACTCCACCACCTTGGCCACGCCACGCCCCGCGTCTTCAGGCAGGCGGGCCTGCGCGAACACCGGGCTGATGCGTACCACGCGTGCGGTCGGCAGCGTGCCGGTGTTCTCGGCACCATCGCTGTCCGGTACCACCGTCGCTTTCATGCCTACCTGCACCGCGTCGGCATAGGCGGCACTGAGTTCGGCACGCACCTGCAGCGGGCGTGCCGGCAGCAGCGAGATCGCCGGCTTGCCGGCCTGCACGAAGGCACCCAGGCCCGGCACCTGGCCGACCACGGTGCCGGCTTCCGGTGCACTCAACGACATCTGCTGCAGTTTCAACCTGGCGTGCTCCAGCTTGTGCTGGGCCATGTCGACCTGCGCACCCGCCACGTCGACGTCGGCGCGAACAACCGCCAGCTGCTGCCTGGCCGCATCGGCCTGCTGGTTGGATGACACCCCTTCGCTGGCGCCGGTGGACAGGCGGGTGGCGTTGCGCTCCAGTTCGCGCAGCTGCGCCTGGCTGCCCTTCAGGCGATCATTGGCCAGGGCCAGATCGGCGGTGGCCATCGCCACTTCCTGCTGCAGCAGCGCGCCATCCAGCGACAGCAGCAGCTGCCCCTTCTTGACCGTGGCGCCCTCCTTCACCGGCGCAGCGGTGATCGAGCCATCCACCGGCGGTGCAAGCGCGATCAGGCCGCCCTCGACATCGATGATGCCGCGCGCGACCGCAACCTTGCCGGCGGCGGCTGCATCGGCCTTGCCCGAAGGCGGCTGTACAGGCGCGGGCGCGTCCCTGGAACAGGCGCCGAGCAGCAGTGCCGCGGAGAGGGCCAGGCTGAGGGGAAGCAGGTGCGGCGTCTTGATCATGGGGCGGACTCTACGGTTTCGTTCTGGCGGCGGTCATCACGGACCATGCCGTCTTCCATGGCGATCACCCGATCCGCATGCCGGATCAGGCGCGGATCGTGGCTCACGCACAGCACGGTGGCGCCGTGCGCCCGCGCATAGCGATGCAGGATGTCGATCACGCGCTGACCGTTCTCGGCGTCCAGCGCGCTGGTGGGTTCGTCGGCGAAGATCAGCGTTGGCGACTTGGCGAAGGCACGGGCCACCGCCACGCGCTGCTTCTCACCGCCGGACAGCTGCGCCGGGCGCATGTGGCTGCGGTGGCTGAGGCCAACCTCTTCCAGCGCCCTGCGGGCCAGTGGTTCGCTTTCGCGATCGCGCATGCCGCGGTAGCCCAGCGGCAGCTGCACCTGCTCCAGCGCGGTCAGCGCCGGGAACAGGTTGAAGCCCTGGAACACGAAGCCGACATGGTGCAGGCGGAACCGCTCCACCTCGCCGCGGGTCATGTGCCCCACATCCTGGCCCAGCGCGTGCACCCGCCCACCATCGGGCGCGGACAGGCCGGACAGCAGCGACAACAGCGTGCTCTTGCCGCACCCCGAAGGCCCCGACACCAGGGTCAGCTCGCCGGGGTAGATGTCCAGCGACAGGCCACGCAGCACCGGCACCTGTACATCGCCGGACATGAAGCCTTTCTCCAGTGCGTCGGCCTGCAATGTGGGGGCGATGGCATGTTTGGAGGTCATCGGCCGGTCCTCAACGCAGCAGCAACGATGGATCGGAGCGGACCACACTGCGCACCGCCATGATGCTCGACAGCATGGCCATCACCGCGACCAGCGCCACGCAGCCCAGGATCACCATCGGCGTCAGCTGCACCGGTACGCGCTGGGTCTGCGCGATCAGCAGCACCACGGTACTGAAGGCCGCTGCCAGCAACATGCCTACGCCGCCGATCAGCAAGGCCTGCTCGAACACCACCCGTGCCAGCGCGTAGCGACCGGCACCGAGTGCATTGAGCGTGGCGTACTCGCGCACCGAGCCGGCCACCACCGAGGCGAATGACTGGTTGGTGATCACCGCACCGACGAAGCAGACGATGACCGCCATGAACAGCACCGCGATGCCGGCGCCGGTATCGAACAGCCAATATTGCTGCGAGCGGCTGGCGAACTCCGGCGCGGTCCAGAACTCGACCGGCGTCGCCTGGCCCATCGATGCAGACAGGCGATCGCGCACGTGACCGGCGAGGTCCGGCGAACGCAGGCCCGCCACGAAATAGGTACTGCCCTCGTGCGGATCCGTGCCGGCAATGGCGCGCGCGGTATCCAGCGAGGCCAGCACATTGACGCCGCCAAGGCCCCGCAGCCCCGGTTGCGCGGCGACCACGCGCACGGCCTTGCCGTTGATCCACGCGCGGTTGTTCTGCAGGTCCACGCCCAGCGTATCCAGGTCGGCGCTGTCGACGATCACCGCGCCGGGCTCGCGCAGCTGTGCGCGCAGGTCGGCAGGCAGGATGCGCGCGAACATCATTGCGTCGTCGCGGGTGGAGATGCCGGACAGGTACACCGACACGTTGCCGGTGCCCTGCGCGCCGGAACGCCATTCGCCGTCGACCCACTCGTAGGGCTCGACGCGGGTGACATCCGGGTCCATGCGCAGGTGGCTTTCCACGTCGGCGCTGATCGCATGGCCGTAGTTGACGCTCTGCGTGCCCGGGAAACCTGCCCAGATATCGGCCGAGGATGCCTTTACGTAGATCGCGGCGGTACCAAAGATGCCCAGCACCAGCGCCGCCTGCACGATCAGCAGCACGCCGGCAAAACACATCGCCAGCACCACCGGCAGGAACCGGCGCCACTCATAGGCCAGGGTCTTGCGGGCCAGCGCGATCATTGTGATGGCTCCCCAGCTCCGGCCGGCAGCGGCGCGCCCCCGAGGGCGCGGTACAGCGAGGCGAACGCCAGCACGCGTGCGCCCTGTGCACCGATGAGATCGGCCTGCGAGGCCAGTGCGGCACGCTGCGTGTCCAGACCCTCGAACTCGCTGGACAGGCCCAGCTGCACCTGCCGCGCCTGGCGCTTGACCTGCTGGCTGGCAACATCATTGGCCGCACGCAGCGACTGGATGCTGCTGTCCTGGCGCGCCAGGCTGCCCAACGCGCCCTCCACCTCGCTCACGCCTTCCAGCACCGCCTTGCGGTAGCCCAGCAAGGCGGCATCCAGTTGCTTCTCATCGGCATGGAAGCGCGCTCGGCGCTGCCCCCAGTCCCACAGCGGAATATCGATGTACGGGCCGATCGACGGGCTGGAGTCGGAATTGGAACGGGCGTTCTGGGTGAGGTTGTAGGCGTACAGGATCGAGCCACCCAGGCTGATCCGCGGATACATCGCAGCGCGCGCCGCGCCCTTGCTGGCGGCGGCCTGCATCACCTCCGATTCGGCCAGCAGGATCTGCGGTCGATGTCGCAGCAGGTCAGCCGGGACCTGCTGCAGCGTGAACGCACCCAGCGTCGGCGGGGTGCGGTAGGCGTGCCAGGCCGGATCCGGACGCTCGCGGCCCAGCAGCAATGCCAGCGCACGGGCGGCGTTGTCGGCGTTTTCCCGCGCCTGCGCGATGGCCGCACGGGTGGCCGCCTGCCGCGCGCGCAGCCGTTCCAGCTCGCCCGGCTCATCCAGACGCAGCCGCTGCCGGACCAGCGCCAGCTGTTCGCCGCGGTCGTCCACGGCCTGCTGTCGGGCCAGCAGATCCTGCTGGGCCTGCGCTACGGTCAGGTCGAGATAGCTGCGTACCACATCGGCGATCACCGCCACCTGTGCGGCATTGCGCAGGGCCACGGCGTTGCCGGCCGAGGCCTGAGCGCTCAACTGCGCGCTCTCGGCGGCACCGAACAGGCCCAGGTCCCAGATCGCTTCGATGCCGGCATGGAAGTAGGTGTCGACAGCGGCAGCGTCCTGCACCTGCTTGGCGCTGGCGGTGATTTCCGGCAGGAAGCGCGAATCGGAGGTGCCGGCGACGATCCGTACGGCCTGCAGCCGCAACGTCGCCTGCTGCAGGTCCAGATTGCCGGCGACGGCCTGATCGACCAGGCCGTCCAGCGCTGGGTCGGACAGCACTTTCCACCACTGCCTGGCGTCCACCGCCACGCCCTGCCCCTGCGGCACCTGGGTCCAGGCGGTGGGTGTGCGGTCAGGCAGGTCCGGAACCGGTACCGACATGCAGCCGGTCAGCGCCAGGCTTGCCAACAATGCGCCGGGCCGCAGCAGCGCCTGCAGGGAGAATGCTCGCCCGGTCCTGGGCACCGCCACTGGAGTGATACGCCTGACCACCAGCCCGCCAACGTGTAGAAGGAGCATGAAGGCTACCGTGCGATTGTGGAGCGAACATGGAGAAATGGTCCGAAAACGGTCACAACACGCGTGCGGTTCAGGCAACGATGGCGCAGGCCTTTCGCCAGCCTTTCACTGCCTGCAGCAGGCGGAACACTGATGCAGATTCCAGGTCATTGCCTCTTGCAGCAGCCCACCTCGCGCCAGGGCTTCCGATCGTCCCCACGATCGCCGCGCCCCCCGTCATGCCGATTGCGACGCAAATGTCGGAATCGCCCCCCCAGAGGCACACTTACCACGCCCCCCATGAAAATGTCGTGGCCTGACTGTAGCGACCCGCGTAGCCAACACCATGACAAACGAAAAACGCCCCCTTGCGGGAGCGTTTTTCTGAATCTGGAGCGGGAAACGAGACTCGAACTCGCGACCTCAACCTTGGCAAGGTTGCGCTCTACCAACTGAGCTATTCCCGCAGATTTCGTTCGACCTGCGTCGAAGGAGCGCTATTGTGTCGGGATCGCTGCACGGCGTCAACCGGAATTTTCACCTGTGCGACGGGGTAGCGTTCAGGCGCTTGGCCTTGGCTTCAGGCACGCAGGCCGCGGCGGTGGAAGTAGACCTGCTCGGCAATGCGACGCGTGGCCGCCGTGTGCAGCAGCGCGTTGAGCGGCCAGTCGGCCTGCAGATGGTCCATGGCCCAGCGCAGCAGGCGCTTGCCATGGAAGGCCGGCGCCACCTGCCGCGCCACCCGCTCGGCGTCCGGCCCCTGGCCACGCAGATGCCGGGCAATCGCCTCGCCGACGGCCCAGCCATGCCGCCATGAGGAATGGATGCCCCCGGCCGAGAGCGGAGAGACGATGCCCGCCGCGTCGCCGGTCAGGACCACGCGCTGGCCGGTGATCGGCCCGTCCGGCCGGCCGCAGGGCACCAGCCCTGCGCGGGTGCCCGAGGGACGCGCCGAAGGCGGAATGCCGACCCCATCGCGCACGTGGTCGAGGAAGCCATCGATATCCGGCGGCCGTACCTGTTGCGGGTCATGACGCAGCGCCAATCCGACCTGCAGGCCGGTTGGATTCTGCGCGACCCAACCGATATAACCCGGCGCGTAGCGCTTGCTGACAAAGCAATGCAGCGCATTGCCCTGCGCCACCTGCAGGCCGGCGAACTCGCGCTCGACGCCGTAGAGGGTGTCGCGCACCTGGCCAAGGCCGGTGCGCTGGGCCACGCGTGAGCGTGCGCCATCAGCACCGACCAGATAGGCGCAGCGCCCTGCCCCTTCCACCTGCCAGCCGTCACCACAGCGACGAGCGTCGGTGAAGAACTGCTGCAGGCGCAGGTCGACACCGTTCGCGCGCAGTTCGCTGGCCAGCCAACGCATCACGTTCGGCGTATCGGTAGTGAGGAAGTAATAGCCCGGCGCGGCCAGCAACACGCTGCGCAGGTTCGGCGCATACAGGCGCACGTTGGCAACGCGCTGCACGAGGTGCTCGGGCATGCGCCCCAGCCAGGTCTGCTCCATCGCCTCTTTCACCACGATGCCGGTGGTGTGCAGGCGCTCGCCGGGGTCGGCCTTGCGTTCCAGCACGCAGACGCGCAGACCGTACTGGGCGGCAGCCAGTGCGCAGGCGGCACCGGCGAAACTGGCGCCGACGATGATGACGTCGTGGTCGTAGGCGGAGGGAGTGTGAGGCATTGCGGCATCGCCGTGGAGAATCGGAGATGCAGCTTCGAACTGCCGCGTGGCGAGCCGAAGGAGTGGCGGTGAAGTGGGGATGAAGCGCGGAATACGCAAACGAAAAACGCCCCCTTGCGGGAGCGTTTTTCTTGAATCTGGAGCGGGAAACGAGACTCGAACTCGCGACCTCAACCTTGGCAAGGTTGCGCTCTACCAACTGAGCTATTCCCGCTTGGGAGGCGAAATTCTACCTATTCTGGGAATGGCGTCAAGCGGTTTTTTCGGGGCCTGCGAGGCGCCTTGCACCGCGTATCCACGCATGGCGTGGATCTACTACAGCATCCCCGCACACCGATGGATCCGCATCCTTCGTGGATGCGGCATTTCCAGTGGATCCACGCCATGCGTGGATGGCAGCAACCGTGGTGTCAGAGCCCTTTCCTGCGGACAGGGATCCGACCCCAGGCTCAGTTGCCCAGCTTCTTCTGCCGCGAGCGCTCGCGCGCGGCACGCTCATCCTCGCGCAGGCTCGGCCAGGCGGCGTGCAGGTACTGCAGGCCCGACCACAGCGTCAGCACCGCGGCGATGGCCAGGGTCCAGTCGCCGATGTGGAACACCGGCCAGCCCATCCAGATGTCCTGCACCGGCACGTTCGGCGCCACCGAGTACAGCAGGCACAGCAGCGCGACCATCTGCGCGGTGGTCTTGATCTTGCCGATCATCGCCACGCGCACCTTGGCGCGCTGGCCCAGCTCGGCCATCCATTCGCGCAGCGCCGACACCGCGATCTCGCGGCCGACGATCACCGCCGCCCAGAACGCCATCCACGGCGTCGGATGGCCCTGCACGATCAGGAACAGCGCCACTGCCACCATCAGCTTGTCCGCGACCGGGTCGAGGAAGGCGCCGAAGGCCGACTCCAGCTGGTAACGGCGTGCGATCCAGCCGTCGAGCCAGTCGGTGATCGCGGCCAGGCCGAAGATCGCCGCCGAAGCGAAGTTGGTCCAGGTATAGGGCAGGTAGAACACCAGCACCAGCACCGGGATCATCACGATCCGCAACAACGTCAGCCAGGTGGGCAGGGTCAACTTCATGCTTGCGTGCTTCTCTCTCTACTCGGCCGCATCGGGCGTGGCCAACCCGTGCAGGTTAGCGTAGATGCGTGCCGCGAGGGCGTCATTGATGCCTTCCACCTTGGCGATTTCGGCTTCGCCGGCCGCTTTCAGGCCCACCAGGCCGCCGAAATGCTTGAGCAGGCTGGCCCGGCGGCGCGGCCCGATGCCGGGGATGTCCTCCAGCTTGCTGGTCATCCGCGCCTTCTGGCGGCGGCCGCGATGACCGGTGATGGCGAAGCGGTGGGCTTCATCGCGAACCTGCTGGATGAACTGCAGCGCCGGGTTGGCCGCGCCCGGGCGCAGCTCGCGTCCACCGGGCATCACCAGCGCCTCATGGCCTGCGCGGCGCTCCACGCCCTTGGCCACGCCCACCAGCAGCACCCCTTCCACGCCCAGGTCGGCCAGTGCGGCCTCGGCCTGCGCCAGCTGGCCGGCCCCACCGTCGATCAGCAGGACGTCCGGCAGCACGCCCTGCTCTTCCACGGCGCGGCGGAAACGGCGGTCGATGGCCTGGCGCATGGCCGCATAGTCGTCGCCCGGCTCGATGCCGCTGATGTTGAAACGGCGGTACTGCGCGCGCACCGGACCGGCCGCGTCGAACACCACGCACGAGGCCACGGTGGCCTCGCCCAGCGTGTGGCTGATATCGAAGCACTCGACCCGCTTCACCGGCTCGGCCAGGCCGAGCATCTCGCGCAGCGCATCACTGCGTGCGTGCTGTGCGTTGCGGCTGTTGAGCTCCGTGGCCAGGGTCAGCTGCGCATTGCGGCTGGCCAGCTCCACGTAGCCGGCGCGCTCGCCGCGCACGTTCCACCTCAGCTGCACCTTGCGCTCGGCCGAGGCCGAGAGCGCGGCGACCAGCAGGTCGGCGTCGGGAATTTCGCGGTCCAGCAGGATCTCGCGCGGCGGCTCGAACTCGATGTAGTACTGCGAAACGAACGCGGCCAGCACTTCTTCCGGGCTCTCCTCACCATTGGTGCGGGGGAAGAACGGGCGGGTACCGAGGTTGCGGCCATCGCGGAACGCCAGCAGCAGCACGCAGGCCTGCGACCCCTGCATGGCCACCGCCAGCACGTCCAGGTCCGCGGCGCGACCGTCCACGTACTGCCGGGTCTGCATGCTGCGCAGCGAGGAAATCAGATCGCGCAGGCGCGCGGCCTGCTCGAACTCCAGCGCCTCGCTGGCGGCCTGCATCTGCTCGCCCAGCTCGCGGGTGAGCTCGTCGCTCTTGCCTTCAAGGAACAGGGCGGCGCGGCGCACCGACTCGGCGTACTCCGCTGCCGGCACCAGCTCCACGCACGGCGCGCTGCAGCGCCCGATCTGGTACTGCAGGCACGGCCGCGAACGGTTGCGGAACACGCTGTCCTCGCAGCTGCGCAGCTTGAACAGCTTGTGCATCAGGTTCAGCGTTTCGCGCACCGCAGTGACGCCCGGGTACGGACCGAAATAGCGGCCCGGAATGGCACGCGGGCCGCGATGCAGCGCGATGCGCGGCCAGTCCTCACGGGTCAGCAGCACATGCGGATAGGTCTTGTCGTCGCGCAGGGAGACGTTGTAGCGCGGCGACAGCGATTTGATCAGCTGGTTTTCCAGCAGCAGCGCCTCGGCTTCCGAGCGCGTCACGGTCACGTCCATGCGCGTGATCTGCGAGATCATCGACATGATCCGCGCATTCTTCGGGCTGCCGTTGAAATAGCTGCCGACACGGTTGCGCAGCGCGCGCGCCTTGCCCACGTACAGCAGCGTGTCGTCGGCGGCGTACATGCGGTACACGCCGGGTGCAGTGCTGAGCTGGGACGCGAAGGCCTTGCCGTCGAAGGCCGGGGCGGGAACGTCGGTCATTCGCTGATCGGGACTTCGCTGAGCACGCCGCTGTCGGGGTCGAATCGCAGCACGGCGTGGGCGTCGGTCTCCGCGATCCACACCGCCCCGGCGCCCACCGCCAGCCCGGCCGGGCCATGCAGGCGACGCGGCAGCGGCTGGGTGGTCAACTCACCGCCGCCCAGGCGCAGCGTGCGCAGGCGGCCATTGCCGCTATCGGCAATCCACAGCAGCGGCGCCTCCGGGCTCAGCGCAATGGCCTGCGGGAACTGCAGGCTGGCCTGCGCGCGCGGGCCGTCTTCACTGCCGAAGCGCCAAGGCCCCTGCCCGACCAGGGTCTGCACCAGATCGCCGCGCAGTTGCAGCGCACGGATAGAGGATCCCAGCGCATCGGCGACGTACAGCACCTGCTGCACCACGGCCAGCGCGGTCGGCTGGGCGAAGGCCGCCAGATGGCCGCTGCCGTCGCGCTCGTCGATGGCGCCGCTGCCGGCGCGCCACTGCAGGCTGCGCTGGCCGAGGTGGTAGCTCCAGATGCGGTTGTCGCCAGCCATCGCAATGTGCAGCTGGTTGTCGGCGATGGCCAGGCCGACCGGATGGTCCAGCGAGACCTGCCGCGCCTGCGCCACCGGCCCTTCCACCGGCGCGCCGGGACGCCCGTTGCCACACAGCGTGTCGACGATGCCGGTCAGCAGGTTGATGCGGCGCACGGCATGGTTGCCGGTATCGGCCACGTACAGCGAATCGCGCTCCAGCACCAGCGCCTGCGGGCGATGGAACGCCGCTTCGGCCAGGTTGCCGTCCATGAAATCAGCGGTGCCGAGGCCGAACTGGCGCAGGATGCGGCCGCCGTGGCTGCATTCGAGAATGCGGTGATGGCCGCTGTCGGCGATGTACAGACGCTCGGTGCTGACCGCCAGCCCCAGCGGAAAACGCAGGGCCTGGCGCGGTTCCGGGTGCAGTTCGCTGCCGCCACGCGGCGGCGCCGACGGAGCGCCCTGGCACAGCGCGTTCAAGGCGCGTTCGAGTTCACCGGGTGCGCCCTGCCCGACCAGCCGTTGCTGTTCGCGACCCTGCGCATCCAGCAACACCATGGTCGGCCAGGCGGTCACGCCGAAGCGGCGCCAGCCATCCCAGTCCGCGTCGAGGAGCACCGGCATGGCCAGGCCCTGGCGGCGCAGCAGCTTCAGCGCCGCGCTGGCGTCGCGCTCGAAGTCGAAGCGCGGCACCTGCAGCACCAGCGGCTGCAGCTTGCCGGGGTGGCGCGACAACCACTGGCCGAACTCGGCCAGGCGTTGCGCACTCCAGGCCGAGGCCGCGTTGACGAACAACAGCGCGACCGGCCGACCGCGCAGTTCGGTCAGGGTGCAGGGGGTGGCATTGAGCCAGGTGGCGAACTCGGGCAGGTCCGGGACGGGCTGGACGTTCATGACCCGATTATGCCGGAGTCGGCGTCATGCAACAGTCGTGCCACTGCACGTTTTGCAGCATCGTCGACCAGCGACCAGACCTGTTCGAAATGATCGCTGCCGCCGGTATAGGGATCGGGGATCGCTGCCCGCCCCTGCCCGCCGGACCAGGGCAGGTACAACGCCAGCCGTTCACGCTGGGCCGCCGACGCCAGGCGCCCGGCATCACGCAGGTTGGCCTCGTCGGCACACAGGACCCAGTCGAAACGGTCGAAATCCACGGCCTGTAGCTGGCGTGCGCGCAGGCCGCCGATGTCCACGCCGTGCCCGGCCGCGCAGGCGATCGCGCGGCGGTCCGGCGGCTGGCCCACGTGCCAGTCGCCGGTGCCAGCCGAATCGACCTGCACCCGCCCGGCCAGCGGCGAGGCTTCCAAGCGTGCGCGCAGCGCCCCTTCGGCCATCGGCGAACGGCAGATGTTGCCCAGGCAGACGAGCAGCAGCCTCATCGCGCGGTCGTCGCCTGCAGCAACGCCTCGGCCCGTTCCAGGTCCTCGGGCGTGTCGATGCCCGGCGGGAACGGCTCGGGCGAGATCGCCACGCTGATCGGGTAGCCTGCCTCCAGCACGCGCAGCTGCTCCAGCGATTCGACCTGCTCCAGCTGGCCCGGCGGCATCGCCGCAAACTGCTGCAGGAAACCGGCACGGTAACCGTAGATGCCGATGTGGCGCAGCCAGGCATGGCCTTCCGGCAGCGTGTCGCGGCTGCGCGCGAAACCATCACGGTGCCAGGCGATCGGTGCACGGCTGAAGTACATCGCCTCGTTGCGCACGTTGCGTACCAGCTTCACCACGTTCGGGTCGAACAAGGTGTGCGCGTCCTCGACGGTCGTGGCGAGAGTCGACATCGGCGCATTGCCGGCGACCAGCGCATCGGCCACCGCGCGGATGCCGGCCGCCGGTGCGAACGGTTCGTCGCCCTGCAGGTTGACCACCACCGTGTCACCGGCCCAGCCGGCGATGCGCGCGCACTCGGCCAGCCGATCGGTGCCGGAAGCGTGCGTGGCCGCGGTCATCGCCACCTTCACTTCGGCCAGCCCGGACAGCGCATCGGCGATGCGCGGGTCGTCGGTCGCCACCCAGACCTCGCGGGCGCCAGCCTGCAGCGCGCGGCGCGCCACATGCAGCACCAGCGGCTCACCGCCCAGCAGGCGCAACGGCTTGCCGGGCAGCCGCGAGGCAGCATAGCGGGCCGGGATGGCGACGACGAATTCGGTCATGTGGGCGATACTCGGCAGGCTTGTTACAACGGGAATGCGGCCAGCGGCGCGTGAATGCAAGCGCCACCGCGCCGCTCAGTTCGGTCGCAGCTTGTCCAGGCGATCGGTCAGCGCCACCCAGAACGCGGCGGGCAACTCGGCGCGCAGCGGAACCGCGTAGTGCCAGTCGTTGCCGAACGCACGGCATTTCACCGCGTCCTTCTCGGTCATCAGGACCGGCAGCTGGCTGCCGAAGGACAGGTCCTGCGGCTGGTAGGCCTGGTGGTCGGCGAACGCATGCGGCACCACGCCGATCCCGCGCGCGCGCAGCATGTCGAAGAAGCGTTGCGGATGCGCGATGCCGGCCACCGCATGCACGCGCTGGCCCTTGAAATATGCCAGCGGGCGCGCGCGGCCACCGGCCAGTGGCTGCGCACTGTCGATGTGCAGCGCCATCGGCCACTGGCCGAAGCCACAGGCCTGTGCCGCCGTCTCCTCATCGGCCTGGCCGAGGTTGACCACGCGGAAATCGCACTCGCTGGCGCGGCTGACCGGCTCGCGCAGCGGCCCGGCCGGAATCATCCGGCCATTGCCGTAGCGACGCTGCGCATCGACCACTTCGATCTCGATGTCGCGCGCCAGGCGATAGTGCTGCAGGCCGTCGTCGCAGACGATCACATCGCAGCCGGCCTCGACCAGCGCCTTGCCGGCCGCAACCCGATCACGGTCCACGCGCACCGGCACGCCGGTCTTCCAGGCGATCAGCACCGGCTCGTCACCGCCCTTGGCGGTCGGCGTATCGGCCTGCACCCACAGCGGTTTGTCGGCGTCTTCGCGACCGTAGCCGCGGCTGGCCACGCCGGGCTTCCAGCCGGCCGCGCGCAGGCGTTCGACCAGGTCAATGGTCAGCGGCGTCTTGCCGGTACCGCCGGCGGTGATGTTGCCGACCACGATGACCGGCACCGGCAGCGCGTGACGCTTGCGCCAGCCACGCCGATAGGCGCGCCGCCGCAGCGCGGTGACACCCGCGTACAGGGGCGCCAGCAGGCGCATGGCCCACGGAACCGGGGTGCCGTCATACCAGTACGGCGGGGTCTGGGTGCCCTTGCCGGCCATCAGTCCTGCCTTTCGCGGAACTGCATGCTGTGCAGGTGCTGGTACAGGCCGCCCAGTTCGAGCAGCTCCTTGTGGGTGCCACGCTCGACGATGCGGCCATGGTCCATCACCAGCACCTGATCGGCGTGCTCGATGGTCGACAGGCGGTGCGCGATGACCAGCGTGGTGCGCTCCGGCATCAGGCGCTGCAGCGCATCCTGCACCAGGCGCTCGGACTCGTTGTCCAGTGCCGCAGTGGCTTCGTCGAGGATCAGGATCGGAGCGTCGCGCAGGATCGCGCGGGCAATCGCCAGGCGCTGGCGCTGGCCACCGGACAGCAGCGCGCCGTTCTCGCCGACCGGGGTCTGCAGCTGCTGCGGCATGCGTGCGATGAACTCCCAGGCATTGGCTGCTTCGGCCGCCGCACGGATCTGCTCATCGGTCGCCTCCATGCCATAGGCAATGTTGGCGGCGATGGTGTCATCGAACAGCATCACCTTCTGCCCGACGATCGCCACCTGCCGGCGCAGGTCGGCCAGCGGATAGTCATCCAGGGCCACGCCATCGAGGGTGATGACGCCGCCAGTGGGCTCGTAGAAGCGCGGAACCAGCCGGATCAGGCTGGTCTTGCCACTGCCGGAGCGGCCGACAATGGCCGTCACCGTGCCCGGCCTGGCGACGAAACTGATGTCGTCCAGGGCGATGCCACTGTCTTCGCGGTAGCGCAGCATGACGTGGTCGAACGCCAGCTCGCCCCGTACACGCTGCACGCGCTGCTGGCCGTCGTCGCGCTCCACCGGCATGTCGAGGATGCCGAACAGGCGCTCGGCGGCGGAGACGCCGCGCGAAATCGAGGTCTGTACGCTGGTCAGTCGGCGCAGCGAGGGAATGATGGCCATCATCGAGGTCATCAGGCCCATGAACTGGCCGGCATTGAGGCGGCCGGCCAAGGCTTCGCGGGTCGACACCCAGACGATCACCGCCAGCGCCAGTGCGGCCAGGAACTGCACCACGCTGGACGCGGCGGCGCGGGTGACCTCGACTTTCATGTTCAGCGCCAGCATGCGGTTGGCCAGGCGCGAGTAGCGCGAGATCTCATGCTGCTGGGTGCCGTGCACCTTCACTTCCTGCTGCGCGGCCAGTGACTGCTCGGCAGTCTGCGCCATCGTGCCCATGCCGTCCTGGATGCCGCGGCTGATGCGACGGTAGCGCTTGCCCACGTAGGACACGATGCCACCGATCAGCGGCACCACCAGCAGCATCGCCAGGGTTACCTTGACGCTCATCTGCAGCATCACCGCCAGCATCGCGATGATGGTGAGGGTGTCGGCCACCACGGTCTTCAGCGCGTCGGCGCTGGCCTGGGTGACCTGTTCGGTATCGAAGTTGAGGCGGCTGACCATCACCGGCGTCGCTTCGGTGTCGAAGTGCGACGACGGCAGGTGCAGGTACTTCTGCAGCACCTGCTCACGCAGGTCGCGGACCACGCTGCGACCGGTCTTGGCCAGCGTGTAGTCGCTGACCCAGGTGGCCAGGCTGCGCATCAGGAACAGGCCGAGGATGGTCAGCGGCAGCACCACGGCCGCGCGCGGCTGCGGATCGACGAAACCCTCGTTGACCAGCGGCTCCATCAGCTTGGTGAAGTGATAGCCGGCCAGGGCTTCGACCACCATGGCGATGACCGCGCCCACCATGAACACCCAGTAGGTGCGGGTGTAGCCCAGCAGACGTTTGTAGATCGGCCACACCGGCGCGTGATGGGAACTCATGGACGCACCTCTGGCGCAGTTGCAATGGCGATACGACGGAAACCGAGCTGACCGAGCGCGTCCTGCGCAGTCACCACGGCCTGGTAGGGGGTGCGTGCGTCGGCGCGCAGCAGCACCGGCTGGCTGCGGTCGCTGCCGGCGACCGATGCGATGGTCTGCTTGACCGACTCGACATCGCTGCGCAGCACTTCCTGGTCATTGATGAAATAGCGGCCTTCGGCGTTGATCAGCACGCTGAGCGAGCGCGGCGGCTCGTTGCTGGGCTGCTGGCTGGCGGTCGGCAGCTGCACCTGCAGCGTCGAGCGCGCATCGAAGGTGGTGGTGACCACGAAGAAGATGATCAGCACCAGGATGACGTCGATCAGCGGGACCAGATCGATATGCGGCTCATCCTGGGATCGGTCATTGCCGATACGCATCGATCAGGCCTTCGCCGTGGCAGCGTGGGCCGGTCGCGCCGGCGCGGCCGGGTTCATCACCCCGGGGCGACCGTCGAGCGTGTCCAGCAGGGCACTGGCTTCCTGTTCCATTTCCACCACATAGCCGTGGATCCGGCCCTTGAAATAGCGATGGAACATCAGCGCCGGGATGGCCACGATCATGCCGGTGGCCGTGCACACCAGCGCCTTGCCGATGCCGCCGGCCAGCTGGTTCACATCGCCCACGCCATGGTCGAGGATGCCCAGGAACATCTGGATCATGCCGATCACGGTGCCCAGCAGGCCCAGCAGCGGGCCGGCCGAGGCGATGGTGCCCAGCGCGTTGAGGAAGCGCTCCATGCGGTGCACCAGGTGGCGCCCGGTGTCCTCGATCCGCTCACGGATCTGGTCGCGCGGGCGGTTGCGGGCTTCCAGCGCAGCGGCCAGCAGCGCGCCCAGCGGCGAGTTGGCGCGCAGGGTCTGCAGGTGCGCCGGGTCCAGCTTGCCGCGTGCGGCCCAGTTGCGCACTTCCTGGCCAAGCCCGGGCGGCAGCACTTCCGTTCGCCGCAGGGACCAGAAACGCTCCAGGATGATCGCCAAAGCCAGTACGCCCAACAGCAGCAGCGGCACCATCGGCCAGCCACCGGCCTTGACCAGTTCCCACACGTTTCAACCCTCCGGCCCAACGGCCGCTTGTTCGATCGACGATAGGATAGCAGCCGACCGCGCCCGCCCAGCGGCATCCCACCACCGGGATGCATGGATGCGCTGTTCACGCAGCTGCAGCCCTTGTGCGCCAAGCCATACGCGGATCGCCCCGGACTCCGCGGTGGACACCACCTCGGCGCCCTGCGCCTGCCAGCGCCGGACCACGTCCCGACGCGGGTGGCCAAAGCGGTTCTGGTGCCCGGCCGAGACCAGCGCCAACCGTGGTGCCACCGCGGCCACCCACGGGGCACTGGAACTGCCCCCGCTGCCATGGTGCGGCACCAGCACCACGTCAGCCTTCAGCGCCGCCGGAGACGCCCGCAACAGCGCCTGTTCCGCCGGACGGCCGATGTCGCCGGGCAACAGGACCACGCCATGGGCGCTGGCCACGCGCAGCACGCAGCTGTCCTCGTTTTCGGCCCGCCGGCTGCCGGGATCCGGGTGCAGCACGTGGAAATCGACCCCGTCCCAGCGCCAGCTCAGGCCCCGCTGGCAACGCCCCGCTCCGGTGATCGAGCTGCCCGGCGGCGCCAGCAGTGGCAGTGCCGGCAGCTGTAGCCGCAGACCCGGCAGGTTGCCCGCGTGATCCAGGTCATCGTGGCTGAGCAGTACGCGGTCAGGCGGCGCCTGGCCGAGTGCCCGCAGTGCCGGAACCAGAGTCCGCTCGCTCCCTTCGCTGCCGCTCGGCGGCCCGACGTCATACCAGAGCGCATGCCGCGCGGTGCGCAGCAACACCGCCGTGCCCTGGCCGACATCGTGCAGCAGCAGCTCCAGCTCCCCCTCGGCCGGCCGCTCGCGCAACGGCCACAACAGCGGCAGGCACAACAACAGGCCAGCGAGCCCGCCGCCGGCACCCCGTGGCAACAGCCACCAGAACACCCCCAGCAGCGCCGCCGGCACTGCCCAGGCCGGTGCCTCGGCCAACCACCACATCGCCTGCGGATGCGCCGAGAGAGGCTGCAGGGCCTGCCAGCTGACCTCGAACAGCCACGCCGCCGCACGCCAGGCCCAGCGCCCGGCCCCGTCATGCAGCACCTGCAGGGCGGTACCCAGCAGCGACAGCGGCACCACCAGCAAGGTCCACCAAGGAATGACCGGCAGGTTCACCAGCGGCCCCAGCCAGGCGGTGCCACCGAACAGGGCGATGCCCAACGGCAACAGGCCGACGCTGGCCACGCCCTGCGCGGCCAGGAACCCACGCAGGTTGGCGGCCATCCCGCGCGGACGTCCCTGTGGCAGGCACCACGCCAGCCACAGCACGCCGCCGAAGCTGAGCCAGAAGCCCGCTGACAGCACCGACAGGGGCGCCGGCAGCAGCAGCGCCAGCGCCGCCAGCGCGAGTCCCTGCACGAGACCGAGCGGGCGCCGCCCGCTACGCGCCAGGGCCACCAGCCCGATCATCAGCGCCGTGCGCACGGTCGGCAATTCACCGCCGGCCAGCACCGCATAGCTCGCCGCGGACAGCGCCGCGGCGCAGGCCGCCGCCTGTGGACGCGGCCAATGCCGGGCCAGCAGGGGGCACAGCCACCACAGCCCTCGGCACAGCAACGCCCCCAGCCCCGCCAACACCCCGACATGGAACCCGGAAATGGCGATCAGGTGGGTCAGCCCCAGCGCCCGCAACTGATCCCAATCGGTGTCGGACAGGCCACGCGTATCGCCCAGGGCGAGCGCCTGCACGAAGCGCGCGGCCGGATGGGCCACCTGCAGGGCGATGGCGGCGCTGGTGCGCTCACGCCATGCCGGCAGGCCGCGCGCAGACTGCAGCGCGTGGGCACTGGCCGGCGCCCTCACCGTTCCAGTGCCAGCCACGCCACGCAGCAGCGCATGGCGCTCGCTGTCAAAACCCCCGGGATTGATCCGCGAGCGAGGGGCCCGCACACGCAGCGCCAACCGCCACTGCGCACCGGCCAGGACCTGCCTGCGCCGTCCCTCGGCAGCGGCGCTGGACCTGCCCTGCCAGCCGTCGTTCCAGGTGACCTGCAGGCGCTTGCCGCGCAGCGATGGCAGTTCGCTGCTCTCACTGACCTGCAGCAGGAAGCGGGTGCGCGCCTCGGCATGATCCGGCAGATCGATGACCCGGCCACTGACCACCACGTCCCGAGCCGGCTGGCCCGGTGGCAGCTGGTCCTGCAATGCCCAGTGCCCGTGCAGCGCTGCCCAGCCGGCACCGAACAGCACGACCGCCGGCAGGCGCCCGCGCCAGCGCAGGCCCCACCCCGCCATGCCAAGCACGACCATCACCGTGCAGACCCACAGCGGCGGCAGTTGCGGCAGCTGCACGCAGGCCAACGCCCCTAGCGTCAGCGCGGCAGCGCAGCCACTGCCCAGCAAGGGAGACGGGAAACGCTCGGCGGCCATGACGCCAGCGTGCCGCCGACGGCAGCAGGCTGCCTATCGGGACTTGCCCCGCAGTCGCATCAGCGCCGAACGCTTCCGCGATGGAAATTGACCCGGAAACTCGCACCGCCCCCCAGCGCCTCGCCGACGCTGACCGAGCCACCATGGTGCTGCACGATTTCCTTGACCAGGTGCAGGCCCAGGCCACTGCCGCTGCCCGCCGCGCGCAGGCGATGGAACGGCTCGAAGATCGCCTCGCGGTCGCCTACTGGAATGCCCGCGCCCTGATCGCTGACTTCCAGCACGCCGCGCGTGTCCAACCGCACGCAGATGGTGCCACGGCCACCACCATGCACAATCGCGTTGTGCACCAGATTGGCGATCACCCGCCCCAGCGCCAGGCTGTCGCCATGGATCCACACTGGCGCCTCCGGCGCGTCGACTTCGAATCCATAGCCGGCTCCCACCACCAGCGGCGCCAGGTCCGCTGCGGCCTCACGCACCAGCTGGGCCAGGTCCAGCCGCTGCAATGCGCCCACGTTGCGGTCCAGGCGCTGCAGGTCAAGCAGGTGCTCGGCAACATTGCCCAGCCGCGCCACGTCGGTCAGCAGCTGTGACTTCAACTCACCCTGCGGTAGCTGCGACAGGCGCGCCTGCACCACGGCGATCGGCACGCGCAGTTCGTGCGCCGCGTCGGCGAGGAACTTGTCGCGCGCGGCATAGCCCTGCTGCACCTTGTCGATGGCGTCGTTGAATGCTTCCACCAGCGGCGCCACTTCCGTCGACACCAGGCGCGCGTCCAGCCGTGCACCCGGCTGGCCGATATCCAGCTCCTTGGCCTGCTGCGCGGAACGGCGCACGCCGCGCATCGCACGGTGGATCACGGTCGGCATCACCAGCAGGGTGACCACGATCAACGGCAGGAAGAACCACAGGCCGATCAGCCGCAGCACCATCAGTGCGCCGTCCAGCAGCCCGCCCTTGGGTGCGCCTCCCACCATCACGGTGATGCGGCGCCCATCCTCGTTGCGGATCATCACCCGCGCCACGTCCAGATAGGGCGGCACCAGCGACCCGAGCTCGCTGGCACCCACGGTCGGCAGCCGCGCAAGCAGCGGCGCGTGGACCGCCGGGATGGTGCCGCGCCCAAGCCAGA
This sequence comes from Stenotrophomonas sp. YJH_SMC_10, assembly GCF_059371555.1. Taxonomy (NCBI): domain Bacteria; kingdom Pseudomonadati; phylum Pseudomonadota; class Gammaproteobacteria; order Lysobacterales; family Lysobacteraceae; genus Stenotrophomonas; species Stenotrophomonas sp. YJH_SMC_10. Next base: position 471,352 of record NZ_JCAFUS010000002.1, on the reverse strand, counting down.
CGCCCTTGTCGTCGACCGCAGCGAACCAGAGATTGCCACCGGCGTCGGTATCGAGCGCGTCCCAGCGCGCCTGGTCCAGCACCAGGCGGCCGCCTTCGCTGTGCACCGCCTTGGCCACCGCCTCGGCAACGAACATGTCCATGCCCCAGGAGTCCTTGTCGCCCCAGGTCAGGATCAGGGCGACCACCGCGAACAGCACGGTGAAGGCCTGCGCCAGGAACAGGCGCCAGGCCAGGCCCAGGGTGATCGAACGGATCGGACGGGCCACCTCAGGCCTCCGCCAGCAGGTAACCGACACCCCGGATCACATGGATCTCCACGCCAGCACCGGCCTGCTGCAGCGCCTTGCGCAGCTTGGAGATATGCGCGTCGAGCGCATTGGACTGGATCTCATCGTCGAACCCGTACACCGCGGCCTCCAGCGCGCTGCGGGTGACCGTGCGCCCCTGCCGCATCGCCAGGGCCTGCAGTACCAGCACCTGCCGCCGTGGCAGTGCCAACGGCTGGCCCTCCACCTGCGCCTGCAGCGATTCGAAATCGAATTCGAGCCGCCCCAACCGCAGGCTCGGCGTCACCATCGCTGACGGCCTGCGCGACACGGCGCGGATGCGCGCCATCAGCTCCTCGATCGCGACCGGCTTGACCAGATAATCATCGGCACCGACATCGAGGCCTTCGACCTTGTCGGACAGCGTGCCCTTGGCGGTCAGCATGATCACCGCCAGGTTTGGCCGCAACGCGCGCGCAGTGGCGACGAATCCGGCACCATCGCCATCGGGCAGCTGGCGGTCGAGCAGCAGCAGCTGGTGCACCGGTTCGCGCAACGCGAGCGCGGCCTCGGCCAGGCTGCCGACCACATCGGCGACCACGCCCTGCCGCTCCAGGCCCGATTGCAGGGCGCGGGACAGATCGGGATCGTCTTCGACCAGGAGGATGCGCATCAGTCACTCGTCTATCGGAAACGCTGCCGATCATAGTGCCTGGCGCCCTGCTTTGGCGCCCATGCATGCCAGCGGCTGCAGGCGCAATGTTCTGACAATGTTGCCCCTTCAGCATGCGCAGCCATCCCCCGCAACGTGGCCGAACGATGCTGTCGCTGCCCCTGACAAGGACCCCCATGGCCTCCGTCTCCCACACTGCCGACGCCCACGCCATCCTGCGAGCGCCTGACCTGGACAGCGCCGAGCGCGCCTATCTGGGGCTGATGCCCGACCTCGAACACGTGAACGCACTGGCCCGTCGTGCCGTGGGCCTGTCACGCGTGGCCGACGCGGCACGCGGCTATGCGTTGTCGATGACCCTGGTCGGACTGCGCCTGCAGGAGCTGGAGATGGGCGAGCCGACGGCCAGGCAACATCGCCAGGCGACCCTGCACAGCCTGCGCCAGGCCTTCAGCGCCTGAGGGCGCGCGCGCCTGGAGAGCGACGCGGCATCTTCGCGGTGCCACCGGCATCCATCGCATCAGCGCGGCGCGCAAGCACTGCACGACCGCGTCACGTCAGCGCAGCGTGCTCCACGCCAGCAGCACGCACAGGATCGCGACCCAGGCCACGGCCTTGAACGTGCCTTCCAGCATGTTGCCGCCAAACAGGCCCTCCAGCAGTGGATTGGGCCTGGACACCGGGACGTGATCGCTCATGCAGCAGTTCCTTTCCGTGGTGGCGCAGTTGCGCGGTAACCCGGAGTCTACGCCTGTGCATCCCGGATTCATCGTCGCCTGCCTGCCTTTGGCGACGCATTCCGGGCCTTCGTCGCAGGCCGGCTGCGATACCCGGCGCGCCATGCCAGCCTGCACGCACTTTCCCGCTGGAGCACCGTGCCATGCCGATGCTTGCCCTGATGCTGCTGTTCTCCAGCCTGTTCGGCGACGGCGATGGCGGCGGTCCCACCGAGAACGCCCTGCGCAGCCAGATCCTGCGCGTTGAGGCCGCGCAGGATGCGCACGGGGCCGAGCCGCTGCAGCTCTATCACCTGCGTCCGGACCGTATCCTGCGCCTGGGCTGCCAGCGGCTGCCTGACCCGCACAGCGCGGCGCCCGATGCCGGGCCGGTCCAGGTCCGCGTGGCGCAGCTGTGGGAGCGCGTGGATGGGCGATGGCAGATCCGGCGTTCGATCAGCATCCACGGCTGAATTCACGCCACTGAACCGGCGGGAGCTTCCCGCTTTCACGGGAAGGACAGGCCACCTCATCGGAACGAAAAAAGCCGGCCCAGGGGCCGGCTTTCATCGTTTCCACCGCTTCACCGGCGGACCGGAAGCAGGTGGTGGGCGGTACAGGGTTCGAACCTGTGACCCCTACCATGTCAAGGTAGTGCTCTACCGCTGAGCTAACCGCCCATCATGTTCTTGCCGCCCGCGGGCTGGCCTTGTTACGTAAAAACCCGGCGCCAGGGCCGGGCTTTGCAGTTCACGACAGTCCCCTTGCGAGGGCTTCGTGGTGGGCGGTACAGGGTTCGAACCTGTGACCCCTACCATGTCAAGGTAGTGCTCTACCGCTGAGCTAACCGCCCGTTTTTGCTTCTGCATTTCCGCGATTGCGTCGGTGCAGGCCGCGTATATTACGGATGCCGGCAGGGAAGCGCAACACTTTTGTGAAGATGACGCAGCACTGCCACGTTCAGCCGAGGCTGGCTTCCTTCAGCTGCCGGATCTGGTCGCGCACGCGCGCGGCATCCTCGAACTCCAGGTCCTTGGCGTGCTGGTACATCTGCTGTTCCAGTGCCTTCAGACGCACCCCCAGCTGTGCCGGCGACAGCGAACGGTAGTCGGCCGCCTCTTCGGCCACGCCCGGCCGGCCCTTGCCCCGGCCCTTCTTCGCTTCCTTTTCGGCCGCATCCGAACGTGCGCCTTCCAGCACATCGACGATCGGGCGCGCCACCGAACGCGGCACGATGCCGTGCTCTTCGTTGTACTCGACCTGCTTGGCGCGGCGGCGGTCGGTTTCATCGATCGCCGCCTGCATCGAACGGGTGATCTTGTCGGCGTACAGGATCGCCTTGCCGCGCACGTTGCGGGCCGCACGGCCGATGGTCTGGATCAGCGAGCCGGTGGAGCGCAGGAAGCCTTCCTTGTCGGCGTCCAGGATCGCCACCAGTGACACTTCGGGCATGTCCAGGCCTTCGCGCAGCAGGTTGATGCCGACCAGCACATCGAACTTGCCCAGGCGCAGGTCGCGGATGATCTCCACGCGCTCGACCGTGTCCACGTCCGAGTGCAGGTAGCGCACGCGGATGCCGTGTTCGGTGAGGTACTCGGTGAGGTTCTCGGCCATGCGCTTGGTCAGCGTGGTGACCAGCACGCGATCACCGGCCTTGATGCGCGCGTTGGCCTCGCTCATCAGGTCGTCGACCTGGGTCCCGACCGGGCGAATCTCCACCACCGGATCGATCAGGCCGGTCGGGCGCACCACCAGTTCGGTGATCTCGTCACCCGCCTCGCGCAGCTCGTAAGGACCGGGCGTGGCCGACACGTAGATGCTGCGCGGGCAGCGCTCCTCCCACTCCTCGAAGCGCAACGGACGGTTGTCCAGCGCCGACGGCAGGCGGAACCCGAATTCGACCAGGGTTTCCTTGCGCGAGCGATCGCCCTTGAACATGGCGCCGATCTGCGGAATGGTCACGTGCGACTCGTCGATCACCAGCAGCGCATCCGGCGGCAGGTAGTCGAACAGGGTCGGTGGCGGCTCGCCGGCCTTCTTGCCGGTCAGGTGCCGGGAGTAGTTCTCGATGCCATTGCAGAACCCGACCTCGGCCATCATCTCGATGTCGAACTGGGTGCGCTGCGCCAGGCGCTGCGCCTCGACCAGCTTGTTCTCGGCGTACAACTGCTCGAGCCGTTCCTTCAGCTCGACCTTGATGGTTTCCACCGCGGCCAGCACGCGCTCGCGGGTGGTCGCGTAATGGGTCTTGGGATAGACGGTGAAGCGCTGCATGTTGCGCAGCGTCTCGCCGGTCAACGGGTCGAACATCGTGATCTTCTCGACCTCGCCGTCGAACAGCTCGATGCGCAGCGCCTCGCTGTCCGACTCGGCCGGGAACACGTCGATCACTTCGCCGCGTACGCGGAAGGTACCGCGCTGCAGCTCGTATTCGTTGCGCGTGTACTGCAGCTGGGTCAGGTGGTTGATCAGGTCGCGCTGGTCGATGCGTTCGCCCTTGGACAGGATCAGGCGCAGGGACAGGTAGTCTTCCGGTGCACCCAGGCCGTAGATCGCCGACACCGTGGCCACCACGATCGCATCCGGGCGCGACAGCAGGGTCTTGGTCGCGGCCAGGCGCATCTGCTCGATGTGCTCGTTGATCGAACTGTCCTTCTCGATGAAGGTGTCCGACGAGGGCACGTAGGCCTCCGGCTGGTAGTAGTCGTAGTAGCTGACGAAGTACTCCACCGCGTTGTGCGGGAAGAAGGCCTTGAACTCGCCATACAGCTGCGCCGCCAGCGTCTTGTTCGGCGCCATGATCAGCGTCGGCTTCTGCACGTTCTGGATGACGTTGGCGATCGTGTAGGTCTTGCCCGAGCCGGTGACGCCGAGCAGGGTCTGCTTGGCGATGCCGGCCTCGAAGTTGCTGGTCAGCTTGGCGATGGCATCGGGCTGATCGCCCGCCGGCGAGTACGGCGAGACAAGTTCAAAACTGTCGCTCATGGTGTTGCCAGTTCCCGGGGAGGATGAGTATACGAGGCGTGGGGTGACGGCTGGCTGAGGGGTCTCCGGGCAGCCCGCCGCGGCGCTTCCCGATGGCAGCCGCCCGGCCAGGCGCGGAGGCTGAATGCATGCGCCCTGCCCACGCCCCCTGCCCCGTCGGCCCCCGCCCAGCGCGGGGCGTTCACCTGACCGAACTGCTGGTGGTGGTCGTGGTGCTGGCGGTGCTGCTGGCCGCGTCCTGGCCGGCGCTGCAGCCCCTCCTGCTGCGGCAACGCGCCGATGCACTGCAACTGAGCCTGCACGCCAGCCTGTCCGGCGCCCGCAGCGAGGCCTTGCGCAGGCGCGAGCTGATCGGCGTCTGTGCAAGTGTCGACGGCCTGCACTGCAACGACGACTGGAGCGCCGGCTGGATCATCTACCGCAGCGGCGAGCAGCGCGGGGAGCCCGCGTCGCCAGAGGCGATCCTGGTCCACCACACCGGGCGTCCGGACATCGCGGTCGTAGCGCGGGCAAGCAGCGGGCGCCCCCGGCTGTTCTTCCAGCCAGACGGACGCAGCCCGGGGGCCAACCTGACCCTGCGCATCTGCGCGGGTGGCCGGCTGCACGGCGCGCTGGTCGTCAACAACGGCGGCCGCACCCGAAGCGAACGCGCAGATCGCAATGCACCCTGCTGAACACTTGCACGAAAAAGCAGAAGCCGCGATTTCTCGCGGCTTCTGCAGTATCTGGCGCCCGAAGTTGGACTCGAACCAACGACCCCCTGATTAACAGTCAAGTGCTCTAACCGGCTGAGCTATTCGGGCGGGGAGGCGCATTGTACTGACCGACTACACGAAGATCAACACCTGATTCACCAGCAGCTGGCCACACCGCCGCTGGCCGTCTTGCGGTTGGCCTGGTCCACGCTCAGGGTGCCGCAACTGTCCTTGGCCTGCGTGCCTTGCGGAGTGGCCGTGATCGTGAAACTGGAGCCATCCCCCTTGTAATCCAGGTTGTAGCGCACGGTACCGCCATCGCGTGGCGACACCTTGGTCGGCAGCGCGTAGCCGGTGTAGGAGTTGTTGCTGGTGTGGTAGCGCTCGGCACGTTGTGCGTACTCGGCCAGGTCCGCCTTCACCACGGCGCGATGCGAGCGCCGAACGTATTCCTGGTAGGAGGGAATGGCGATGGCCGCCAGGATACCGATGACGATCACCACGATCATCAGTTCGATCAGCGTGAAGCCAGCCGCGCGGCGAGGCATGGTTGTGTGCAGCATGGGCGTGGATCCTCGCACTTGGGTTACTGGAGCTGGCGCCAGGACTGGCGACCACACGGGTAAGGCAGGTAGAGCGACTGGCTGCCTGCCGCGCCGACGGCCATCCAGCAGGAGCTGCCTCCGGGCGGCGCCTTGTTGTCCGTCGGACGTGGCAGCACCGACAGCGAGACGTCACGCACCGGCGCGGTCCCTCCCGTCTTCAGCGCGATCGCTGCGGTCCCTGCCCCGGGCTGGCTGCCGGCCGGTGAGCCGTAGCGGACGTTCTCCAGCATCGGCAGGCCGCTGATCGACGACAGTCCGAACAGCCAGTTGGAACCACTGGTCGAACAGCCGACCGTTTCCATGTTGGGCACATAGGTCGGCATGAAGACAATGCCGCTGACCAGGATCGGGTTGCCTACCGCGCGTTCGCCGTTGCCAGCGGGAAGTTGAATCATCCAGCCACGCGCGTTGGCCGGCGCCACGCCTGCAGTGATCTTGCGTTCATCGCTGCTTGTGGCGGCGGCGGCTGTATACGGAACGAGATTGGCAGCGGTCACCGTCGAGGTCACCGTTTTTCCCGACAGATCGTTTACCGCGTAGAGCGCCTGCTGCGACTTGTCATCCTTGTCGCTGGTGAACGAGAAGCTACCGGTGCCGAAATAGAGCATTACACCGCCCGAGGGGCCGGTCGCTGCGGTCATGCCACCGGTGATCGGCTGACGGTAGGTCTTGCCGGAGGAGTCCTGTGCCGCCTGGCTGGTGAACATCGGCACCGTCAGCGTGGTGTTCGCACTGCTGGTCAGGTCGAACTTCCACACGGCACCGCGCTGGTCGGCGGCATACACGGTGTCGGCCAGCCCATCTCGGCCGCGCGCATCCTGGTTGGCGCCGGTCCAGCGATCGACCACCACCACATTGCCCAGCCCATTATCCCCGGAGATGCCGGCGCCCGAGGTGCCCTCGACCGCTTCGATCATGCGGATGTCGCCTGTGGCCATGTCGACAACGAACAGCACGGCCTTGCCATTGGCACTGCCATAGCCGTTGCCAAAGATCGCCTTCCAGGCCACGCCGGTGCCGCTCTTCACCGGCACGATCACCGGCTTGCCCAGCACGAAACCGATGTTGTTGCGCACCTCGTCCCTCAGCGACGCGTTGACGTCGCTGATTTCCCACAGCACGTTGCCGGTGCCGAAGCTGCCCGGCGTGGTGACGTCCAGTGCGAACACCGAACGACCGCCCGCACCGGTGGTGCCAACCAGGCTGGTCTGCCAGGCGGTGCCGTTGAACGTATCGGACACCGTCACCGGACCGTCGACGTAGTAGCGGTGGCGGAAGGTCTGGTCAGCCGTGTCGGACTTGTAGGGGAACAGCAGGTTGGCCATGTGGCCCAGCGCGGTGGCCGGGATGTAGGCAAACGTCTCCGTACCGCCGGTGCCGTCCTGCTTTGCATCGGCCTTCATGCCGCCGTCGAAGGCATGCAGCATGCCGTCGTTGGCGCCGACATAGACCATGTACCGCTGCGACTTGGCCTTGGTCGCCAGGTAGTCGGTGTAACTCTTGGCGTAGGTGCCGCCCAGCTGGCGATAGCCGTAGTCGTCCAACGGCGAACTCACCACCGGCGCCGAGTTGACGATGTCACCCAGCGGCGTGGTGCGGTCACGATACTTGCCACCGTTGCGGACTTCGGTCGAGCTGTCGGCCATGAGGTAGTTGATCGCGCTGGCCAGGTCGGCCTTGATCGCCGTCAGCTTGTCGGCGGAGCAGACCAGCATCGTCGCGTACTTGCCGCTGGGCTTGCTGCACAGATCCTGCAAGCTGATGCGGGCGCTGTTGAAATCCACCGGCGAACCCAGCTTGTTGGCGACAATGCGGCGGCCGGACGAGGACAGGCGGCTGGACGCCTCCCACACCTCGGTGAGCTCGGCCACCTGGTCAGCGTTGACCTTGACGCTTGACGCGGTCAGCTTGCTCGACCAGTCGGTACCACTGTTGGTGATGTCATAGCGCGGGGTGACCGCCAGTGAGCCGGTACCGATGCGCGCACCACTGATGCCGATCGTCCCTGATGGCGATGCACCACCGGTAATCGAGGACAGCACCCGGCGCATGGCCTCGGTGACGTCTGCCGGCGTCTGTGCGTTGATGAACTCGCCACGGCTGTTGACGGCCGCATGCCACAGTTCATCGATGACAGTACCGTCGTCCACGTTTATCGGGTTGCCGTTGCCGGCCCAGTTCGGCGGGTTCTTGTAGGGATCGTCGGTGGCGGCCTGGTTGACGCCGTAGATCTTGCCTTGCGCGCCCAGGGTCACGCCGTAGAAGTTCATGTGCAGGTCGGTCTGGCAATCCAGTCGCTTCCAGTCCGGGCTGCCCTTGTCCAGCGAATTGCACTTGTCACTGACCGGCACCTGCCCTGCCGGGAAGCCGGTCCCGGTGCGCAGGGGCGTGCGCGCGCCGGCGTAGGCCGCCGCCGCGATGTCGGCGATGGTATTGCTGTAGCCATCGGCGAACGGAATGGACGGCAGGTGGGTCGAGTTCACCGAGTCGGCATCACCGAAACCGCTGTTCGCCGTATTGCCGGAGTTGGTGTAGCCGTCGGTGAACAGCATGCCGCCATTGCGCTGGCAGGCCAGCTGGACCGGCGCGCCGCTATCGGTACGGCGGAACTGGTCCACCAGGTACTCCACGGCGCGACGATTGGGCGTGCCACCACTGGCGGTCAACCCGTAGATCTGCGAGTACAGGTCAGCCCGGTTGGTGACCATGTCGTACATGGTCGCGTTGCTGAGCTTGTTGATGGTGAAGTAGCCCACGCGCATCGTATCCACGCTCACCAGTGCGGCAGTCGACGAACCGACAATGGCCAATACGCGATTGCGGTGATACTGGAACCAGTTGGCAAAGTTCTGGATCGCGGCGTTGTAGGCCGCGGAACTTGAATAGTTGCCTGACTTGATCTGGTAGCGGCGCATGTCGCAGCCGGGGCCACAGGCCCCTGCGATCAGTGGCCGGCTGGCATTGTCGGTCTTGTAGCCCGCCGGTGCCGGCGCCGCCGCTGGCAGGTAGAACGTGGCCGGGAAATAGGTCACCGCATAGGTGGTGTTGCCGGTGTTGCTGATCGCCGCCGTGCTCCAGCCTCGGCCGGTGTAATAGGAGTTGCCGGTTCCGGACAGGTCGGGAATCCGCATGCCGCTGACGAACTGGAACTGCTCCGCCGTCGTGGAACGGTCGGTCGTCATGTTGTAGACGGCGTTGTAACCACGCTGGCCCGAGCGCGGATCGGCACGGGTCTGGGTGATCGAGGCATCGGCCCACAACGTGCCATCGGCATTGGTCCACGGCCGGTACGTCACGTCCGGGTTGAAGTAGCTGGCGTTGTAGACATGGGAACGGGCAAAGCCGTAGATGTCCAGCGGCGGAATGGCGCGACCCGGCGAATATTCCTTGTTGAAATCCGCGTGTGGGTACAGATAAAGGTAGCAGTCCACTGAATTGGTCGAACACGCCGAACCGACACTGAAGAAGCTTCCGTCATTGTTGAAGAAGCTTCCGGTGCTGGTGTTCCAGCGCATGCGGCCGTCACCGCCGGGGAACATGCGTTCGAAATTCATCGAACCCGAATCGTCCACGGCCATGATGAAGGCCGGCGTCGCGCGCGTCTGCACGTTCATCGGCTCCTGCGCCAGCACGCCCTGCGCCTGTGCCGCGAACAGGGTGTGCGCCAGGTAGCCCCCAGCGGCGAGAATGGCAAGGCCAGCGCCTGCCAGGATCCTGCGGTTGCGAGTGTTCATGGGTCCCCACCCTTACAGCTTGAATACGGTATCGATCGCCGCACGCGACGTCGCATCACTGGTGGTATCACCGGCATAGGTCGTGATCTGGTAGACCGGCGTCGGCTTTTCCACCGTCTTGCCCATGTCCAGTGCACCTTCGCCCTGGATGCACCCCTGGATCTCACGGACATAGATCGCCGGCTTGCTGCTCAGCTTGGTTTTCGCGACCCAGGCCGACGGGTCGAAGCCGTCGTCGCACTGCTGGTTGATGTCGGAGGAAACCACGGACGGATTGGCACCGGCATCCTTCCGGTTTGCGATGTTCTCCACCGCGTTCTCGGCGCTGCGGGCCGCGCCTTCGGCGTTCTGGAACGCCATGTTGGTCGCCCGGTAACCGGCTGCCATGCGCTCCTGCATGCCGGCCACCTGCATGCCGATCACGCCCAGTAGAGCCAGCAGCACCAGCATGATCAGCGCGACGTAGAGAACAGCACCCTGCTGCCGTGCCTGGGCAACGAAGGGGCGGCGCCTGGAGGAAGGATAAGTGCGCATGGTCGTCAGTTCCCGAACAAGCGGTTGCGCAGCGCAACGGACGCTTCATAGGCGCCACGGTGGCGCTGGTCGTAAGGATCGGCCGGAGCGAAACCCACTCCCAGGATGGCTGGATAAGTGGCCGCGCTGCCCGGTGCTTCGGCCGACGCACGCTGCGGACTGCGCGCCAGCAGGCCGACCTGCACCATGCCGACGCGTCGCCATTGCGCCGCGGCGGCAGCGTCGGTGCCGGTGCTCACCGCACTGGCCACGCGCTGGTCTACGATGCGCCCGGTCGGCGGCGTGGGCAGGGAGATGTTGGTGGTGGCATCCAGGCCGTACAGGAACTGCATGTTCTCGATGCCTTCCACCAGCTCCTCGCCGTCGGCATAGCCACCGGCGCCATTGGCACGTGCCCGGTAAAGCGCCGGCTCGCCATTGGGGTTGCTCGCGATGTAGTACGCCATGCCATCGGCGCGATACAGCATGGTCATTGCGTTGTTGATCGAATAGTTGCTCAGGTCGACCTTGTCGACCTTCACGGTCGAACCGCTGATGGTCGCCGGGAACACGTCCGCACGGGTGCAGTCGGCCACGCCGAAGACCGTCGGCGTGCCTGCGGCGTTGGCCTTCAGTCGGGCCATGCCATCACTGGAGACGGTCAGCGTGGTCGCGCCCGCGGCCACGGAGATGCCGGTCACCACGGCCCCTTCCGGACTCATCAGGCGCAACACCAGGATGTCGCTGCCCGGCAACGGTGCCGGCTTGAGATTGGCGATGCTCTTCGGAACCGACTGTGCCGCGCTCCACGCACGCCCCAGCGTCAGCGTGGTGCCCGGTGCAGTACCTGCAGCCTCGTAACCCTGCACCGGCACTGAGAAGTCCAGTGGGTCGCCACTGCCGGAGCTGATACCCAGGTGATAGCCGACATCGCCGGTGTTCTTGACCAGGTGCGCCTGGTCGTTGACGCAACCAAAATGGCCGGCCATGCGCAGGTCACGCTGCAGGAAATCCAGTGCGAAACGCGCGTTCTCCTGCGTGCGGGCCGCGCCTTCGGACAGGCGCGATGCCGCACGCGAAGCGATGAAGATCTGGGTGACGCCCAGCATCAGGACCAGGCCGATGACCATGGCAATCATCAGTTCGATCAGCGACAGGCCTCGGGCGCGCGAAATTGGACTCATGGGCATGTTCACAGGAAGGTCGTCAGGCCGAAGGTGGTGAGGCTGTCGGGGTCCTTCGGATCCCAGCGCTGGTCACCCCAGCTGATCGCCACGGTGACCTGACCGGTGCTCTGCACGAAGGTCACCTGTGCACTGGCCTTCTCGCCCAGCGTGCGCGCGACCTCGCACTGCCAGCGCGCCACGTTCGTCTTCGGTGTCACGGCGGCACCGGTCGGCCAGGCGCAGGCGCCGTTGGGCTTCACTGATCCGGCCGAGAACGAGGCCGAGGAATAGGCGCCTCCGGCCAGGGTGTCGGTGCGCTGCGCGCGCATCAGCTCGATCAGGTCATTGGCCAGGTTGGTGGCCTGCGTCCGGTAGTTCGCGCTCTGCACGAAGCGGACGTTGGTGGTCTGCAGCAGGGCGAAGCCCAGCAGCCCGAACGCCAGGATCAGCACCGCCACCATCACTTCGATCAGGCTGAAGCCGCCCTGCGAAGAACGTGGGCGGGCAAGGTTGCGGCGGCTCATGAGCAGGTTCCCTTGGTCACCCGGACCTGGCCGGATTGGTTGATCGTCAACGTGCTTTTCGATTCACCGGCCTTGCACGCATCCGGCGACAGCACCAGCGTCTGATCAGCAACAGCCCTGCGCCGGCCCCGCCCGTCGAAGGCGATGACCGCGCCCGGTGGGCCGACCACGCTCAGCTGCGGGTTGCCCTGCGAGAAGCGCAGCGCCACGTCATTGCCGCCCATCTGTCCGTCGCCGTCCAGGTCCGACCACGCCAGTACCCCCTTGGTCCAGTCGCCATCGCAGGCTTTGCCATCGGCACTGCCACAGACACCGCCACCGGTGCTGTTGCGGATGCCCTCGCTGCGGGCCAGGTTGGCCAGCGCGATCAGCTCGTTATTGGCGGTCGCCAGCCGGTTCGAGCGGATCATGTTGCGGAAGCTCGGATAGGCGATCGACGCCAGGACCACGAAGACAGCCAGCGTGACCATCAGTTCAACCAGCGTGAAGCCGTTTTGCCGGCGCAAAGACATTGGACGCTCCCCAGCGTGTTGGTGGCCACGATGGGCCATCGCCCCGCCACCGGCAAGCGGCGGCAGGATGAACGGTCAATCCGGGGCGACGGGCGTCAAAGGCTTGACGTCCACCCTCCCCCGACCGGTGCCGGCGCGATCCCCATCGCGCCGGCCCGGGTTCAGGCCAGCACCTGGTAGCAGGGCTGGTATTCGCCGGAGATCTTCATCCGGCGCTGCTCGACGAAGGCGCGCAGCAGCGCGTCCAGCGCCTGCATCATGTCCGGGTCACCGTGGATCTGGAACGGCCCGAACTGCTCGATGCGGCGCATGCCGTCCTCCTTCACGTTGCCGGCCACGATGCCCGAGAACGCCCGGCGCAGGTCGGCCGCCAGCGCGTGCGGCGCACGCCCGTGATGCAGGTCCAGCGCCGCCATTGCCTCGTGGGTCGGCACGAACGGCTGCTGGTACTCCCACGGAATCTCGATCGACCAGTTGAAGAAGAACGAGTCCTTCTGCGCCAGGCGGTGTTCGCGCACGCGCTTGATGCCACTGGCCATCTTCCTGGCCACGGCCACCGGGTCGCCGATGATGATCTCGTAGCGCTCGGCAGCCTCGTCGCCCAGCGTCAGGCGGATGAAGCGGTCGATCTGCTCGAAGTATGGCGCTGCCACGGTCGGGCCGGTCAGGATCAGCGGGAACGGCAGGTCCTTGTTCTCCTCGCGCAGCAGGATGCCGAGCAGGTACAGGATCTCTTCGGCCGTGCCGACGCCACCGGCGAACACGATGATGCCGTGGCCGATGCGGACGAAGGCCTCCAGGCGCTTCTCGATGTCCGGCATGATCACCAGATGGTTGACGATCGGGTTCGGCGACTCGGCCGCGATGATGCCCGGCTCGGTCAGGCCGATGTAGCGCGTGACGGTGCGGCGCTGCTTGGCATGGGCGATGGTCGCGCCCTTCATCGGGCCCTTCATCGCGCCCGGGCCGCAGCCGGTGCAGATGTCCAGGCCGCGCAGGCCCAGCTCGTAACCCACCTGCTTGGTGTACAGGTACTCGTCGCGCGAGATCGAGTGGCCGCCCCAGCACACCACCAGGTTCGGATCGCCCGGGTTGAGGATGCGCGCGTTGCGCAGCAGGCCGAACACCGCGTTGGTGATGCCCTCGGACGACTCCAGCTCGGCCGCGTAGGCCGGGCCCATCTCGATGGCCATGTAGGCCAGGTCGCGCACGACGGCGAACAGCAGTTCGGCGACACCGCGGATGATCTCACCGTCGACGAAGGCCATCGCCGGTGCGTTGACCAGGTCGATGCGCACGCCGCGATCCTGCTGCGCCACCTGGATGTCGAAATCAGGGTAGAGGTCGCGCGCCGCGCGCGGATCGTCCGAGGCGCTGCCGCTGGTCAGCACGGCCAGCGCGCAGCGGCGCAGCAGCTCATGCATGCCGCCGGCGGAGGCATCGCGCAGGCGTGCCACTTCGGCCCGCGACAGCACGTCCAGCCCACCGCGCGGGTAGATCCGCGCATCCTGCACCGGCAGCGCACGGGCTGATTTTTCGTTCGTGGTCATATCCAATTTTTCGCTTCCTTCAAGGTTTCCGACTGTACTGCCGCCCCCTTAAAAAGCAAAACGGCCGGGAAGCCCGACCGTTGGATGTGTGCTGCCCGCGTTCGCCTGTCCGGGACCGCCTGGGCGGCGTTGACGCCGCGCACATTTCTGGATGCTACGCCGTTGCCCGACACCCTGCAAGGACTTTCGCCTGAACGGAAAACGGCCGGGTTTCCCCGGCCGTTTCCGTTTACAGCAACGCTACGTCAGTGCATCAGAACTGGTAGCGGAAGCCCAGCTGCAACGACCACTGCGAGACACCGACGTCGAAGCCGTCTGCGTCGTTGTTGGCCACCGTCGGCAGGTCAGCGCCGCGGAAGTTGTAGACGTACTTGCCGTCCTTCATGCCCTGCAGGGTAGCCACGCGCGCATCGGCGAAGAAGCCGTAGTCGTAGATGTTGCCCCACTTCTTGTTGAGCATGTTGCCGACGTTCTGGATGTCCAGCCACACTTCCGACTTGTGACCCTTCATGAAGCCCGGCAGCTGCTGGCTGATGCGGATGTCGAAGGTGTTGATCCAGCCGGTACGGAACTGGTTGGCCGGAGCGTAGCCGCCTGCGTACTTGGCCAGCTGCGGGTTGGCCGCCAGCCATTCGTAGAACGACTTCTCCATTGCCGCATCCGGGGTGAAGGTGCTGCCCACCAGATTGCCGAACAGAACCTCGCCCGGGTTCGGCACGTAGAACAGGTCGTTTGCGGCACGGCCGTCGCCGTTGGCATCGTTCACGTACACGTAGCTGTACGGACGGCCGCTGCGGCCCTCGTACACCAGACCGACCTTGGTTTCGTAGTCGCCGAAGAACTTGTGCTTCCAGTTCAGCGAGCCCGACAGGCGGTCACGGATCTGGTAGCGCGAGGTGTTCTCGGTTTCGCTGTTGGCGTTGAAGGCGTACTGGTAGTTCCAACCCGAGCTTGCAGTGGAGCTGGTCAGCGAGCCCACTTCGGTAGCGTCGGTGTAGGTGTAACCGATGTTCCAGGACCAGTCACTGGCGTCCGACCACGGCTTGCTCAGCGACACGGTGAACTGCGAGGTGCGGCCCTTGTCGGTGTTGGCGATTTCGTAGACGGCGTCGTAGCCGCGGTTCCGCCCGAAGCGGGCATCGCTGTTGGTCCACAGGTTGCCGTTGCGCGACGCAGCGTAATAGAGCTCACGACCGTCCGGACCCAGCTGCTGCACCGGGCCCAGGTTCAGGTTCCTGTAGTACAGGGCATCCTTGACCTTGGTGACCAGCAGCTCGGCCGAAGCCACGATGCCGTACCACGGGGTCTCATGATCGAAGGCCAGGTTGGCCTTGTACACCGACGGCATCTTGAAGTCGCTGCCGACGAAGTTGACGTTCTGACGGTTCGAGCCCGGGGTGGTCGGGACCGGCTGGCTGTCCTTGTTCCCGTTGAACGGCAGCGTGCGATCGTAGGCAGTGTAGGCGTACACCGAATTGTTGAAGCCGGTGGCCGAGTAGCTGTTGCTCAGCCACACCTGCGGCGCATCACCCTGGAACAGGCCCACGCCGCCGCGCAGCTGGGTCGGACGCTCGCTGTCGAAGGTGTAGTTGAAACCGACGCGCGGCTGGATCAGGAACTTGTTGCTCAGCACCTCGCTGTTGTCGCGACCGAAGAAGGTCGAGGCTGCAGCGTTGTAGGTCGGGGCCGGGCTGGTGTCGGCACGGTCGGCACGCACGCCCAGGGTCAGGGTCAGGTTGTTGTTGACATACCAGGTGTCCTGCACGAACAGGGCCAGGTTGCTGTACTTGTAGTCAGCCGGAATCGAGCCCGGGGTGCGCTCCGGGTTGTAGTTGTAGCTGCTCCAGCGGCCAGCGGCGAAGTTGTCCAGGCCGTAGAAGGTGTAGGCACCCCACGAGTTGGCGCCGAAGTAGTTGTAGATGTCGTTGGTGTCGTACGAGGCGCCGAACTTGACGTCGTGGTCACCCAGGGTCCAGGTGGCGGCGGCGTAGTAGTTCCATGCCTTGGTCTCGAGGATGTTGTCCTGCGAATTGACCTCGGTACCCAGGTACAGCGAATCGCCCGACGGCGCAGCCTCGTTGCCGCCGAAGTAGATGCGGATGCTCGGCGCGCCGGTGGACACGTTGCGGATCGCCGAGTACTCGCGGTACGACGCCTTCAATTCGGTCGAGAAGTTCGGGGTCCAGTCACTGAACAGCTGGGCGACGTAGCTCTCGTTGGTCTTGTCATGCTGGTACCAGTACGAGCTCAGCGAGGCCGAACTGGTGGTCATGCCGTTGATGCGCAGCTTGCTCTGGTCGATCTTGCTGTAACGGATGTTGGCGCGGTGGTTCTCGCTGATGTTCCAGTCCAGCTTCAGCGCGTACTCTTCCATCTCCGTGTCGCCGTTGCTTTCCAGGCCACCGGCGTTGATGCCATAGCCCTGCGCGATCTGCTGCGCGCGGGTCACGTCGGCCAGGGTGAACTGCGGATTGGCCTTGCCCAGCGCGGTGCCGCTCAGGTCGGCGCCCGGGGCGGCCTGCTTGAACTTTTCGTAGTTGGCGAAGAAGAACAGCTTGTCCTTGACGATCGGGCCGCCCAGGGTCATGCCGTAGGTTTCTTCCTTGGTGAAGCCCTTGAACGGCTGGCCTTCCGGGTTGTCGCCGAACCAGTCGCCATCACGGTAGGTGCCGTACACCGAACCGTGGAATTCATTGGTACCGGACTTGGTCACCGCGTTGACGGTGGCGCCGGCGGCAGCAGCGATGCTGACGTCGTAGTTGGACAGGTTGATGTCCAGGGCTTCGATGGCTTCCATCGCGACCGGCTGGCGGCGGGTCGGCATGTTGTTGCCTTCCAGGCCGAAGGTGTCGCTGGCCGAGACGCCGTCGATGTTGATCGAGTTGAAGCGCGGGTTCTGGCCACCGGCCGAGATCGAGCCCGAGGCGCGATCGATGAAGGTCACGCGCGGATCCAGGCGCATCAGATCCTGGATGTTGCCGCCGATGGACGGCGCAACTTCGATCTGCTGCTGGCTGATGTTGGTGCCCGAGCCCATCTTGGTGGCGCTGAACACTTCCGAACCACCGCCGACAGCGGTGACCTGCACGGTGTCCAGGTTGGTCGCGGCGAGGTCGCCGGCCAAGGTGGCATTGATGGTGCCGGTCTGGTTCACGCCCAGGTAGACGCCGTCTTCGGTCTTGGTGCCTTCACCCGGCTTGGTGATGGTGATCGAGTACGGACCACCCACGCGCAGGCCGCGCGCGTTGTAGCGGCCGGCCGCATCGGTGGTCGCACGCGAAACGGTGCCCGACTCGGTGTGGGTGATGGTGACTTCAGCGCCGGCAACGGGCTGGCCGCTGCGGGACACGACCTGGCCGCCGACACCGGCAGAGGTGCTCTGGGCGAAGGCAGGGGCGGCGGCAAGTGCAGCCACGAGACCAAGGGTGAGCTTGGACATCCGGAGTGGGTGGGTCATTTTTCGGTAGCCTCGATGCGAGTTGGCGATGGCGGAAAAAAAGCGCATCCAAGCAGCCCTGCGGGTGGCTGATCGGAGAGTTATCTGGGGTTCCCTACCGCTCGGCTGAAGGCAGCCCTAACGGTTAACACTAGATTAACACGCTACGCCATCAATGTGACGGTTGTGCGACAAACGGCACCGGTTCGCAACGCAATCGTGACGGGTTCTTCACTCCGCCTTTCCACGGGACTCACTTTTCCCGGGGCATCCCACTGGCATCAAGAATCTGCCCGCGCCAGACGCTCCCGGCCCCGGACAACAGGGTCACCGCCGCTGCCGCTGCGGCTTCCGGGCCTTGCGCAGCCGGGTCCTGGTCGACGGAATAGGCACGTGCGCGCAGCGCCGTGCGCAGGGGGCCGGGGTACAGGCCGCTGACCCGGACGGGACTGCGGCCCAGTTCATCGTGCAGGCTGGCGATCAGGCCACGCAGGCCGTGCTGGGCCACGCCGTACCCTCCCCAGTAGGCCTGCCCCACCCGTTCAGGGGCATCGACCGCGAACACCAGGGCGGCATCCTCGCGCTGTCGCAGCAACGGCAGGCAGGCCTGGGCCAGCCAGGCCGGGGCCGTCAGGGTGACATGGACCGCGCGGGCGAAGCTGGCCGGGTCGGCCAGCTCGAACGGGGTCAGCCCCGGGAAATGCGCGGCGCAGACCAGCAGGCCGTCCAGCCGCCCCAGCTCGCGCTGCAGGGCCTGGGCCAGTTCGGCGTAGTCGTCGGGGCCGGCACCTTCCAGGTCCAGCGGGTACAGCAAGGGTTCCGGGCCGACCGCCTGGACCTGGGCATAGACCCGGTCCAACCGGCGCGGCTTGCGCCCCAGCAGGACCACGGTGGCCCCGGCGGCTGCGGCAGCAACCGCCGCGGCACTGCCCAGCCCGCCGCCGGCCCCGGCGACCAGCACCACGCGGTCCTGCAACGGGCGGCCATCGAACGCCCCGTCAGTCGGTGACGTCGACGGCCAGGCACTCATCCCTGGGTCGCCTCTTCGACGATGCGCTTGAGCTCGCCGGATTCAAACAGTTCCATGACGATGTCGCAGCCGCCGATCAGCTCACCGTTGATGAACAGCTGCGGGAAGGTCGGCAGGTTGGAGAAGCGCGGCAGGTTGGCACGGATCTCCGGTTCCTCGAGCACGTTGACGGTGCGCAGGGCGACAGCGCCGGCCGCCATCAGCGCCTGCACGGCGCGACTGGAAAAGCCGCACATCGGGTACTGCGGGGTGCCTTTCATGAATAGCACGAGCGGGTAACGATCGACCTCGGCCTGGATTTGCTGCATCACCGCCACAACCACACTCCTTGCTTCGCCGGACAACCCGACCGCGATGGTCGGCTAGACTGCCCACGGTAGCCGCCATTGTAAGCGGATGGAACAGGCTGCCGTCGTCCCCCTGGCCACGAACCTGTCCATGCCCGTCGAATTGCCTGCCCTGCCCTACCTCTCCGGCTCCCTGCAGCCGCACCTGTCCGCGCAGACCGTGGAGCTGCATCACGGCCGCCACCACCGCGCCTATGTCGACGCGGTCAATGCCGGCACCCTCGGCACCGAGTGGGAGGAAGCGTCACTGGAAGAGATCGTGCGCCATGCCCAGGGCGCTCTGTTCGATGCGGCCGCCCAGGCCTGGAACCATGGCTTCTACTGGCAGTGCCTGCGCCCGCGCGGCGGCGGCGAGCCGCAGGGCCGGCTGGGCGAGCTGGTCAAGCGCCAGTTCGGCGACGTACAGCGCCTGCGCGAGGAGTTCAACCGCACGGCGCTGGGCCTGTTCGGCTCGGGCTGGGTGTGGCTGGTGCAGCACCCCGGTGGCCAGCTGGGCATCCAGGCCACGCGCAATGCCGGCACGCCACTGACCGGCGAAAGCACCCCGCTGCTGTGCTGCGATGTCTGGGAGCACGCCTACTACACCGATTACCAGAATGATCGCGCGCGCTACCTGGACGGGTTCTGGCAGCTGGTCAACTGGGAATTCGCCGAGAGCCAGCTGCGCTGAGGCAGCGGCTCGGTCACCGGGTAGTGCCGGCCGCTGGCCGGCAACCCACTGGACGTACAAGGATGCCGGGGTTGCCGGCCAGCGGCCGGCACTACCGAAATGCAGAGCGGAGCGTCACGCGCTCTCGTGCGCGGCCACCGCATCCATCACCCGCGCCGAGTACACCAGCGCGGCGCCGGCGTTGAGCGACACCGCCACGCCCAGTGCTTCGGCGATTTCCTCGCGGCTGGCGCCCTGCTTCAGCGCTGCGTCCACATGCACGGTGATGCAGCCGTCGCAGCGGGTGGTCACCGCCACCGCCAGCGCGATCAGCTCGCGGGTCTTGGCATCAAGGTGGTTGGTCTGGGCGCCGGCGTTGGCCAGGGTGGCGTAGCCCTTGATCGTGTCGGGCGAGAGCTTGCCGATCTCGCCGATACGACCCTTCAGTTCCTTGCGGTAGGCATTCCAGTCGAGCATGGTCGTGACTCCTGTAAAGGAGCTCCCACGCTACCACCGGAAATGTTGCGCCAATGCCTGCACCGGCGCGCCACATCGTTGCATTGCCGGCCAGCGGCCGGCACTACCGGCTCAGCGGTTGCGCAGCGCGTGCACCGCAGGTGCGACCTGGGCCTGACGGTCCAGCTCCAGGCCAACCTGCTCCAGCGCATCGGCCAAGGCCACGGCATCATCGTCGCGCAGCGTGGCGTGGCCGACCTTGCGGCCCTCACGCGGCTGCTTGCCGTAATCGTGCCAATGGCCGCTGGCCTGGGCCAGTACCGGTGCCGGGTCGGGCATCTCGCCCAGCCAGTTCAGCATGCAGGCATGGCCGAGCATGCGGGTGCTGCCCAGCGGCAGGCCCAGCACGGCACGCAGGTGGTTCTCGAACTGCGAGGTCTCGCTGCCTTCGATGGTCCAGTGGCCGGAGTTGTGCACGCGCGGCGCCATCTCGTTGGCCAACAGCTCGCCATCGCGGCAGAACAGCTCCAGCGCGAACACGCCGACGTACTGCAGGTGCTCGGCGACACGGCGCGCGTAGCCGATGGCCGCCTGCTGCTCGGCGTCGGACAGCACCGCCGGCGCCACGCTGGCCGACAGCACGCCATCGACATGCCAGTTGCCGGTGATCGGCCAGGCCTCGAAGCTGCCATCGCGGCCACGCACGGCCACCACGCTGACCTCGCGCTGGAAGGCGACGAAGCCCTCCAGGATCAGCCCGGTGCGCTCGACCTGCGCGCCCAGCGCCTCCCAGGCGGCGTCGACGTCGGCCTCGCTGCGCAGGCGGAACTGGCCCTTGCCGTCGTAGCCCAGACGGCGGGTCTTGAGGATGCACGGCAGGCCGAATTCAGCGGCCTTCGCCGCCAGCTCGTCGCGGCTGCGGATGTCGGCGAAGGCCGGCAGCGGAATGCCCAGCTGCTGGAACAGGGTCTTCTCGCTCAACCGGTCCTGGGCCACCGCCAGCGCAGCCGGCGGCGGGTAGACCGGCACGCGGCCGGCCAGGAACTGCGCACTGTCGGCGGGCACGTTCTCGAAATCGAAGGTGACCACGTCGACCTTGGCGGCGAAGTCCGCCAGCGCCTGGCGGTCATCGAAGGCACCGACGGTGAGCGGCGCCAGTGGGCCGCTGCAGGCGTCGGCTGCCGGGTCGTACAGTTCGAAACGCAGCCCCAGCGGCGCACCGGCCAGGACCATCATGCGGGCGAGCTGGCCGCCGCCCAGGATGCCGACGGTCAGGCTCATTGGCGCGGATCGTCGTGGGCCATCACGTCTTCGGTCTGGCGTGCACGGAAGGCGTCCAGCGCCTGGCCGATCGCCGGCTGGTCGCTGGCCAGCATCGCCGCCGCGAACAGCGCCGCGTTGGAGGCGCCGGCATTGCCGATGGCGAAGGTGGCGACCGGAATGCCGGCCGGCATCTGCACGATCGACAGCAGCGAGTCCATGCCGTTGAGGGCCTTGGACTGCACCGGCACGCCCAGCACCGGCACGGCGGTCTTGGCCGCGATCATGCCCGGCAGGTGCGCGGCCCCGCCGGCACCGGCGATGATCGCGCGCAGGCCACGCGGGCCCGCCTGCTCGGCGTAACTGAACAACACATCCGGGGTCCGATGCGCGGACACCACCTTCACTTCGAACGGAACACCCAGGGCTTCAAGCTTCTGGGCGGCGTGCTGCATGGTTTCCCAGTCGGAACGGGAACCCATGACGATGCCGACAAGCGGCGCGATCGGGTTGGGGGTCATTGGCCGTCACCTGCCTTAAAGACGTATTCTAGCCATCTTCCACGCAAGACGAAGAACCATGGATCGCAAGCTGCTCGACCTGCTGGTGTCGCCGGACACCCGCCAGCCCCTGTCCCTGCTGGATGGCAAGGGCCTGGAAGCCCTCAACAAGGCCATCTCCGCCGGCGCGGTGAACAAGGCCGATGGCAACCCGCTGGCGCAGCCGCTGCGCGAAGCGCTGGTCACCCGTGACCGCAAGCAGGTGTTCCGCGTCGACGACGGCATCCCGGTGCTGCTGGCCGAGGAAGCCATCCCGACGTCCCAGATCGCCGACTTCCCGGCCGCATGAGCACGCTGCCGACGCCGGATGCGGCCCTGGTCGCCGCCGCTGTCGCGCGTGCACTGGCCGAGGACCTGGGCAGCGGCGACGTCACCGCTGCCCTGCTGCCCGACCAGGCTGACAGCGCCTACCTGCTGTGCAAGCAGGACGCGGTGATCGCCGGGCGGCCCTGGTTCGACGCCACCCATCGCGCGCTCGACCCCGAGGTGCGCATTGAATGGCACATCGCCGAAGGCGATGCCGTCACCGCCGGCACCGTGCTGGCGCTGCTGCACGGGCGCAGCCGCAGCCTGGTCAGCGCTGAGCGCACCTCGCTCAATTTCCTGCAGACGTTGTCCGGCACCGCCACGACCACCGCCCGTTACGTGGCGGCGGTGGCCGGTACCGGCACGCGCATCCTCGACACCCGCAAGACCCTGCCCGGCCTGCGCCTCGCGCAGAAGTACGCGGTGCGCTGCGGCGGTGGCGAGAATCATCGCTTCGGCCTGTACGACACGGTGATGCTGAAGGAGAACCACATCCGTGCCGCCGGTTCGCTGGCCGCGGCGGTGGCCGCCGCACGTCGTGAGTGGCCTGCGCTGCCGCTGGTGGTCGAGGTCGAAGACCTGGCGCAGCTGCGCCAGGCCCTTGAAGCCGGGTGCGAACGCATCCTGCTGGACGACTTCAGCCCCGACCTGCGCCGCGAAGCCGTACGCATCACTGCCGGCCGCATTCCACTGGAAGTCTCCGGCAGCGTCGGCCTGGGCGGCCTGCGCTCGATCGCCGAGGATGGCGTCGACTGCATCTCCATCGGCGGCCTGACCAAGCACGTGCAGGCGATCGACCTGTCGTTGAAGCTGGGCCCGCCACCGGGCTGAGGCCTGGCGCGGGGTCCGATCCCTTTTCCATCGGAAAAGGGATCGGACCGCGTTCTCACACCCGGCGTTCACGACAGCGCTGCGACGCTGCGGACATCCCCCACAGGAGCCGCGCATGCCCCGGATGCTCTTGCCTGCCTGTCTGCTGCTGGCTGCAGCGCCCCTGTCCGCAGCGGCCGCCGAAGCCTGCGATGTGCCGCCCCGCTTCGGCCTGAGTCCGTTGGCGGTGGCCATCCGCAATACTGCCTGCAATGAACACCGGCTCTGGTTCCGGCCTTTCATCGATCGTGATGGCCGTGCGGCGAGTCTCAGTGTCACCGAGGCCGAGAACGAACACCTGGCCGACAACGGACTGATCGCCTGGCAGCGCGTGGCCGGCTACTGGCGCAACAGCGGCACGCTCAACGCCATGGGCAGCATCGCCGGCGCCAGCAGCTGCCTGGCACCGCTGGGCACGCGCTACACCGACAGTGACTGCCGCGCGTTCCTGGTCGACAACCCGTGGTCGGCCGCCTTCATTTCGTGGGTGATGGTGCGCGCCGGTGTGCCCGGCTTCAATACCTCGCCACGCCATATCGACTACATCCGCGCCGCGTACCAGGGCGGCCCCTCGGGCGTGCCGTACAGGCTGGTCGACCCGGCCACGGCCAAACCCGCGCCCGGTGACCTGCTGTGCTTCCTGCGCGACCGCAGCAGCACGCTCAGTTACAGCGGATTGGTGCAGGCGCTGGGCAACGGTTCGGTGGGCCACTGGAAATCACATTGCGAAGTGGTGGTGGCCGCCAACCTCGGCGGCGACCAGACCCTGTACCTGGTCGGTGGCAACGTGATGAACACCGTGGCGATGCGGTTGCTGCCGCTGGATCGTACCGGGCTGATCAAGTTGCCGCCGGCGCGCGAACGCAACAGCACCGGCATTGACCCCAGCTGCACCCCGGGGCGTGAGGACGAATGCAGTTTCAACCGCCAGGACTGGGCGGCCCTGCTGCAGCTGACCGCGACCACGCCCTTGGCGATGCCTTCGCCCAGCACAGCACCGATGCAGGCAGTGCCGGCCACGGTGCCGGCCACCGCACCCCCATCACCGATGACCGACCCGCAGCCGCCAAGGCGGTGACACAGGCGCTTGATCCAGCACGCATTCGCCGCCATCTTTGCCGGATCCACCTCTGACGGCTGACGCCATGCCCACCCTGCTGCTGTTGCTGATTGCCGGCGGAATCATCTACTTCTTCTGGAACGCCGCGCGCTCGGCCGCCGAGCGCGCGGTGGAACTGGGCCGCAATGCCTGCCGCGCCGCCAACGTGCAGTGGCTGGATCAGGCGGTGCACGCCACCGGGTTGCGGCTGTCGCGCGGCGAGGATGGCCGGCTCGGCTTCGAGCGCACCTTCAAGTTCGAGTATTCCTACGATGGCATCGACCGCCACGTGGGACGCATGGTGCTGCGTGGCGACCAGTTGATCTCGTTCACCGGCCCAGGCGCGGCGCGGATCAGCCAGATCCGGCCGGATGTGGAGGATGCCGAGGATGTCTAGGGTTTAAGAATGTGCCGACCAACGGCAGGCACCCACCGCAAACGGGCAAAGAAAAACGCCGCCCATCGGGGCGGCGTCGGAAGGGTTACTTGACCACGCGCAGGTTCGGGCGGCCCTTCGGCGGCGGGCTGGCCGGCGGCGTATCGTCCGGTGGCGTGCCGTCCTCATGCAGCAGCTCGTCGCTGGTCGGCGCGGTTTCGCTGCCCGGGATGTCATCCGGCAGCGCCATGCCCTGCCCGGTCTCGCGGGCGTAGACGGCCAGCACGGCGCTGATCGGCACCTGCACCGGGTAGCTGGTACCGGAGAAGCGCGCCGAGAAGCTGACCATCTCGTTGTCGATCATCAGCCGCACGACAGCACGTTCGGCGATGTTGAGCACGACCCGGCCATCCTTGACCGCCGAAGGCGGGACCTGCACGCCGGGAACGCCGGCGTCGACCAGGATGTGCGGGGTCAGCTGGTTGTCGTTGATCCATTCCACCAGCGCCCGCAGCAGGTACGGGCGGTGGCTGGTCATGTGGAAGAAGTCTTCGGTCATGCGTGAAGTGTACGCGCCCGGCGGCCTGCCGGGGCGGATCGCCTGCACGCCGGTCGGCGTGCAGACGGGTACTGCATGGGCCGGTCAGGCCGGCAGGTCGCGCAGTTTCTTTTCCTGCTCGGTCAGGCTGCGGACGAAACCGGGGTGGCGGAAGATGCGGTTGCCGTAGTCCTCGATCGCCTTGCCATCCTTCGGCAGCGGAACATCCAGCGACTGCAGGCGCCAGATGATCGGGGCCATGGCGCAGTCGGCCAGGCTCATTTCCGGGTTGAGGAAGAACTTGCTGGCCTTGAACAGCGGCAGCGAGGCCGTCAGCAGTTCCTTCAGGCGCTTGCGACCGGCCTCGGCCTGGGTCTTGTTGCCCAGCTGGATGGCCTGCACCTGCGGCACCCAGTCGTGCTCGATGCGCAGCATCGCCAGGCGGATGCGCGCACGGGACAGCGGATCGACCGGCATCAGCGGCGGATGCGGATAGCGCTCGTCCAGGTATTCGCTGACCACCGAGGCGGCGTACAGCACCAGTTCGCGCTCGACCAGGGTCGGCACGGAATGGTACGGATTGAGATCGATCAGGTCTTCAGGCGGGTTCTGCGGATCGACCGGGACAAAGTCGAAGGTGACCCCCTTGGCCGCCAGGACCAGGCGTACACGGTGGCACAGTACGTCGTCGTTCGAGGAAAACAGCGTCAGTGTATTGCGCATGCGTACGCTCGCCGCCATCAAAGGCTCTCCCACGACAGGAGACCGCCTGCCGCATCGGCGCCGCCGGCACCGTGCCGGCGGTCGACTCCTCCCCGAGTGTGCAACCGACCATCACAAAAGCCAATAGGCCCGTGCGATGGCCAGCGGCAGAATCAGTGGACGTCCTTCCAGTATTCCTTCTTCAGCAGGTACAGCAGGAAAGTCAGCAGGGCCAGGAACAGGATCACCCACACGCCCAGCTGCTGGCGCTTGAGCGCGGCCGGTTCACCGGCGTATTCGAGGAAGTTGGTGATGTCCCGCACGGCCTGATCGTACTGGCCGGCATCGACCGACCCGGGCGTTTCGATTTTCAGGCCGGTCACCGGCGGGTCCATGCCGGGCGCTTCCGCCTTGCCGTGCACCGCATGCTGCAGGCCCTGCATCTCCCACAGCGGGTTGGGCATGGAGGCATTGGCGAACAGCGCGTTGTTCCAGCCCAGCGGGCGGCTGCTGTCCAGGTAGAACGACTTGAGATAGGTGTAGACCCAGTCACTGCCCCGCACGCGCGAGATCAGGCTGAGATCGGGCGGCATCTTGCCGAACCACTTCTCCGCGTTCTCCTTCGGCATCGCCACCGGGATCGGGTCGCCGATCGCCGAGCCGGTGAAGTTGAGGTTGTTCATCACCTCTTCCTCGGTCAGGCCCAGGTCCTGCGCCATCCGCGAATAGCGCAGGTACTTCAGTGCGTGGCAGCCGGAGCAGTAGTTCATGTACAGCTGCGCGCCGCGCTGCAGCGAGGCGCGGTCACCCGGGTCGTTGCCGGCCTGCAGCAGCGGGGTGCCGCCCTCGGCGGCGGAGGCCAGGAAACTGCCCAGCATCAGGGTGGCCGCCAGGGCCAGCCGGACCATCCAGCGCTCAGTCATGCGTGGTCACCCTCTCCGGTACCGGCTTGGTCTTGTCCAGCCTTGTCCATAGCGGCATGGTGATGAAGAACGCGAAGTACAGGAAGGTCAGCACCCGCCCGATGTAGGTCTCGTGCACGTCGGTACCCGGGCCGGAACCAATCACGCCCAGCCACACGAAGCACACGGCCAGCACGCCCAGCATCACCTTCGAGATCCAGCCGCGGTAGCGCACCGATTTCACCTTCGCCTTGTCCAGCCACGGCACCAGGAACAGGATCGCGATGGCCGAGAACATCACCAGCACGCCGCCCAGCTTGTTCGGCACCACGCGCAACATCGCGTAGTACGGCGTGTAGTACCAGACCGGCTTGATGTGTTCCGGGGTCACCAGGCGGTTGGCCTCGGTGAAGTTGTCGTGCTCCAGGAACAGGCCGCCGAAACCGGGGGCGAAGAAGATGATGAAGGCAGCGATGATCAGCAGGAAGCCGGCGCCGACGCCATCCTTGAGCGTGTAGTAGGGATGGAACGGGATGCCATCGGCCGGTGCATTCGGCGACCAGCGGTTGCCCTTGGGCCCCTTCTTGATCTCAACGCCATCGGGGTTGTTCGACCCCACTTCGTGCAGCGCGCCCAGGTGCAGCACCACCAGCAACAGCAGCACCAGCGGCAACGCGATGACGTGCAGCGCGAAGAAGCGGTTGAGCGTAGCGTCACTGGGCAGGTAGTCGCCCATGATCCATTCGGTCAGGCCGTTGCCGATCACCGGTATCGCGCCGAACAGCGAGATGATCACCTTGGCGCCCCAGAACGACATCTGTCCCCACGGCAGCACGTAGCCCATGAAGGCTTCGGCCATCAGCACCAGGTAGATCAGCATGCCGAGGATCCACACCAGCTCGCGCGGCTTCTGGTAACTGCCGTACAGCAGGCCGCGGAACATGTGCAGGTAGACCACGATGAAGAACAGCGAGGCACCGGTGGAATGCATGTAGCGGATCAGCCAGCCCCACTCCACATCACGCATGATGTATTCGATGGAGCCGAACGCCTCGGCGGCGTTGGTCTTGTAGTGCATCGTCAGGAAGATGCCGGTGACGATCTGGTTGACCAGCACCAGCAGCGCCAGCGAACCGAAGTAGTACCAGAGGTTGAAGTTCTTCGGCGCGTAGTACTCGCTGACGTGCTTGCGGTAGACCGGCATCAGGCCCGGCGCGCGGGCATTGACCCAGTCGGCCACGCCGCTGGCGGTACGGCTGAGGATATTGGCCATCAGGCAGCCCCCTGCGGATCGACACCGATGATGATGGTGTTGTCGTCCTGGTAGTGGTG
Organism: Stenotrophomonas sp. YJH_SMC_10; assembly: GCF_059371555.1. NCBI lineage: Bacteria > Pseudomonadati > Pseudomonadota > Gammaproteobacteria > Lysobacterales > Lysobacteraceae > Stenotrophomonas > Stenotrophomonas sp. YJH_SMC_10. The sequence continues at coordinate 443,548 of NZ_JCAFUS010000002.1, read as the reverse complement.
CGCGGGCACCTTCAGGTTGATCGGCGCCGGCACGTCCTTGAAGACGCGGCCGGACATGTCGAAGCGCGACTTGTGGCAGGGGCAGAAGTAGCCGCCCTTCCACTGCGGGTCATAGGGCTCGGGCCGGATCTCGGCGACCATTTCCGGCGAGCAGCCCAGGTGCGTGCACAGGCCGACCAGCACGGAGATGTCCGGCTTGATCGAGCGCAGCTCGGGGTTCTGCTTCAGCACGTAGTCCGGCTGCTGGTCCTTTTCGCCGGACTCGGGGTCCTTGAGGCGGCCGTCCAGCCCGTGCAGCGCATCCAGGATCGCCTTGGACCGCTTGACGATCCAGATCGGCTGGCCACGCCATTCCACGATCAGGCGTTGGCCTTCCTGCAGGGCGCTGATGTCGGCTACCACCGGTGCGCCGGCAAGCTTGGCGCGGGCACTGGGGTTCCAGGATTTGATGAAAGGAACGGCGGTGAAGCCGACGCCGACGGCGCCCACCACGGCTGTGGTGGCAGAAAGAAAACGCCGACGTCCGGTGTTGACTGGATCGTGTACCCCATCGTTGGCCATCCGGCACTCCGATATTGATTAGGTAGCTTTAAGGCTGCCAGCGGATCCGGTGGGGGCCAGAGCCGCATTGAATCGCGGTCGAGTGTAGCGGAACCGTCGCGCGCCACACAACGCATTGCAACAACATTGATTGCGGGGTTGCCGGCCAGCGGCCGGTCGGTACCGGCCATTGCCCAGGGGTTGCCGGCCAGCGGCCGGCACTACTGGTGCGTCAATGCGGAGCGGTAACGCTCGGCCAGTTGCCCGACCCGGCGTACGTAGTACTGGGTTTCGCTGTAGGGCGGCACGCCGCCGTGGCGGTCGACCGCGCCTTCGCCAGCGTTGTAGCCGGCTGCGGCCAGGGTCAGGTCGCCATTGAAGCGCTTCAGCAACCACGCAAGATACTGCACGCCGCCGCGGATGTTCTGTCCGGCGTCGTAAGCATCGCTGACCCCGAAGCGCGCGGCGGTCGGCGGCATCAGCTGCATCAGCCCCTGCGCGCCGGCGCGGCTGAGCGCGGTCGGGTTGTAGGCCGATTCGGCGTGGATGATGGCCCGCACCACCGCCTCCTCCACGCCGAACTCGCGTGCGGCCGAGGTGATCTCGGTCTGGAACGCGGTGGTGTTCAGGCGCACCGAACCGAAGTCCACGCGCGGGTTGACGCCGCAGGCGTAGCAGCGCTCGATGAAACTGTAGCGGATGGTGCGCACCGGACCGAGGTTGGCCACCTGGGTAGGCCGTGCGCTGGTGTAGTGGCGCACGCCATCTTTCATGAAGGAATAGACCTGGCCGCTGACCATGCGCCCGCTGCGCGAGGCGACCGGGGGCGCTGGCACGGCCGCAGGCGCCGGTGCAGGCGAGGCCGCGGGCGCCACGACCGGGGCCGCCGCACTGGCGGCCACGGCCACCGGATTGCGCTCGATGCTGGCCACGGTGGTCGGCGCCGGCTTCGGCGCGGCCACCACCGGGCGCGGTGCCGGGCGGGTGTCGCGACTGTAGCTGATGGTGCTGCAGCGGGCACCGGCCACGCGCTTGCTGACATAGCTGGTGACCCCGTCGGCGCCCTGGCACTTGAACAGGGTGCCCGCACTGGCCGGCGCAGCGGTCAGCGCAGCGATGATGATCGCCGTTGTCCCCAGTATCCCCTTCATGGCGGCGAGTGTCCCAGCTTCGCCGGGGCTTGCCAAGCGACGCCGCTCAGCCTGTGACCGGCGGCACAGCCAGCACCTGCCCCAATCCGGCCAGGCGCTGTGCCAGTTCATCGCGCAGGCCCGGCGGCGTCGTCCACAACGCTACCGGCACCCGGTCCAGGCTGAGGATCTGCGCCAGCATCATGCCGCGGCTCTCGGCGCCCATGCGCAGCAGGCAGTGGTCGGGACCGTCGGCCTCCAGCACGCCACACCAGGGCGGGATGCGGCCTTCCAGCTCAGCGTGGCTGCCGGCCAGGCGCACGATGGCCTGCAGCGCGAAGGGCGCCTGGCTGACCGCCTGCCGCACCATCACATCCGGCGGTGCGGGCGTGCGGCGATGCATGCCCGGCGCGGAGCATTCGCGCACCGCGCCCATCCGGTCCACGCGCAGGGTGCGCCAGTCCTGCCGGCCCAGGTCCCAGGCCAGCAGGTACCAGCGCCGCCCGTAGTTGACCAGGTGCTGCGCCTCGACCTCGCGCTGGGTCACCGCCTCCTGCGCGCTGCGGTATTCGAAGGCCAGCCGTGACGCCTGCCGGCAGTGCTGGGCCAGCCGCCCGAGCAGGCGTGCATCGGTGGACGGAAGATCGGACAGGGTGGCGGTGGCGGCATGCACCTCGCCGGCCTGCTGGCGGCGACGGGTCGGCACCAGCGGGTCGAGCTTGGACAACAGGCCACGGGCGGTGTCGTCGATGCCGGCGACGGTCGCGGACGCGGCACGCAGGGCGATCGCCAGGGTGGTCGCCTCCTCCTCGTCCAGCAGCATCGGCAGTACCGGTGCCCCTGCCCCCAGCTGGTAGCCGCCACCGACCCCCGACGAGGCCCGGACCGGATAGCCCAGTTCGCGCAGCCGCTCGATGTCACGCCGGATGCTGCGCCGGTCCACGCCCATGCGCTCGGCCAGCTCGGCCCCTGACCACTGGCGGCGGGCCTGCAGCAGGGCGATCAGGCGCAGCAGTCGATGGGCGGTATGGCGCATGAAGGATCGAGGACAGAAGTCGTCCGCAATAGTGCCCCAGGATGGCCTCCAGTTCACCACCCACCGCAAGGAGCAATGCCATGTCCTCACGCCAGATCACCCTGTACCACGCCGCCCGTTCCCGCTCGAGCGGTGCCGTGGCCCTGCTCGAAGCGCTGGGTGCCGACTACCGCATGCAGGTGCTGGACCTGAAGGCCGGCGCCAACCTGGCCCCGGCCTATCTGGCCATCAACCCGATGGGCAAGGTGCCGGCCATCGTCCACAACGGCGCGCTGGTGACCGAACAGGTGGCCATTTATCTGTACCTGGCCGACCTGTATCCGGAAGCCGGGCTGGCGCCGCCGATCGGCGACGCCCTGCGCGGGCCCTACCTGCGCTGGATGGCCTTCTATGGCGCCTGTTTCGAGCCGGCGATGATCGACAAGGCGATGCATCGCGAGCCGCCACCGCGCCTGATGTCGCCGTACAACGATGCGGAGACCGTGCTGCAGGTGGTCGAGGCCCAGCTGGCGCAGGGCCCGTACCTGCTCGGCGAGACGATGAGCGCCGCCGACGTGCTGTGGGGCAATGCGCTGGCCTGGACCACGGCCTTCGGCTTGGTACAGCCGGCGCCGGCCACGGCCGATTACATTGCACGGATGAGCGCGATGACCGCCTTCGACCGTTCGCGGCAGATCGATGCGGAGCTGGCGGCGGCGTAAGCGCGGTTGCAGTAGATCCGCGCCATGCGTGGATGAACCCGTTCGCGGCGCCTGCGGTACGGAATGCAGCCAGGCATGGCCTGGCTCTACCGGGCCGGCGCACGCGCCGGGATGCGGGTAGAATTGCCCGCTTTCCCGCCACCCGAATGGATTAAGCGCCATGACCGGGACGCCAGACGTCTTTCCGCCCGCCACGCCGGACGGTACCTCGCTCGTTGCCCTGCCCGCTGGTCCGCGCAAGCCCGACCAGGTCAAGGGCAAGCTGTACATCAAGACCCACGGTTGCCAGATGAACGAGTACGACTCGGCCAAGATGGCCGACGTGCTTGCCGCCAGCGATGGCCTGGAACTGACCGACCGCCCGGACGACGCCGACGTCATCCTGGTCAACACCTGCTCCATCCGCGAGAAGGCGCAGGAGAAGGTGTTCAGCCAGCTGGGCGTGTGGAAGAGCCTGAAGAACAAGGGCCGCGAAGTCATCATCGGCGTCGGCGGCTGCGTCGCCTCGCAGGAAGGCGAAGCGATCATCAAGCGCGCGCCGTTCGTGGACCTGGTGTTCGGCCCGCAGACCCTGCATCGCCTGCCGGAGCTGATCCGTGCACGTCGCGAGCAGAAGCGCCCGCAGGTCGACATCAGCTTCCCCGAGATCGAGAAGTTCGATCGCCTGCCCGAGCCGCGCGCCGAAGGTCCCTCGGCATTCGTGTCGATCATGGAAGGCTGTTCCAAGTACTGTTCGTTCTGCGTGGTGCCCTACACCCGCGGCACCGAAGTCAGCCGCCCGTTCGAGGACGTGGTGGTGGAAGTGGCGCAGCTGGCCGCACAGGGCGTGCGCGAGATCAACCTGCTCGGGCAGAACGTCAACGCATATCGCGGGCCCTATGGTGACGGTGAGTTCGCCGACCTCGGCCTGCTGATCCGTACCATCGCCGAGATCGATGGGGTCGGCCGCATCCGCTTCACCACCTCGCACCCGCTGGAGTTCAGCGACTCGCTGATCGACGCGTTCCGCGACGTCCCGCAGCTGGCCAACTTCCTGCACCTGCCGGTGCAGGCCGGCAGCGACCGCGTGCTGTCGGCGATGAAGCGCGGGTACACCGCGCTGGAATTCAAGTCGAAGATCCGCAAGCTGCGCGCGGTGCGCCCGGACATCTCGATCAGCTCGGACTTCATCGTCGGCTTCCCCGGCGAGACCGACGCCGATTTCGAGAAGACCATGAAGCTGATCGAGGACATCGGCTTCGACCACAGTTTCTCGTTCATCTATTCGCGGCGCCCGGGCACGCCGGCCGCGGACCTGGAGGACACGATCAGCGATGCCGAAAAGCACGCGCGCCTGTCGCGCCTGCAGGAGCGCATCAACGCCCATGCCGCCGGCATCTCCGAGAAGATGGTCGGCACCGTGCAGGCCGTGCTGGTGGAGGGGCCGTCGCGCAAGAATCCGAACGAGCTGACCGGCAAGACCGAGAACATGCGGTCGGTGAATTTCCCGGCGCCTGCGCGGTTGATCGGCCAGTTCGTGGATGTGCTGATCACCGAGGCGCTGACCAACTCGCTGCGCGGGCGCGTGGTGGCCGAATAAGGCCCCGGTGAAGGGGGTCGGAGCCCCTGCGGGGATCCGACCCCCTGCCTTCAATCCAGGCGCTTGCGGAAACGCAGGATCGCCAGGGTCATCATCACCCCGATGAAGGCCAGTAGCGCCAGTGCATCCGGCCACAGCTCCCACAACGGGGCGCCGCGCAGCATGATGCCGCGCACCAGGCGCAGGAAGTGGGTCAGCGGCAGCACTTCGGCCAGCCACTGCACCGGCCGCGGCATGCCCGCGAACGGGAACATGAAGCCCGACAGCAGGATCGACGGCAGGAACAGGAACAAGGTCATCTGCATGGCCTGGAACTGCGAGCGCGCGCGCGTGGAGATCAACAGCCCCAGCGCCAGGTTGGCCAGCACCAGCAGTACCGCGGCCAGATAGATGTCCAGCAGGCTGCCGCGAATGGGCACTTGGAACAGCCAGGTGCCCAGCACCAGCACCAGCGTGGTCTGCAGCAGGCCGATGGCTGCATAGGGCAGCACCTTGCCGACCATCAGTTCGCTGCGTGACACCGGCGTGGCGATCAGCAGCTCCATGTTGCCGCGCTCGCGTTCACGCACCACCGCCACCGCGGTGAACATCACCAGGGTCATGGTCAGGATCACCCCGATCAGGCCCGGCACGATGTTCACCGCCGAACGCCGCTGCGGGTTGTAGAAGCTGGTCACGCTGATTGGACCACTGGCGATGCTGCCTTCGCGCAGTGGCCGCGTGTTGCTGGTCGGGCGCGTGTCCAGCGGCACCTGCGCCAGCTGGATCGCCGCGCTCTGCACCACGGTGTCGCTGCCATCGACCAGCACCTGCACTGCTTCGCGACCGTCGAAGCGGCGACGCTCGAAGTCGGCCGGCACCACGATGCCGACACTGATCTCGCCGCGGCGCAGCGCCTGCATCAGCTGGTCCGGTGTGTAGGCCTCGCTGCGCGGCGTGATCACGCCGGTGGCCACCATGTCCTGCACCAGCGCGCGCGAAGCGGCGCTGTTGGACTGGTCGGCGACACCCGCATCCAGGTGGCGCAGGTTGAGGTTGATCGCATACCCGAACAGCAGCAGCTGCATCACCGGGATGCCGACGATCATCGCCAGCGTGATGCGGTCGCGGCGCAGCTGCCGCAGCTCCTTGAGCATGATCGCCCACAGCCGGCGCAGGTTCATGCCGCCGGCTCCCGGCCGCGACCACGGGTGGCCGCCACGAACACGTCTTCCAGGTTCGGCGCCACCGTCTCGATGCGGGCCTGCGGGTCAGCGTTGGCCAGCGCACGGCCCAGCACCGCGATGTCCGCCGCTCCCTCATTGCACAGCACGCGCAGATGGGTACCGATCTGCGCCACGCTGAGCACACCGGGCAGATCGGCCAGTGCGCGGCTGGCCAGGCGCGGCTGCGACGCGGTGACCTGCAGCGTGCGCCCTTGCAACCGCGCGCACAGCTCAGCCGGCGTGCCATCGGCCACCAGCGCGCCGCGATCCAGGATCGCCAGCCGGTGGCAGCGCTCGGCTTCGTCCATGTAATGGGTCGACACCAGCACCGTGGTGCCGGCGTCGGCCAGTTCGAACAGGGCCTCCCAGAAATCGCGGCGCGATTCCGGATCGACCGCGCTGGTCGGCTCGTCCAGGAACAGCAGCTCGGGCGAATGCACCACCGCACCGGCCAAGGCCAGGCGCTGCTTCTGGCCACCGCTGAGGGTACCGGCCAGCTGGGGCTGACGGTCGTGCAACCGGTACTGCTGCAGCAGCGCCTCCACCCGCTGCCGGGCCTGCACGCGCGACAGATCCTGGATCGCAGCGAGGAACTCCAGGTTTTCGCGCACCGACAGGTCTTCGTACAACGAGAAGCGCTGGGTCATGTAGCCGATCCGGCGGCGCAGTGCTTCCGCCTGCTCCGGCACGGACAGGCCCAGCACCTCGATCCGCCCAGCACTCGGCTCCAGCAGCCCGCACAGCATGCGGATGGTGGTCGACTTTCCGGATCCGTTCGGCCCCAGGAAGCCGTACACCTGCCCGCGCGGCACGCTCAGGTCGACGTTGTCCACGGCCAGCAGGTCACCGAAGCGGCGGGTCAGGCCCCGCGCGTGCACCGCGATGTCGCCGCCGGTGTTCAGAAGCGCACCTGGACCGGCACCCCGGCCGGAAGCGCCTGCATGTCGGCGGCTGCATCCACCTGGATCTCGGCGAGGTAGCTCAGGCGCTCGACGTCATCGCCAGTCAATGCGTAGTAGGGGGTGAATGAAGGCTCGCTGCGGATCGCGCGCACGTGCCCCTGCAGTACGGTACTGCCCCCTTCCAGCTGTATCTGCGCGGCCTGCCCGACCTTGACCTGCAGCCGCAGCGGCTGCGGCAGGTAGACGCGCGCATGGGGGCGCTCGCCCACCAGCATCACCACCAGCGGCGCACCGACCGGCGCCTGGTCCCCCTGCCGGTAGGGCAAGGCATCGACCACGCCATCACGCGGCGCGCGCAGCTGCAGCTTCTGCAGGTTGACCCCCTGCAGCACCTGCTGCGCCTGCGCAGCATCTGCGGTCGCCTGGCCCTGGGCGATGTCCTGCGCGCGGCTGCCGTGCACCCGCTCCAGCCATGCCTGCTCGGCAGCCCGTACGCTGGCCTCGGCATTGCCGGCGGCGGCGCGTGCGCGGTCCAGTTCGGCAGCGGCGATCAGGCGCTGGCGTGCCAGCGGCTGCACCCGACGGTAGTACGCGCTGGCCTCGGCGGACTGCGCTCGCAGCGCGGCCAGCTGCGCCTGGGCCTGCGCGATCTGTTCCTGGCGCGGGCCGATCCTCAGTTCTTCCAGCTGCGCCTGCGCGCGCGCCGTGTCGGCCTGTGCTGCGGCGAACTGCGCACCGCCGCGGGCGGAATCGAGCTGCATCAGCACGGCCCCGGCCTTGACCTGCTGGCCCTCGCGCACCTCCACCGAGGAGATCACCTCGGCCGCCGGCGCAGGCACCGTGATCCGGTCCCATTCCAGCGTACCCAGTGCAACCGACGGCGCCTGGCCGCACCCGGCCAGCAGGCCGAGGCCCGCCAGTCCGGCGCCACGCATCCGCTTGCCGATGCCCATGCCATCCCCTCCCGCGACAGCGCCACGGTGCCATGCCGCCCGTGCACCCGCAATGATCCCGATCAGCCTTGACGGTTTTTTCACCACGCAGCGCCAGGCCTCGTGCCACAAGGCTCGGCCCCATCTATCCACAGGTTCGTTGCACCGCCGTCCACATCGCATGTGGAAAACCCGCTGGCGCCTGGCCATATTTTCACCACGACATCATCTCCCTTGTGGCACAAGCGCTGCGAAGGACTATCCACAGCTTTCCGCAGCCGCGGTCCACACCGGGTGTGGAAAACCGCGTGGTGCCACACTGTTCCGATGCGCACGCTGGCCGCTTGCCCTGCACGCGCGTAACCTTGTCATCCCGAGTCCATCGCGGTGGACGGCGAACCCGCCCCACCCCAAGCAATGAAAAGCATCGAGCATCGAGACTTCAGCCTGTCGCCGGAAGACAACGAGCGGCTGGCCAACCTGTGCGGCCCCTTCGATGGCCATCTGCGCCAGATCGAGCTGAAGCTCGGTGTGGAGATCGCCAATCGTGGCTTCGTGTTCCGTATCAGCGGGCCCGGCGAGGCGATCGTCGAGGCGCAGAAGCTGGTCGAGGCGCTGTACGCCGAAGCCGGCGAGACTGTCTTCGACAACCATGCCATCCACCTGCGCCTGGCGCAGGCCAATGTCGAACAGATCGCCGAACGCTCGTACGAGGCACAGGAGGTGGCGATCAAGGTCAAGCGCGGTACCGTGCGTGGCCGTGGCGCCAACCAGGCCCGCTACCTGCACCAGATCGCCACCCATGACATCAACTTCGGCATCGGCCCGGCCGGCACCGGCAAGACCTTCCTGGCCGTGGCCAGCGCGGTCGAAGCGCTGAACGAATCACGGGTACAGCGCTTGATCCTGGTGCGCCCGGCGGTGGAAGCCGGCGAGAAGCTGGGCTTCCTGCCCGGCGACCTGAGCCAGAAGGTCGACCCCTACCTGCGACCGCTGTACGACGCCCTGTACGAGATGATGGGCGTGGAGAAGGTGGTCAAGCTGCTGGAAAAGAACGTCATCGAGATCGCGCCGCTGGCCTACATGCGCGGCCGCACGCTCAACGATGCCTTCGTGATCCTGGACGAAGCGCAGAACACCACCATCGAGCAGATGAAGATGTTCCTGACCCGCCTGGGCTACGGCTCCACCGCCGTGGTCACCGGCGACCTGACCCAGACCGACCTGCCCAAGCACGTGAAGTCCGGCCTGCGCGACGCCATCGATGTGCTGCGCGACGTCGATGGCGTCAGCTTCACCTTCTTCGAGTCGCGCGACGTGGTCCGCCACCCGCTGGTGGCGCGTATCGTCAGCGCCTACGACCGCCGCGACCTGCATCAGATCCAACCTGGAGCAACTCCATGACCCGTGGTCCCGTGCGACTGGACGTCGCCGTCAGTTATGCCCTGCCGCGTACCGGCCTGCCGGCGGCAGTCAGCTTCCGCAAGTGGGTGGCCGCTGCGCTGAAAGGCCGCATCCGCGAAGCCGACCTGGCCATCCGCGTGGTCGATGCCAAGGAAGGGCAGTCACTGAACCGCCATTACCGCGGCAAGGACTACGCGACCAACGTGCTCAGCTTCCCGGCCGAAGTGCCCGAAGGCCTGCCCAAGGGTGTCAAGTTTCCGCTGCTGGGTGACCTGGTGATCTGCGCACCGGTGGTCGCCCGCGAGGCCGAGGAACAGGGCAAGGCGCTCAACGCCCACTACGCGCACCTGACCGTACACGGCGTACTGCACCTGCTCGGCTGGGACCACGAGGACGACAAGGAAGCCGACGCGATGGAGCAGCTGGAGCGTGAGATCCTGGCCGAGCTTGGCATCGCCGATCCTTACGCCGGCGAGCGCTGACGTCGGGCTCTGTTCCGAGCCCACGCACTCACGGAAGAGGAGCGCAGCATGACCCTGCCCGCACTTGTGCTTGCCGCGCTGCTGCAGTCCGGGGCAGGCCTGATGCCCGATCCTGACCGTCCCTCACCGTTCCCCGCCAGCGACAGCGAGGCTGACATCGCCGCAAAGATCGCCGAACTAAGGGCGTTCTTCGGCAGCAGCGAGCGCGACACTCGCGATATCGTCGCCACTGCCCAACAACGGGCGCTGATCGAGCGCCTGGAAGCGCGACACGCGGCACGCCTGGCCGGTATTTGGGTGGACAACGCAACGGGCTGGAACGTCGTGGTGCGACTGACCGGCGCCGTACCCGCGGCCGATGAGACACATCCAGGGGCGGCTGGCCCGCAACACGTGCACTACGTCACTGGCGCCGCGATGACCGAAGTGGAGATGAGGCGCCGCCTGCACGCACAGCAGGACTGGCTGCGGGCCCAGCTGCCGGACCTGTTCGGCTACCGCCTGGATGTCATGACCGGGGAGCTGGAGGTGGAGCTGCGGGAACCAGCGAACCGCGCGACGACAATCGCCGTGCGCGACCGCCTGCAGATGCAACTGGGCTACCCGGTCAGGCTGCGCTGGTACCCTGCGACATCGCAGCAGCGGTCGCCCTGATCCAGCCGGCCCGTAGGCGCCGGTCCGCGCGGCGCGCTATTGTTTGCCCCCGGCATGGGGCGCAGGGAACCATGGATGACCTCGGAAAATGACTTGATGGCGTTTACGATCGGCCTGGGCCTATTCGCCGTTTTGCTGCTGCTTGGCACTTATGCCGTGCGCCGCATCATTGCTCGGGCCCCCGGCGGTAGGCACTGGCTGCTGCGCAGCCTGGCCCTGCTCTCGCCCTCGTGTCTGCTGGTCGGGCTGGCGGTCGGCTTGATCGGCCCCCACCTCACGGATAGACCGGAACCCGCCCACCCGCCCGGGCTCTGGGAAACGTCGATGATGCTGATACTGGTCGGCGCTGCGACCCTGCCGGTGCTGTGGCGGACGGTGCTGCAGCAGCGGCTTGGCCGTCCGGTCAACACGCTTCCGTTCTTCCATGCGAGCCGCACCTCGCTGCTGGTGCTGTTCGCGCTGGCCGTGATCTACATGAAAGTAGCGAGGACAACAGCGTCGGAACTGATGCCCTGGCTGACCAGCCCGGGCCTGTGGCCGGCGGTGGCGCGCATCGCGGGGCAATCGATGCAGATCACCATGCTTGCGGTCGTGCTGACCCTCTCACTGATGGTCGTGCGGCGGGCGGCGACCGGTTTCCTGCGCCTTCTCACCGGGCCGTTCAGGCGCTCGCCGGGGCTATGATGGCAGACCTCCGTCTACGGAATCCGCCCGTGTCGCTGCGCTGCTGCCTGCCTCTGCTGTATGTCCTTGCGGCCCCATCCGCTTTCGCCTCCAGCCTGGACCTGCCCGCCCTGATCGAGTGCCGCCAGGGCGTGGCCGAGCAGGCCGCGCTGGCGCCCCTGCTGGCTGATCCGCTGAAGGCCGTGGCCCAGGGCCTGCAGCCGCTGCCGCAGGGCAACCAGTTCATGAGCGAGTACCGCCTGGCCCAGCCGATCAGCGTGTTCGGTGCGCGCACCGAACGGGTCGCCGTGGCCGGGGCCAGCGTCATGGCCATCCTCGACCAGGCCGATCCGCGGCCACTGGCCAGGCAGCTGGGGCTGGAGACCGGCTACGACCAGGACGGCAAGTTCATGGCCGGCCGCGAGCTGGTCAGCCGGGACGTGACCGACCCGAAGACCGGCGAGGCCCAGATCGAATCGATCATCCTCAGCGTCTCTACCGTGGCCTCCCATCCGGGCAAGACCCTGGCTGGCTGTACCTACAGCCTGGACCTGCCCGAGGAAGAGGCCCCCGCCCGGCCTGAACTGGCCCCGCCACCGATCACCGGGCCGGGCAGCGACGGTCGCTGACAGGGCGCCACATCCTGCTAGACTTGGGCCATCGCCCGGCTTGCCGGGTGCCCTTTTTCCAGAGATGTCAGAAGACGACAGTAGTAGCTCCGCACAGGAGCCCAGTGAAAAGAAGCGCGGCTGGCTTGAACGCCTGACCTCCGCTTTCTCCGGCGAACCCCATACCCGCGACGAGCTGGTCGCTGTCCTGCACACCGCGCAGGAAGAGGGTCTGATCGCCGCCGATACCCTGAAGATGATGGAAGGCGCCATTGCGGTGGCCGAGCTGACCGTGGGCGACGTGATGATCTCGCGCTCGCAGATGGTTTCGCTGCCGGTCGAAGCGCCGTTCCTGGAACTGATGAAGCAGGTGGTCGAATCCGGCCATTCGCGCTTCCCGGTGCACGGCGAGAACAAGGACGACATCCTTGGCATCCTGCTGGCCAAGGACCTGCTGCGCGGCGTGGTCGCCGACAACGGCCCGGCCAACGTGCGCGAGCTGCTGCGCCCGGCGGTGCTGATCCCGGAGGCGAAGAAGCTCAACGTGCTGCTGAAGGAGTTCCGCCTGTCACGCAACCACATGGCCATCGTGGTCGACGAGTACGGCGGTGTCGCCGGCCTGGTCACCATCGAGGACGTGCTGGAACAGATCGTCGGCGAGATCGACGACGAGCATGACGAGGCCGAGGATCCGTCGGCGCAGATCGCCATCCAATCCGACGGCCAGTACGTGGTCGACGCACTGACCCCGATCGGCGACTTCAACGAGCGTTTCGGCGCCACGTTCTCCGACGAGGACTACGACACCATCGGCGGCCTGGTCACCGAGGCCGTGGGCCATCTGCCGGAAGTCGGCGATGAGCTGGCCCTGGACCGCTTCATGTTCCGCGTGGCCCGCGCCGATGCGCGCCGGGTGCAGGCCTTCCACGTGACCGTGCTGCCGCCGGACGCGCAGGACGACGCTTGAAGCGCGGCGGCCCCGTCCTGGCACTCCGCCTGACGATGTGGCTGGCACTGTGCGTGCTGGCCATGGTCCTGCCGCTGGCTGCCTTCGCGCAGCCGGCGGCGAGCACGCCCGCGCCTGCCGCCGCCGGCGCCGAGGCTGCGGCCCCGCGCATCGGCGTGGTGACCATGCAGCCGGGCACGGTGTTCTTCGAGCGCTTCGGCCACGATGCCATCGTGGTGATCGATCCGCTCAGCGGCCAAGCGACCTCATACAACTTCGGCTACTTCGATCCGTCCGAGGACGATTTCATCAGCCGCTTCGTGCGCGGCGACATGATGTATTACCTGGTGGCGCTGCCGCTGCAGCAGGACCTGTCGTACTACGACGAGACCGGCCGCGGTGCCAGCGTGCAATGGCTGGACCTGCGCCCGGACCAGGCGCGTGCGCTGGCCGCCGACCTGGCCGAACGGGCCAAGCCGGAAAACGCGCGCTACCACTACGACTACTACACCGCCAACTGCGCCACGATGGTGCGCGACACGGTGGACAAGGCGCTGGGCGGCGGCCTGCAGTCGCAGCTGTCGGGGCGCTCGCGCGGCAATACCTACCGCAGTGAATCGGTGCGCCTGGCGTCGCCGGCACCGTGGATGTGGCTGGGCTTCGATGTCGGCCTCGGGCCGTTCGCCGACCAGCCGCTGTCGCGCTGGCAGGAAGCCTTCGTGCCGATGCGCCTGGCCGACGCGCTGCGCCAGGCACGCAACAGCGACGGCCGGCCGCTGGTACAGTCCGAACAGGAACTGCTGCCGCACCGCATCGATCCGGAGCCGAAGGAATTCGCGCGCCGCTGGTGGCCGTGGCTGCTGCTGGGGCTGGTCGTGGCCGGCGGCGTGCTGGCGCTGCGCAACCGCCCGCGCCTGCTGGCCGGGCTGGCCCTGCCGTTCTGGCTGCTGTGTTCCATCGCTGGCAGCCTGCTGGTGTTCCTGTGGGGCTTCAGTACCCACTACGCCGCCTGGGCCAACCGCAACCTGCTGCTGCTTTCGCCGCTGGCCGTGCTGCTGCTTCCGGGCGCGATCGCACTGCTGCGCCGGCGCGTGCCGGGCCGCATGTTCAGGGTCGTGCTGTGGCTGCTGGCGGTGCAGGCCGTGGCGGCGCTGGTACTGCACTGGCTGAGCCTGCAGGCGCAGTACAACGTACAGTGGATCGTGCTGCTGCTGCCGGTGCACGCGGCGCTGGCGTGGGTGCTGGGGCGCCGTCCTCACTTGTCCGAAACACGGCGCTGACGCACGATGGCGGGCATGTCATTGCCCGCCTCCGCTTCCGCCCCGGCTTCGGCCAACCCCGCCTGCGTCATCAACTGCGTCCACTACGATGACGAGGGCAAGCGCCACGACATCGGCCTGGATGCCATCAGCGACGTCATTGCCAGTGGCAACGGCTTTGTCTGGGTCGGCCTGTACGATCCCAACGACGATGTACTGCTGAAGCTGCAGGAAGAATTCTGCCTGCACGACCTGGCCATCGAGGACGCGCGCAACGCGCACCAGCGGCCCAAGGTCGAGACCTACGGCAATTCGATGTTCGTGGTGGTGACCACCGCGCAGATGGTCGACGAGCGCATCCAGTATGGCGAAACCCATGCCTTCCTCGGCCCGCGCTTCCTGGTGACGGTGCGCCACGGCGCCTCGCTGTCGTACGCGCCGGTGCGGGCGCGGGTCGAGCGTGAGCCGCAGCTGCTGAAGATGGGCCCGTCGTACTGCCTCTACGCAGTGACCGACTTCGTGGTCGACAACTACCTGCCGATCGTGCACCGCTTCCGCGACACCCTGGACCTGCTGGAAAAGGACATCTTCGCCGAGAACTACAAGCGCAGCACCGTGGTGCGGCTGTACGAGCTCAAGCGCGAACTGAACAAGATGCGGATGGCGGTGGCACCGCTGCAGGACGTACTGGCGCAGCTGCGCCGCTACCAGGGCGAGTTGATCCCCGACGAAGTGAAGCTGTATATCCGTGACGTGCACGACCACGCGGTGCGCATCAGCGATGTGATCGACACCCTGCGCGAGATGCTCGGCACCGCGCTCAGCGTCAACCTGTCGCTGGTGACGCTGGCGCAGGGCGAGACGGTCAAGCGCCTCGGCGCCTGGGCCGCGCTGCTGGCGGCGCCGACGCTGATCACCAGCTGGTATGGCATGAACTTCAGCCACATGCCGGAGCTGAGCCAGCCGTGGTCATATCCGCTGATGATTGTCGGCGTGGGCGGCGTGTGCGTGGGCCTGTACCGGTTGTTCAAGCGCGCGAAGTGGTTGTGACCCGCTGCTGGTAGCGCCGGGCGCTGGCCGGCAATCGGGGCAATGCCGGCCAGCGGCCGGCACTACCCTTCGGCATCAAGCCACGTAGACGGTCTTGATGTTCATGAACTCGTGGATGCCGTGGTCGGCCAGTTCCCGGCCGAAGCCGGACTGTTTGCTGCCGCCGAACGGCAGCCGGGCGTCGCTCTTGACGATGGCGTTGACGAACGCGGCGCCGCACTCCATGCGCTGCGCGAACGCTTCGCCGCGCACCGGGTCGCGCGTCCACACGCTGCCGCCCAGGCCGAAGCGGGTGTCGTTGGCCACGCGCAGTGCCTCGGCCTCGTCGGCGACCCGGATCACCGCAGCCACCGGCCCGAACAGTTCCTCGTCGTAGGCCGGCATGCCTGGGCCGACCTGGTCGAGCACGGTGGCCGGATAGCCTGCATGCGTGCCGGCGATCGGCTCGCCACCGACCCGCACCCGCGCGCCCTTGGCCACGCTGGCCTGCACCTGCTTGTGCAGTTCATCGCGCAGGTCGGCACGGGCCATCGGCGCCAGCGTGGTACCACGCTCGTCCGGGTCGCCGTACTGGCGCTGGCCGGCCGCTTCGACAAAGCGCCGGGTGAACTCATCGGCGACCGCTTCGACCACGATGAAACGCTTGGCGGCAATGCAGGTCTGCCCGCTGTTGTCGAAGCGCGACTTCACCGCCGCGGCCACGGTCCTGTCCAGGTCGGCGTCATCGAGCACCACGAAGGCATCGCTGCCGCCCAGCTCCATCACCGACTTCTTCAGCTGGCCACCGGCATTGGCCGCGATCGAGCGCCCTGCCCGCTCGCTGCCGGTCAGCGTCACCGCCTTCACCCGCACGTCGCGCAGCACCTCGGCCGCCTGGTCGTTGTCGATGTGCAGCACGTCGAATACGCCCTCCGGCAGTCCTCCATCACGGCACACGGCCAGGATCAGATCAGCGCACTGCGGCACGTTGCTGGCGTGCTTGAGCAGCGCCACGTTGCCGGCCATCAAGGCCGGTGCAAGGAATCGGAATACCTGCCAGATCGGGAAATTCCACGGCATCACCGCGAACACGCAGCCGATCGGCTCGTAGCGCACGTAGCTGCGCTGGGCTTCGGTGTCGATCAGCTGCGGCTTCAGATAGTCGGCCGCGTGGTCCGCGTAGTACTCGCAGGCGGCCGCACATTTGTCGACTTCGGCCAGCGCTTCGGCCTTGAGCTTGCCCATCTCATGGGTCATCGCCTGCTGCAGGTCGTCGCGGCGCGTGCGCAGCTGCGCCGCGATCTGGCGCAGGATCGCGCCGCGTTCCTGCAGCGAACGCTCGGCCCAGCCGGGGAACGCATCGGCGGCGGCCTGCAGGCGCTGCTCGATGTCGGCAGCGCCCATCAGTTCATGGCGGTAGGTCACCTGGCCGGTGGCCGGGTCGATGATCTCGACGGTCATGGGGGGTCTCCATCAAAGTGACCCCCATTGTGCGCCGCCGGCCGTGAGCCGGATGTTGCCGGCGCTGCCGACAGACCGTGTGCTCAGCCGTTGTCCTGCCGTGCCAGCTGCAGGTCACGCTGGCGCCGCTTCTCGGCGCGGGCGTTGATGTACCAGCCGATCACTGCAGCGATCGACACGGCCGACACCAGCAGCGTGGCCAACGCGTTGATCTTCGGGCTGATGCCCATGCGCACCGAGGCGAACACTTTCATCGGCAGCGTGGTCGAGCCCGGCGTGGCCACGAAACTGGCCACCACCACGTCATCCAGCGACAGCGTGAAGGCCAGCAGCCAGCCCGCCACCAGAGCCGGCGCGATGATCGGCAGGGTGATGCGGGTGAATACGGTCAGCCGGCTGGCACCGAGGTCCATCGCCGCTTCTTCCAGCGACAGGTCCATTTCCTGCAGGCGCGAGGACACCACCACGGTGACGAAGCACAGGGTGAAGGTCACGTGTGCGATCCAGATGGTGGCCAGGCCACGCGCGGGGAAGCCGGGAATCGCGCCCATCGAGGCCAGCAGCGCCATCAGCGAGAAGCCCAGGATCACATCCGGCATCACCAGCGGCGCGGTGACCAGCGCACCGAACAGCGGCTTGCCCCGGAAACGCTTGAAACGGGTCATCACCATCGCCGCCAGCGTGCCCAGCACGGTGGCGGTGCAAGCGGTCCAGAACGCCACCACCAGGCTGGTCCACATCGCATCCATCAGCGCACGGTCGGCGAACAGGTCGCTGTAGGCACGGGTGGAGAACCCGGCCCAGACCATCGCCAGCCGCGAACTGTTGAACGAATAGAACATCAACAGCAGGATCGGCAGGTACAGGAAGGCGAAGCCGAGCAGCAGCACGCCCAGGCCCAGGCCCTTGGCGGTACGCGGGCTCATGCCTGCTTCCCTTCCAGCAGGCGCTGCTGGGAACGGTTGAACAGCAGGATCGGCACCAGCAGCAACAGGATCATCGCCACCGCCATCGCCGAGGCGCCTGGCCAGTTGCGGTTGTTGAAGAACTCGTTCCACAGCTGGCGGCCGACCATCAGCGTCTCCGAACCACCGAGCATTTCCGGGATCACGAACTCACCCACCGCCGGGATCATCACCAGCATGCAGCCGGCGATGATGCCGGCCCTGGACAGCGGCAAGGTGATGCGCAGGAACGCCTGCCACGGCTTGGCGCCGAGGTCGTAGGCCGCTTCCAGCAGGCGGTGGTCATGCTTGACCAGGTTGGCGTACAGCGGCAGCACCATGAACGGCAGGTAGCAGTAGACGATGCCGATGTAGGCGGCCGTCGGCGTATCGATCAGCTGCAGTTTCGGCAGCCCCATCGACGTCATCAGCGTCTGCAGGCCAGTGAACTGCAGGAACTGGTCGAGCAGGCCATTGCGGTCCAGGATCGCCTTCCACGCGTACACGCGGATCAGGAACGAGGTCCACGACGGCAGCACCACCAGCATCATCGCCACGTTGCGCGCGGCCGGCGACAGGCGGGCGATGGCATAGGCCATCGGGTAGCCGATCAGCAGGGTCAGGAAGGTGGAGATCGCCGCGATCCTGATCGAGCTGAGGAAGGCCTGCGCATAGATCGAATCGCGGAACAGCGCCAGGTAGTTTTCCAGGTTCAGCTTCAGCGAGAAGCCGCCGTCCGCGTACTGCAGCAGCCAGGTGTACGGCGGCGAGCCGACCCGGCTGAGCGAGAAGCTGATCATCAGCACGATCAGGAACGGCACTGCGAAGAACAGCAGCAGCCACAGGTACGGAATGCCGATCACCGTGGCACGCAGCCCCGGCAGCCAGCGCTTCAGGCCGGCGACGCTCATGAGGTCAGCACCACGCCGTCGTTGTCGCGCCAGTGCACCCACACGCTGTCCCCCCAGGTCAGGCCATCGCTGGCCCAGCGCTGCGAGTTGGCGAAATTGGCCAGCACCTTGGCACCGCTGGGCAGGCGCACGTGGTAGACCGAATGGCTGCCGAAATAGGCGATGTCCTCGATCACGCCCTGGGCCTTGTTGGTATGCCCTTCCGGCTCGTCCTTGCCGATCATCACCTTTTCCGGGCGCAGCGCGAATGCGACCGGCTGCCCTTCGTAACAGGTGATGCCATGGGCGATGTAGATCGGCGCCGGGAACAGCGGCGAGCGCACGGTCACATACTCGGGCAGGTCCTCGTCGATCACTCCATCGAACAGATTGACCGAACCGATGAACTCGGCAACGAAGCGGTTTGCCGGCTGCTCGTAGACCTCGTCCGGCTTGCCGACCTGCTGGATCCAGCCGGCATCCATCACCGCGATGCGGGTGGCCATGGTCATCGCTTCTTCCTGGTCGTGGGTGACCATCACGCAGGTCACGCCCGACGATTCGATGATGCTGACCAGTTCCAGCTGCATCTGCGAGCGCAGCTTCTTGTCCAGTGCGCCCATCGGCTCGTCCAGCAGCAGCAGCTTCGGCCCCTTGGCCAGCGACCGCGCCAGCGCCACGCGCTGCTGCTGGCCGCCGGACAGCTGGTGCGGCTTGCGCTTGCCCAGGTGGCCCATCTGCACCAGGTCCAGCATCTCGCCGACGCGCTTGCTGATCGCGTCCTTGCCCAGGCCGTCCTGCTTCAGGCCGAAGGCAATGTTCTGCTCCACCGTCATGTGCGGGAACAGGGCATAGGACTGGAACATCATGTTGACCGGCCGCTGGTACGGCGGCAGTGCGTCCAGGCGCTGGCCATCGAGGGTGATGCTGCCCTTGGTGGGCGTCTCGAAGCCGCCCAGGCAGCGCAGCAGGGTCGACTTGCCACTGCCGGAGCCACCGAGCAGGGCGAAGATCTCGCCCTTGCGCACGTCCAGATTGACGTCGTCGACGGCCACGAAACCGTCGAATTCCTTGCGCAGGTCGCGAATGGAGAGATAGCCGGGCGCACCGGTCGTGTCGACGACGGTGGCTACCGGCTGGGCTTCAACGGGCATGGGGGCTCCGGGAGCGGGCGGTGGACAGCGGCGGTCATTCTAACGGCCGGGGGCCGAAGGGGATATGACGGGCTGTGGCGGCGCGCACCGTGCCGCGGCGCCCACCGGGTCGGGCCCGCCGCTGCAGGGTGACCCCGGCGAAGGGTCTCAGCGCACGGCCACCGGTGGCGCGTCCTGCCAGCCCAGGCCCAGGCTCTTCTGCAGCGCCACGTAGCGCACCAGCACCTGCAGGCGGGCCTGGGCGGCGGCATCCTGGGCCCGCAGGCGCTGGCGCTGCACGTCCAGCAGGTCGATCTGCGAGGTGGCCCCGGCCTGGCGTCGCTGCCGCATCAGGGCCAGCGCGCGCTCTGCAGAGGCCTCGGCACGGCCGCTGGCCTGCAGCTGCTGCCGCGCGGCGCCAAACCGCGCCAGTGCGGTATTGGCATCCTGCAGCGCTGCCAGTACCGTGCCCTCGTAGGCGGCCAGGCGCGCCTGGTTGCCCGCCCGGGCCTGCGCCACCCGTGCCTTGTTCACGCCGAAGTCGAACAGCGACCAGCGCAGGAACGGAGCGATGACGGTAGCCGCCGAATCCCGTCCCAGATCGGATACCGAGGTGGCGCCGGCGCCGATGCTGCCCAGCAGCGTCACCTGCGGAAAGTAGGCGGAGAGGGCCTGCCCGATCTGTGCCGACGACGCGGCCAGTTCGCGCTCGGCCTTGCGCACATCGGGCCTGCGCTGGATCAGGGCGCGCGCATCATCCACCGGCACCCTGGCCGGCAGCTGCGGCAGCGGCTGATCCGCCGCCAGCCGCGCGTCCAGCGCACCCGGCTCGCGCCCCACCATCAGCGCCAGCAGGTCGCGCGCCTCGTCGGCCTGGGCCTGCAGCGTGGGCAGCGCCGCCTGCTGCTGCTCAAGCTCGGCCTGCGCGCGTTCCACCTGCAGGTCCGAGTCGGCGCCACGCTGGCGGCGCTGGCGCGTCAGCTGCAGGCTCTCCTGGGCCGTCCGCAGGTTGTCCTCGGCCAGCGCGATGCGCTCACGGCTGCTGCGATACCCCAGGTAGACCTGGGCCAGCTCGGCGGCCAGCTGCACCTGTGCGTCGGCCAGCGCCGCAGCGTTGGCCTCGGCCTCGGCACTGGCCTGCTCCACTGCGCGGCGGCGTCGGCCGAACAGGTCCAGCTCCCAGCTGGCATCGAAGCCGGC
The DNA here is from genome assembly GCF_059371555.1 of Stenotrophomonas sp. YJH_SMC_10. Lineage (NCBI taxonomy): Bacteria > Pseudomonadati > Pseudomonadota > Gammaproteobacteria > Lysobacterales > Lysobacteraceae > Stenotrophomonas > Stenotrophomonas sp. YJH_SMC_10. The sequence continues at coordinate 422,850 of NZ_JCAFUS010000002.1, read as the reverse complement.
CACGTACAACTCGGTATCCAGATCGGTATCGGCGAACTGCTGGCGCAGCTGCGCCGCTTCCTGCGGGCGACCGTTGGCCTCGGCAACGCCGGCGACGTTCTCGCCGATGCTGCGCACACGGTTCCCGATCGAATCCGGCGCCTTGATGTTGGCGTAGCCGGCCGCAGCGCCCACGCTGGGCAGCTGTTCGGCACGGCGCTGGCGCTGCAGTGAGCGCGAGGCCAGCAGCTTGGCCTGGGCGGCGCGCAGGTTGGGGCTGTTGCGCAGGGCCTCGTCCACCAGCTGGTCCAGCAACGGATCGTTCAGCGCGCGCCACCATTGGCTCGGTGGCGCCGCAGGCTGCACGCCGGCCTGCGCTGCACGTGGCAACGCCGCCTGCGCGGTAGCGCCGCCGGCAAGGTCGGGCCGCACGTAATCCGGCCCGAGCGTGCAGCCGGCCAGCAGCAGCGGTACCACGGCCGGCCACATCCGGCACGCGCGAACGAACGGGGGCGGAGTCGTCGAAGTCATCAGTGCATCGCCAATGGAACGCCCTTGGGCAGGGGCTTGAGCAGGAAAACCAGCGGGAATGTCAGTACCACGATCAGGCCGAAGATCCAGAACAGGTCGTTGTAGGCCATCACCATCGCCTGCATCTGGACCGTCTGCGCCAGCACCGCCGCCGCCTGGGTCGCGTCACCCAGCTGCTGGCCATAGGCGTGCAGCGCATCCTGGGCCAGCGGCGAATTCGCGGTGACGCTGCTGCCGATCGCATCGACATGCAGGATCGTGCGACGTTCCTGGAAGGTCGAGATGATCGCCAGGCCTATCGAGCCGCCGAGGTTGCGCGCGGCATTGAACAGGCCCGAGGCATCACTGGTGTACTCGCGCGGTACCGACGTGATGGCCGCCTGGTTCAGCGCCATCATTGCCAGCGCCAACCCGCAGCCCTGCAGCAGCTGGCCGACGATGAAATGCGGGCCGACACTGTCCGGCGTGAGACCAAGGTTGACGAAGCAGGCCGCTGCAAAGCACAGCATGCCGCCGAACACCATGATGCGAACGTCCACCGTTTCCAGCATCTTCGGCATCAACGGCATCAGCAGGATGGTTGGAAGACCGGCCAGCAGCAGCACGTAGCCGGCCTGCTCGGTGTTGTAGCCGGCGATGATCGCCAGGAACTGCGGGATCATGTACATGACCCCGAACAGGATCATGCCCACCGCCATCACCATCACGAACACCGCACCGAAACTGCGCTGGAACAGGATGTTGAGACGGATCACCGGGGTCTTGCTGGTGAATTGTGAAAGCGCCAGCAGGGCGAACCCCACCACCGAGACCACGGTGAGCACCACGATCAGCGTGGATTCGAACCAGCGCTCGCGCTGCCCGTCTTCCAGCACCACGGTAAGCGCGGACAGGCCGGCGGTCATGCCGAGGATGCCCAGCCAGTCAGCGCGCAGCAGGCCTCCCCAGTCCGATCTTTCGTGTGGCAGTCCCAGCAGCAGCAGCGCCACCAGCCCGGCGCAGATCGGCACGTTGATGAAGAAGGCGTAATGCCAGCTCACGTTCTCGGTCAGCCAGCCGCCCAGCAGCGGGCCGATCACCGGCCCGAGGATGACGGTCATGCCGAACAGCGCGGTGCCCAGCGGCTGCTGCTTCGGTGGCAGGCGCGTGCCGACGATGGTCAACGCCGTGGGGATCAGTGCCCCACCGGCGAATCCCTGCCCCACCCGCCCGGCAATCATCATCGGCAGCGAGTCGGCCAACCCGCACATCACCGAGAAGGCGGTGAACAGCGTCGCGCAGATCAGCAGGAAGGTGCGCAGGCCCAGGGTGCGCACGAACCAGCCGGTGAGCGGGATCATCACGATCTCCGACACCAGGAAGGCGGTGGAAATCCAGGTGCCTTCGGTACCGCTGGCGCCGACCTCGCCCTGGATGGTGGGCAGGGCCGCGTTGACGATGGAGATGTCCAGCGTGGCCATGAACGAACCGATCGTGCCCGCGGCAACGGCCAACCACGCGCCAGCGTCGGCCTTGCCTTCGGCGGCGGCGGCAGGGGCGGCGGCGGCGTTCATCGCACGGGTGCGGCCGTGGCCTCGGCCTCATCGCGGGTGCGCCTGCGCGCGTCCTTGGCGCTGCGGGTGTCCACGGTCACTTCCACCGACATGCCCGGCACCAGCACCTTGCGCGCTTCGGCACCGGCATCGACCCGGATGCGCACCGGCACCCGCTGCACCACCTTGGTGAAGTTGCCGGTGGCATTCTGCGGCGGCAGCAGCGCGAACTGCGATCCGGTGCCTGGCGAAATGCTCTCGACCGTACCGTGCAGGGTGGTACCCGGCAGGGCATCGGCCTTGATCTCCGCCGGCTGCCCGGCCCGCATCAGGCCTACCTGGGTTTCCTTGAAGTTGGCGCTCAGGTACAGCGAGGCGACCGGGACAACGGTCATCGTGCGGGTACCCGCGGCGACGAACTGGCCGACCTGCACGGTCTTGTTGCCGATGCGGCCATCGATGCGCGCGCGCAGTTCGGTGTCCTCGAATGCGACCCGGGCCTGCGCGGCATCGGCCTGTGCCTGCTTGAGGCCGGCCTGTGCCTGTTCCAGCTGCGCCTGGCTGGCGTCGATCTGGCTCTGCACGCCCTGGATCTGCGCCCTGGCGGCGTCGTACTGGGCCTGCGCCCGCTCTACGTCGTGGCGCAGGCTCTCCACATGCTCGTGGGTGTCTGCGCCGCTGGCGGCCAGGGGGGTGAAACGGGCCAGCTCGGATCTTGCGAAGCGCAATGAAGCGGTCGCGGCCGTGAGCTGGGTGCGCGCCTGCAGCAGGCTGGACTGCTGGCCCTGCACGCCGGCGGTTGCCGCCGCGATATCCGCTTCGCGGACGGCGATCACTGCTTCGGCCTGGTCCAGGGTGGCACGGTAGGTGCGCGGGTCGATGCGCAGCAGCGGCTCGCCCGCCTTTACCCATTGGTTGTCCTTGACCAGCACCTCGGTGACGTAGCCGTTTATGCGCGGCGCCACGGCAACAGCGTCGGCCTGCAGGTAGGCGTTGTTGGTGTCCTGAAGGTAGCGCCCGACCAGGAGGTGATAGACCAGCCAGGCAACCAGGGCCACCGCGACCAGCAGCCCGATGATCGCCAGCGTCCAGCGCACCCTGGGATTCTTCAGCGGAGAGGGCGTGTCCTGTTCCTTCTGCTGCCGGTCGTCGTCGTGGGCGCTGTCGTCGCGCGCGGGCTGTTCGGTCATCGTCTCGTGGCGGTGGTCAGTGCCATACGGGACGGTAGGGGATGCAGCGCCGAGGGGAAGTGAAAGCCGCCGCGACGCGGACTGCACATATGCAGAAGGAGGCCCTGCGGCCTCCTTCGACATGCGCCTGGCGGTGGGCGCCGGTCATGCCCGGCGCCGCGCAGGCGGATTCAACGCCCGGTCTTCACCTCGGTCCACAGCCGGGTGTAGAGCTTGTCGGTCTCCGGCGTGTTGATCGAGTAGGTGAACATCTTCGCGGCCACGTCGGCCGGCGGATAGATGGTCGGGTCGGTACGGATCGCCTCGTCCACCAGCGGGGTGGCGGTCGGCACCGGGTTGGCGTAGTGGATGAAGTTGGTGTTGGCTGCGGCGACCTTCGGTTCCAGCAGGTAGTTGATGAACCGGTACGCCGCTTCCGGGTGCTTGGCGTCCTTCGGGATCGCCAGCATGTCGAACCACTGCGGCGCACCTTCCTTCGGGATCGAATAGGCCACGTGCACGCCATTGCTGGCTTCCTCGGCGCGGTCGCGTGCCTGGATGATGTCACCGGACCAGCCGACCACCAGGCAGGTGCCGCCGTTGGCCAGCGAGCCGACGTACTGCGAGGAGTGGAAATTCTGCACGTACGGGCGGATCGACTTCAGCAGGTCGGCCGCCTTCTGCAGCTCGGCCGGGTCGCCGCTGTGCGGGTCCAGGCCCAGGTAATGCAGCGCGATCGGGATCATGTCGGCCGGCGTGTCCAGGATGGTCACGCCGCAGTCCTTCATCTTGCTGATGTTCTCCGGCTTGAACACCAGGTCCCAGCTGTTGGCGATGTCGGTGCTGCCACCGAAGCGCTGCTTCAGCATGTCCACGTTGTAGCCGATGCCGGTGGTGCCGATCATGTACGGCACGCCGTACTGGTTGTCCGGATCCTGGGTGGCGATGCGCTTCATCACCGCCGGATCGAGATTGGCGAGGTTCGGAATCTTGCTCTTGTCCAGCGGCAGGAACACGCCGGCCTGGATCTGGCGACCGAAGAAGTTCAGGGTCGGCACCACCACGTCGTAGCCGCTGTTGCCGGCCAGCAGCTTGGTCTCGACCATCTCGTCACTGTCAAACACATCGTAGGTCACCTTGATGCCGCTCTCCTTCTCGAAGGTCGGAATGGTGTCCTCGGCGATGTAATCGCTGTAGTTGTAGACGTTCAGGACCTGGCTGTCCTGCGCGCCGCCGTTGCCACCGCCACAGGCGGCGAGCATGGCGGAGGCCAGGCCGAGCGTGAGGATACGCAGCTTCATCGGGTGCTCCAGAATGCGGGAAGGGGGGCCGGCGGGGCCGGCGACGGCTGCCAGCCTACCCCCCGGCGGCGGATTTTTCTATTCCGCAGGCTCAGACGTTCAGCAGCAGGAACTCGCGCTCCCACGAGCTGATGACGCGGAAAAAGGTCTCGTATTCCTTGCGTTTGACCGAGATGTAGGCCCGGCAGAAGCGCTCGCCCAGCAGCGCCTGCAGCTCGCTGCACCGCTCCAGCCCGTCCAGCGCCTCGCCGAGTGAACGCGGCAGGTTGTAGCCCAGTTCCTTGGCGCTGCCGGTCACCGGTGCATCCGGTGCCAGCCGCTCGCGGATGCCGAGCAGGCCGCAGGCCAGGGTCGCGGCCATCGCCAGGTAGGGGTTGGCATCGGACCCGGCGAAGCGGCTCTCCACCCGCATGTTTTCCGGCGTATCCAGCGGCACGCGCAGGCCGCAGGTGCGGTTGTCGAAGCCCCAGTGCACGTTGCTGGGCGAGACTTCGCCAAACACCAGCCGGCGGTAGGAGTTCACGTTCGGCGCGAAGAACGCCATCGCCTGCGGCGCGTACTTCTGCAGGCCGCCCAGGTAGTGGCCGAACACCGGGCTGAACTCGCCCTCGGCGTCGGTATCGCCGGCGAACACGTTGCTGCCGTCGCTCACCCGCACCAGGCTCTGGTGGATGTGCATGGCACTGCCGGGCTCGTTTTCCATCGGCTTGGCCAGGAACGTGGCATAGACGCCGTGGCGCATCGCCGCCTCGCGCATGGTGCGCTTGAACAGGAACACCTGGTCGGCCAGGTCCATCGCATCGGCGTGGGTGAAGTTGACTTCCAGCTGCGCCGCGCCCGATTCGTGGATCAGCGTGTCCACGTCCAGCTTCATCGCATCGGCGTAGTCGTACATCAGGTCGAGGATCGGGTCGAACTCGTTGACCGCATCGATCGAGTAAGACTGCCGCGCGGTTTCCGGCCGACCGGAACGGCCGGCCGGGGGCAGCAGCGGGAAGTCCGGGTCGGTGTTCTTCTGCACCAGGAAGAACTCCAGCTCCGGTGCCACCACCGGGCGCAGGCCCAGTTCGGCGTAGGCCGCCAGCACGCGGCGCAGCACGTTGCGCGGCGCCAGCTCATGCGGCTCGCCGTTCTTGGTGTAGCAATCGTGGATGACCTGCGCAGTGGCATCGGCCGCCCATGGCACCATGCGGACGGTGTCCGGATCGGGCCGCAGCATCATGTCCGAGTCCGACGGCGAGGTCAGCTCGTAGTAGTCGTCGGGGAACTCACCGGTGACGGTGGTGGCGAAGATGCCCTCGGGCAGGCGCGTGCCGTAGTCGTGCGAGAACTTGTCGGCGGGAATGATCTTGCCGCGGGCGTTGCCGGTGATGTCCGGCACCAGGCATTCAACTTCGGTGATGCGCCGCTCCTTCAGCCAGCGCAGCAGGGTGCTTTCCTGCGGTGCGGGCGGCGTGGCCGTCTTGCGCGGGCGCGTTCGGGAACTCATCGGGAATCCAGTCGGTTCTGTTGGTGCTGCCGGCAAGCTTGGCCGAATGCACGGAAAATAGCGTGATAGAACGGCGCCTGCATGACGCGCCACTCCGGGTGCCACTGTACGCCGAGCACGAATCCATGGTGCAGGCTGCGCGCCGCTTCGACCAGTCCGTCATCGGCACGGGCCTCGACCTGCAGGCCCCGCGCCAGGCGGGCAATGCCCTGCCCGTGCACCGAATTGACCTGCACCCGGTCGCTGCCGTGCCACTGTGCCAGCCAGCCATCGGCCGCCAGGGTGACCGCATGCGCCGCTCCATACTGCACCTCCACCGGTGCCTGCGGGTCTTCGCGATGGTCGGCCAGCCCAGGCACCGCGTGCAGCTGCGGATGCAGGCTGCCGCCCAGTGCGACGTTCAGTTCCTGGAAGCCGCGGCAGATCGCCAGGACAGGCAGGTACAACGACAGCGCCTCGCGCAGCAGCGCGAAGGCATTGGCATCCCGGGCCGGATCATGCGGATTGCCCGGCCAGCTGCGGCCGCCCTCGTAGTGCTGCGGTTCGATACTGCTGACCGCGCCGGTCAACAGCAGGCCATCGAGCCCCACCAGCCAGTCACTGGCCGGCAACGGTGGCTGCAGGCTGGGCAACACCACCGGGGTCACCTCGGCCGCCTCGACCAGCGCGCGCACGTACTTCTCGCCGGCCACCGCGAAACGGTGATGGCCGAGCACGGTGCTGTCGGTGGGCAGGCCCACCCAGGGCAGGCGGCGCATGGGGACACTCCTTGGCGTGCCGACACGTTACCCGTCGCTCACCGCACGCGGCAAGCCGGTGCCATCACGCCACGCCGTCATGCATCGGCGAAACTAGGCGGGTGAATGCTGATCGTCCTTCCCCGTTCTTCCCTGCCCCACTGCAGCCGCGAGGCCTGCAGTGAGCGCCGCCTTTCCGCCCAGCTGGTATGCCGCCAGCCTGCCCGAACCGCCCGCACTGCCCTCGTTGCAGGGGCAGGTGCAGGCCGACGTTGCGGTGCTGGGCGCCGGCTATACCGGCCTGACCGCCGCACTGGAACTGGCCGCGCGCGGCCAGCGCGTGGTGGTGCTGGAAGCGCAGCGGATCGGCTGGGGCGCGTCCGGCCGCAACGGCGGCCAGGCGCTGGTCGGCTACGGCTGCGAGGTGGACGAACTGGAGCGGCAGCTCGGTCGTGACGATGCGCGCCACCTGTTCGACTGGTCACGCGATGCGGTGCAGGCGATGCGCACGCGCATCGATCGCCACGGCATCGACTGCCACTGGGTCGAAGGCCACGCCAGCGTTGCCATACGCGAACGCCATGAGCGCGACCTGCACGCCAACTGCGAGCACCTTCAGCGCCACTACGACTACCCGATGCAGTGGTGGGACCGCAACGCCCTGCGCGCGCGGCTGGACAGCCCGCGCTACCGTGCCGCGATGTTCGATCCGCTCAGCGCGCACCTGCATCCGCTGGCCTATGCGCGAGGCCTGGCCGACGCCGCGCGCGCGGCCGGCGTGGTGATCCACGAGCATTCAGCGGTAACCCGCGTGCAGCGTGGGCCGCGGCCTGTCCTGCACACCGCACTGGGCAGCGTGCACGCTGCACACCTGGTGATTGCCGGCAATGCGTGGCTGCAGGGCCTGCTGCCCGAGCTGGAACGCCGGATCATGCCGGTCGGCACCTATATCGGTGCCAGTGAGCCGATCGGGGCCGAGCGTGCCCGGGCGCTGATCGGCAACAACATGGCGGTAGCCGACACCGCCTGGGCACTGGACTACTTCCGCCTCAGCCACGACCACCGGCTGCTGTTCGGTGGCCGTGCCAGTTATTCGGCGCTGCCACCGCCCGGTCTGCGCAGGGTGATGCAGCGGCGCATGCACCAGGTGTTCCCGCAGCTGGCCGACGTGGCCCTGGACCAGGTCTGGGGCGGTTATGTGGACATTACCCGCAACCGCGCCCCGCACTGGGGCCGGCTGGACGGCAACCTGTATTTTGCGCATGGCTTCTCCGGCCATGGGGTGGCCGCCGCCGGGCTGGCCGGCGAGGTCATCGCGGCCGCCATCGCCGGCCAGAGCGAGCGCCTGGACGTGTTCCAGCGCCTGCGGCATGCGCCCTTCCCCGGCGGCCGGCTGCTGCGCACGCCGCTGCTGGTGGCGGCGATGTCCTGGTACAAGCTGCGGGATGCGCTGTGGTGAAGCCGCGTGCCGACCGCAGCCCGCGTACGGCATTTTCACCGGCGGGCGTGCCCCTGGTGGCGTGTCCCGAGGTGCGACGGTGTGAAGACCGCACATTCAGACCCGCGTGATGGAATTCTCATTTGACCGAAAGATCAAATCTGCAATTGCATTATCCAATTCATCTCGATACCGTCCCTTGGAACCGCGTCCCGCGGCGAATGGATGCTGACAGGGAACGTACTCGAGGGAGAAGTGCGATTGAACTGGTGGAATGAAGGCCTGCATCTGAAGTTGCGCATCCATCCGGCAGGCCTGGTCCTGGCGGTGTTCTATGCGATCGCTTGCTGGGCGACCCGGCAGTTGTCACTGGATCAGTTCTATCTGCCCGCGGGAATACGCGTGGCGGCGGTATTGCTTTGCCCTCCTCGGTTCTGGCCGTACCTGTTGCTCGGCGAATATGCCTATTTCGCACAGATGCGCTACCCGATGATCGAGAAGTACGGGATGGCCTGGGCGGTCCTTGCATCGGCTTCGTTGATGCCCGCAGTGATGCTCATCACCCATGGCTGCCGCAAGGTCCTGGCAAACTCGGTCAACGCGCGCCTGCTGGCCATCGCATTGCTGTCCTCCGTGCTGGTCACGCTCCTGAACGTGAGCCTGTCGCAGTTGCTCTGGCCGACGCCGCCTGCGGATTCCGTGCTCGCGTTCCTGTCCCGCGCCGTACGTTTCAGCGTCGGAGACTTCATCGCCATCCTCACCGTGGCACCACTTGCACTGCTCTGGGCCAGACGCAACGTCGAACAGGGCTGGAAAACCATCTTCACCGGTCCCACTGCCGTCGCACTGTCGGTGATGACGCTGCTTGGCGTAACCGCGACCTTGATTCCCTCCGAGGCCAGCGCGCTGAGGACATCGCTGCAGTTGCTGATGGGCTTGCCGGCCATCGCGCTGACGTGCCTGCATGGCTGGCGTGGCGCGGCCGTCGGCGTGCCGGCGTTGAATCTGATCATCGGCCTGACCACGCCGAAACCCTATGCCGCAGCCTTCGATGCTTCGGCGTTCACTACCCAGCAGATCATGGCCATTACCGGAGTGGCACTGCTGCTGCTCGGTTCCCGCATCAGCCATTATCATCGGCGCTATCAACTCCGCGAGGTCGGCGAGAAGAACGCCATCAACCTCGCGCGCAGTTCACACATGGCCAGTGAATCCGACCTTCGCGAACGTGCCATCCACCTGCGCAAACTGGGCGATGGCATCGATCTTTCGCTGTCGGAAGTCATCAACTGGCTCAACAGCCACGGTCACTCGGCCATCGCCAACAGCCTGACCCACACGGCCAACGTCCATTCCCGGTTGTTCCGCGAGCAGGCCAGCATGGTCTACCCGACCGCGCTTGAGCAGCTGGGACTGTATGTCGCGTTGCAGGCCGGTGGCGTACGCGCAGCGTGGGTCAACACGCACCGTGTGGCCGAGCCCCGCCTGGCCGGTGACCCGTGTCGGCTCAGCCTGGATCTGCAGTTGGCTGCTTACCGGACGCTCATTGACGCCGTGTCCCTGCTACTGAAGAGCGAGCCCGGCCAGGTGATCGTGCGGGCGCGCTGCATTGGCCTGAAGCGCCAGCGCGGGATCGTCATGACGGCCTCGTTGCTGGACCGGCATCGCGCGCTGTCCGACGCCACCACGCGTCTTGTCAGGGACAGACTGGCCGGTCGTACGCTGGCATTCGGAGGTTCGGTGCGTTGCCGCCAGAACCGCATCATCATGGTGCTGGTGGAATCGGCCGCGCCATTGCGACGCGAATCCGCCGAGAGCGCCGTGTCGGGCACCAGCATCGCATCCCACAGCTGGGATGGTCAGCAGGCACAGGCCTGACCCCGGCCTGCCCTGCGTACCGCACGACGTGGTCGCACGCGCCCCTTCCGCAGACAGCCGACCAGCAGGCGACGGCTGTCACCTGCTGATCGTTGGTTACTGCGTTTCGATCGCCCAGAGCACGCGGGAACCCGTGCTGTATCGCACCAGTGCGAAGCCGTTGCCACGATAGATGAGCGAACGGGTCGCCTTGGCCGGTACCGGCAGCGGCTGGCTGGGCAGCGATACCGGCACCTGCGTCTCACCGGCCGGCAACGCCCAGAATGTACCGTCGGCATTGCCGATGATCATTTCTACCCGGCCAGCAAGATCGTTGACCTGGTAGTAGGAAATGCCATCACGCTGGAATCCGTAGACCAGCCAGGCAGGATCCTGGCTCAGATTGGTTGCCGCGGGGTATGCCTTGCCCAGGCCCTGCCCACTCATGCTGATGCCGTGATCATCGGATTGGGCCAATGCCGACATCGGCAGACCTGCGGCCACGAACACTCCCAACGCCACTCCAACGTTAACTATTCGCACTGTTGCCTCCTCGGCAAAGAAAATGGTGAGCACGATGAAACTATTCTCCAGTGGTGGCCGGAGGCCGCCCTCGACGCACCCCGCATAACGTCGCTGCATCTGTCGGACGTGCGGCAACCACTATATGTCTACTGACTCCGTTGATACAGAGCGGCACACAATCGCGAAGGATCTGGATAATCGTGTCCGCTGCACGACATTGGCGGTGGGGAACTGGAAACTGCCCGCAACGCGCGATGCGCCCGCACGGATTGCACCGAGCGCCCTCCGTGGCCAGAGCCCGCCTGCTATTGCGGATGGACGTCACCGACAGCGCGTAACTTCACTTGGATCGGTTGAAGCACGCACGTGAACCTACGGGGTCTGTCCGACCGGCGGGCCTCTTGCACGCACATCGGGCGCGCAACGCTAAAGTTGCACCCGAAACTGCCGCTATCCGTGCCGAGTCCCTCCCTCGTGAGCCACCGCATCATGCCCGTCCTGCCGCAGGCCGCCGTCGATGGCGACCTGGCCGATCCGCTGCCGCAGCGGATCCTGCTGGTCGAAAACTCCCGTGCCTTCACCAGCATGCTGCGCGAGGCCATCGAGCAGCGCCTGGAACTGCCGGTGGTGATCGCTTCCACCCTGGCCGAGGCCGACCGCCTGCTCAGTGAAGAGGGCGGCTGGTTCCTGGTACTGACCGGGCTGGTGCTGGCCGACGGCGACCGCGACGCGGTGGTCGAGTTCTTCCTCAGGCGCGGCCTGCCCACCGTGGTGGTCAGCAGCGTCTACGACGAGGACCTGCGCAAGCGCGTACTGCAGCAGCAGATCATCGACTACGTGCTGAAGAACACGCCGGGCAGCATCGACTACCTGGTGTGGCTGGTGCAGCGCCTGGAGCGCAACCGGCGCATTGCGGCGCTGGTGGTGGACGATTCGCCTTCGGCCCGCGGCTATGCCGCCGCCCTGCTGCGCATGTATGGCCATGAGGTGCACGAAGCAGCCGATGGCAATGAGGGGCTGGCTGCGATCGAAGCGCATCCTGCGATCCGCCTCGCCGTGGTCGACCAGGAAATGCCGGGCATGCAGGGCGTGGAGTTCACCCGTCGCCTGCGCACCCTGCGCTCGCGCGACAAGGTGGCGGTGATCGGCATTTCCGGCAATACCGATGCCTCGCTGATTCCGCGCTTCCTGAAGAACGGCGCCAACGACTTCCTGCGCAAGCCGTTCTCGCGCGAGGAGTTCTTCTGCCGGGTCTCGCAGAACGTGGATCAGCTGGAGCTGATCGGCACCCTGCAGGACCTGGCCACCCGCGACTTCCTCACCGGCCTGCCGAACCGCCGCTGCTTCCTGGAACAGAGCCAGCGCCAGCTGCCGCAGCTGCAGCTGCATGGCCAGTGCGTGGCGGTGGCAATGATCGACATCGACCACTTCAAGCACATCAACGACACCTACGGTCACGAAGCCGGCGATGACGCGCTGCGCGCGGTGGCCGGAGCGGTGGCCGCGCATGCCCGCAGCCACGACCTGACCGCCCGGTTCGGCGGCGAGGAGTTCTGCCTGCTGGTGCCGGACATGGAGCAGGACGAGGCCCTGCTGTACTTCGAGGAACTGCGCCAGCGCATCGCCGCGCTGGAAGTGGACATCGGCACCGCCAGCCTGCGCATGACGGTGAGCATCGGCCTGTGCTGCCTGCGCCCGCAGCGCGATGCACTGCACCGGCTGATCTCCGAAGCCGACCGCCAGCTGTACCTGGCCAAGGCCGGCGGCCGCAACCGGGTCAGCTGCACCACGGTGGCCAGCCCGCTGCGCCCGCGCGAGCCCGCGCTGACCTGACCGGGCAGCCTTGATCCAGATCAACGCCGCGCCGCCGCGGCAGCTCTACAGTCAGCCCCGACATACGCATGAAGGGGAGCCGGGGATGGCACTACTGGTCTGGCAGGACGATCTGAACATCGGCATCGATGTGATCGACCAACAACACCGCCGCATCATCGAGATGCTCAACCACCTGCACGTGGCCCAGGCCAGCATGCAGCGTGCGGCAGTGGGCGAAGTGATCGACGAAGTGGTGGACTACACCATGTCGCACTTCGCGTTCGAGGAAGAACTGATGGAGGAAGCGGGCTATCCGTTCTGTGCCGCGCACAAGCGCGTGCACGAGGTCTTCATCAAGCGGGTATCGGAGTACCGCATGCGCTTCCAGGCCGGCGAGGACATCAGCGACGAGCTGCGCACCATGCTCTCGCGCTGGCTGTTCAACCACATCCGTGGCGACGACCAGGCGTATGCCGAACAGGTCAAGGCACACCTGAACCAGTTCGCCCGCGAACACCAGGGCGGTGGCTGGCTGGGGCGCACGCTCAAGCGCTTCTTTGGCTGAGCCGCAGCGCGCGCCGGTGCAGGGCCACCAGCGCGCACAGCGTGGCCACCGCGGTGAGGCACAGGTAGTAGCCGACCGCGACCAGGCCGAAACGCTCGGCCAGCCAGGTGGCCAGGTAGGGCGCCGGCGCCGCGCCGAGGATGCCGGCCAGGTTGAATGACAGCGACGCGCCGGTGTAACGCACTTCCACCGGGTAGATCTCGGCGAGGAAGGTGCCGCAGGGGCCGTAGGTCAGGCCCATCAGGAACAGGCCCAGGCACAGGAAAGCGGTGACCAGCCACGGGCTGTGCGGCTGGAACAACGGCGCGAACAGTACGCCGAAGCCGATGATCAGCACGCTGGCGACGATCATGGTGCGACGCGTGCCCCAGCGGTCGCCATAGCGTGCCGACAATGGGATGCCCAGTGCGAAGAACACCATGCCGGCCATCTGCATCAGCAGGAACTGCTCGCGGCTGTAGCCCAGCACCGCAGTGCCGTGGCCAAGGCTGAACACCGTCATCAGGTAGAACAGCACGAAGGTGGCGAACGCCCCCAGCGTGCCCAGCAGCATCGGCACCGGATGGTCACGCAGCACGGTCCACATCGGCAGCCGCACTGGCGCCTTGCGCTCCAGTGCCTGCTTGAAGTCGGGCGTCTCATGGATGTTCAGGCGCACCCACAGACCCAGGCCGACCAGCAGCGCGCTGGCCACGAACGGAATACGCCAGCCCCACTGCAGGAAATCATCCTGGCTCAGGCAGCGGCCAAGCACCAGGAAAATGCCCGCCGACAACAGGAAGCCGATCGGCGCGCCCAGCTGCGGGAACATGCCGTACCAGGCACGCTTGCCCGGCGGCGCGTTCTCGGTGGCCAGCAGCACCGCCCCACCCCACTCGCCGCCCAGCCCCAGGCCCTGGCCGAAGCGGCACAGCGCCAGCAGCGCCGGCGCCCACAGGCCGATCTGTGCGTGCGTCGGCAGCAGGCCGATCAGCACCGTAGAGAGGCCCATGGTCAGCAACGCCGCGACCAGCGTCGCCTTGCGGCCGATGCGGTCACCGAAATGGCCGAACACCGCAGAGCCGACCGGGCGCGCGATGAACGCCACGGCGAAGGTCGCCAGTGACTGCAGCAGGGCCGCCTGCTCGCTGCTGTCCGGGAAGAACAGGTGCGGGAACACCAGCACGGCCGCCGTGGCGTAGATGTAGAAATCGAAGAACTCGATGGTGGTGCCGATCAGGCTGGCCAACAGGACGCGGCGGGGAGAATTCACGGGCGGTGCGGCAGCGGTGATCGTCGACATCGGCAACACGGGTAACGGCGGATCGCCCGATTCTGCCACGGGCTGGCGGCCGCACGGGACGATGGTTTCAGCCGACACCGATGCCAGCAAGGGGGCCAGGCGCCATCCTCCGTAGCGTCGAGCAGGTCTCCGCCCTGCAGGTGAGCGCAATGCCAGGCGTCGTTACAACTGGATCCAGGTGGCCTTGATCTCGCTGTACTTGTCGAACGCATGCAGTGATTTGTCGCGCCCATTGCCGGACTGCTTGTAGCCACCGAACGGGGCGGTCATGTCACCGCCATCCCAGCCGTTCACCCACACGCTGCCAGCACGCAGCTGGCGCGCGACGCGGTGGGCACGGCCCAGGTCACGCGTCCACAGGCCCGCCGCCAGGCCGTAGCGGCTGTCGTTGGCCACGCGCACGGCTTCAGACTCATCCTCGAAGCCCAGTACGGCCAGCACCGGCCCGAACACCTCCTCGCGTGCCAACGCGTGGTCCGGACGCACCTGGTCGAACACCGTGGGCTGCACATAGCAGCCTCCGGCTTCCACGTCGGCCCGACGGCCGCCCAGCAGCAGGCGAGCGCCCTCGCCTTCGGCGCGCGTGATATCGGCCAGCACCTTCTCCACGTGCGCGGCGTCGACCAGCGCACCCATCGGTGCATCGGCGTCCAGTGGATGGCGGGGCTGCATGCGCTGGCCGTAGGCAACCACCTGGTGCACGAAATCCTCGCGGATCGAGCGTTGTACCAGCAGCCGCGAGCCGGCGGTGCAGACTTCGCCCTGGTTGAAGAAGATGCCCTGGGCCACCGACTTGGCGGCGGCGTCCAGATCGGGAGCGTCGGCGAACACCACGTGCGGGCTCTTGCCACCGCACTCCAGCCAGACCCGCTTGAGGTTGGATCGCCCTGAATACTGCAGCAGCTTCGCGCCCGTGGCCGTGGAACCGGTGAAGGCCAGCACGTCCACGTCCATGTGCAGGGCCAGCGGCTCGCCGACCCGCGCGCCCTGGCCGGGCAGCACGTTCAGCACCCCGTCCGGCAGGCCCGCCTCGGCGGCCAGCGCAGCCAACCGCAGCGCTGTCAGGGGCGACCGCTCCGAAGGCTTGAGCACCACCGAATTGCCCATGGCCAGCGCCGGTGCGATCTTCCAGCAGGCCATCAGCAGCGGGAAATTCCACGGCACGATCGCCGCCACCACGCCGGCAGGCTCGCGCGTGACCAGCCCCAGCTCATGCAGGCCGGTGGGTGCGATTTCGCCGTACAGCTTGTCCACCGCTTCGGCGGTCCAGCCCAGGCAGCGCACCACAGCGGGCAGATCGATGCGGCGCGCGTCGCGCACCGGCTTGCCCATGTCCAGGGTTTCCAGCAGCGCCAGCGCGTCCGCGTGTTTCTCCACCAGGGCCGCCAAGGCCAGCAGCACCCGCTTGCGGTGGGCCGGGCTGGCCTGCGACCAGTGGCCGGCCTCGAAGGCACGCCGCGCCGCCAGCACCGCACGCTCCACGTCCTGCGCATCGCAGTCGGCAACCGCTCCCAGTACGCGGCCATCGATCGGGCTGATGCAGTCGAAGCGGGCGCCGCTGGCGGCGTCGGTGTAGCGGCCATCGATGAAGGCCTGTCCGGGCATCGAAAGCTGCTGCGACAGCACCTGCCAGTGGCTGCGGTCAGGAAAGTCGGCCATGTCGGCTCCTCGGAACAGTCGCCCCGGTTATACCGGCGTGGCCGCGACTCCACCGTGACGTGGCTGCGCTACATTCACCCCATCGGACCCGACGGAGCCGGCATGAAGCATCCCGCGAGCGACCTGCACGACCTGGCTACCCAGCGCCCGGAATCACTGGAGGCGTACTGGATGCCGTTCACCGCCAACCGCCAGTACAAGGCCGCCCCGCGTGTACTGGTACGTGCCGAGGGCATGCACTACGAGGATGTCGAAGGCCGCCAGATCCTCGACGGCACCGCCGGCCTGTGGTGCTGCAATGCCGGCCATGCCCGCCCCCGCATCGTCGAGGCCATCGTCGAGCAGGCGCGCACGCTGGACTACTCACCCGCCTTCCAGATGGGCTCGCCGCCCGCGTTCGCACTGGCGCAGCGGTTGGCCGCGCTGGCGCCGGGGCCGCTCAACCATGTGTTCTTCACCAGCTCCGGCTCCGAGGCGGTGGATACCGCGATGAAGATCGTGCTGGCTTACCATCGCCAGCGTGGCGAAGGCCAGCGCACCCGTTTCATCAGCCGCGAGAAGGCCTACCACGGCGTCGGCTTCGGCGGCATGGCGCTGGGCGGACTGCCCAACAACCGCAAGTCGTTCGCCCTGCAACTGGGCGGTGTGGACTACCTGCGGCACACCCTGGATCTGCAGCGCAATGCCTTCAGCAAGGGCCTGCCACGCCAGGGCGCGGAGCTGGCCGACGACCTGGAACGACTGATCGCACTGCATGACGCCTCCACCATCGCCGCAGTGTTCGTCGAACCCATTGCCGGTTCGGCCGGGGTGATCCTGCCCGCGCCAGGCTACCTGCAGCGCCTGCGCGAGCTGTGCGACCAGCACGGCATCCTGCTGGTGTTCGACGAGGTCATCACCGGTTTCGGCCGTGTCGGCATGCCCTTCGCCGCGCAGCGTTTCGGGGTCACCCCGGACCTGCTGACGTTCGCCAAGGCGGTCAGCAATGGCGCGGTGCCACTGGGCGGCGTACTGGTGGCCGATGCGGTGCATGCCGGGCTGATGCAGGCGCCGCCGCAAGCCATCGAGCTGTTCCACGGCTACACCTGGTCCGGGCACCCGCTGGCCTGCGCCGCGGCGCTGGCGACACTGGACGTCTACGCCGAGGAACGCCTGTTCGAGCGCGCCATCGAGCTGGGCGAGTACTGGCAGCAACGGCTGCATGCGCTGCAGGGCCTGCCCAACGTGATCGACATCCGCAACTTCGGCCTGGTCGGCGCGGTCGAGCTGGCGCCGCGCCGCGATGCACCCGGCAGCCGGGGCTACGAGGTCTACCGGCGCTGCTTCCACGACGGCCGGCTGCTGGTGCGCTGCACCGGCGACATCATCGCGCTGTCGCCGCCGCTGATCGTGGACAAGGCGCAGATCGACCAGATCACCGGCACCCTGGGCGAGATGATCCGGGCCACTGCCTGAGCCGGGCCGGCGGTGGCGAGCAGGTACAATGGGCGGTTCCGCTCCTGCTCGCTGCCGTGCCCATGGATATCGTCGTCAAAGAAGAACTCAAGGCCTACATCGACCCGCTGACCGCGGACGAACATGACGCGCTGGAGCGCAGCATCCTGGCCGAAGGCTGCCGTGACGCACTGGTGCTGTGGGGCAACGTACTGGTCGACGGCCACAACCGTTTCGGCATCTGCCAGAAGCATGGCCTGCCCTTCAACACCGTGCAGAACACCCGCTTCCAGAGCATGGAAGACGTGCATCTGTGGATGATCGAGCAGCACCTGGGCCGGCGCAGCGTGTCCGACTTCCAGCGCGGCGTGCTGGCGCTGCGCAAGCGCGACATCCTGGCCGCCCGCAAGCAGGTCGAGCAGGCGCAGCTGCAGCGCGAGAGCGATGGCACCGCTGACGTTGCCGACGAGGGCGAAGACAGCCCGCCGTGGGAGCCGGCACCGAAGATCAGCCGCGCCGAGCTGGCCCGCGAGGCCAAGCTGAGCACCAGCCAGGTCGGCATGATCGAGCGCATCCACGCCCAGGCCGCGCCCGAAGTGGTCGAAGCGGTGAAGGCCGGCGTGATCTCGATCAGCGCCGCCGCCGCCGTGGCCGACCTGCCCGAGGACCAGCAGCGCGCGGCCGCGGCCGGTGGCAAGGACGAGTTGAAGCAGGCTGCCAAGCGCGTGCGTGAATCCAAGCGCAAGCCGCGCGCACCGAAGCCGGACGCGGCCGAGATGGATTTCGAAGAGCCCAGCGAGGACGAGATCGCCAGCCGCGACGCCGAGGTCCTGTCGGCGCTGGAGCAGCTGGGCGAGGATGCAGCGGCACTGCGCCGTCGCGTGGTCGCGCTGACCCGCGAAAACGATACCCTGCGCGCGCAGCTGGCCGCGCTGCGCAAGCAGGTAGTGCCGGCCGCTGGCCGGCAACCCCATGAAGGTATCGGGTGAACTGAAGATGCCGGCCAGCGGCCGGCACTACCTGGCGCTCATCCACGGGCAGGTAGACTTCCGGCATGACGCCTGTCCACGATCCGCGCCGCGCCCAGCTGCGGCGCCTGAAAGCCCTCGCACTGGGCCTGCTGCTGTTGATGCTGGCGGGTTTCGCGGTCAGCCACTGGCAGGGCGAGCGCGGCATCTGGGCCTGGGTCTCGGCCTTCTGCGAAGCGGCAGCCGTGGGCGCATTGGCCGACTGGTTCGCGGTCGTCGCGCTGTTCCGGCGGCCGATGGGCCTGCCGATTCCGCACACCGCGATCATCCCGCGCAGCAAGGAGCGCATCGGCGACAGCCTGGCGCTGTTCGTGCGCGACCAGTTCCTGGAGCCGGGCGTGCTGCTGGCCAAGCTGCAGGTGTTCGACCCGGCCAGCCGCCTCGGCAGTTGGCTGGCCGATCCGGCGCGCTCACGGATGCTGGCCGACATGGCCCGCGGCTGGGCGTTGCAGGCGCTGGATTTCTTCGATGAAACCGCGGTGCGCCGGCAGCTGCATGCCTTCGTGGTGCAGCAGCTGCGGCAGTGGAATGCCGCCGCCACCGCCGGTGAACTGCTGGCCCTGCTGACCGCCGACGGGCGCCACCAGCGGGTGCTGGACGAGGGCCTGCAGCGGCTCGGCCGTTGGCTGGAACAGCCGCAGGTGAAAGAGCGCGCCTCGCAGCTGATCGTGGGCTACATCCAGCGCGAATGGCCGACCCTGTCGAGCACGGTGAACTGGGTCAAGCCGATCGACGAGATCGGCGACAGCCTGGCCGAGCGCCTGGCACGCGCGGTACTGGAGGAACTGCAGCAGGTGCTGGCCGAGCCGCAGCATCCGCTGCGCCAGGACTACGAGGCCTGGCTGCAGAATTACGTACAGCGCCTGCGCGCGGACCCGGCGCTGGCCGAACGCATCGAACAGCTCAAGCAGGACATGATCGACCACCCCGCCCTGCAGGACTACGTGCAGGGGTTGTGGGCACGGATCCACGCCAGCCTGCGCGCCGACCTGCAGCGCGAAGACTCGGCGCTGGTCGGTCACCTGCAGCGCAGCCTGGCGTCGCTCGGCAGCAGCCTGCAGGCCGACCCGGCGCTGCGCGAGGCGCTGAACCAGCACCTGCTGGAAGGGGCGCAGCGCTTGACCGGCCGCCTGCGCGAAGGGGTGACCACGCATATCGCGCAGACCGTGAAGGGCTGGGACGAGCGCCATCTGGTCGAGCAGCTGGAACTGAGCGTGGGTCGCGACCTGCAGTTCATCCGCTTCAATGGCACGCTGGTCGGCGGTCTGATCGGCCTGCTGCTGCATGCGGCAACCGTCGTCTTCAGGTTCTAGCCACCACCGCCCGCTGGCGGCGTCATGCTTGATTCACGAAATGCGAATGCCTATCATTTGCTGATGGGTCGTGCACTTGGGCGGACGGGTGCGGAAGACGCATCCCTTGCCCGCCTGCCTCCCACCCAGGACTGCCCGCCGGCGCGGGCAGTGCTCCGTTGACGGGACCTCGCTCGGCCACATGCGCAGGGCGCAAGGAGGCCGCGGCGCGTTCCCTCCTCCCTTCCATCTTCAGGAACGCCGTGGACCGCTCGCCCGCAACCGCCCGCCCCTTGTTCTCCAATCCCCGCTGGGGCGTGCTGTCACGCTCGCTGGCCGCGATCTTCGGCGGCTACGCACTGGCTTCGGCCACCAGCGTGTTCTGCGCGGTGGCACTGCCCGGCCCCCGCGGCCAGGCCGTGCTGACCGGCATGCTGCTGGCCATCCTGGTGGCCGCCTGCGCGGCGTTGTGGGCGTTTGCCACCCGCAGCGCGCTGCGCGCCTGGGCCGGCATCCTGGCGCCGGCGTTGCTGATGGCGGCCGTCGCCCGGCTGCTGGGGGCCTGGGCATGAAGAACGGATTCCGCCAATCGATGGCCTGGCTGCACACCTGGACCGGCCTGCTGGTCGGCTGGTTGCTGCTGCTGATCTTCATGGCCGGCACCGCCAGTTACTACCGCGAGGAAATCAGCCGCTGGATGCGCCCGGAGCTGCCCTCCAGCAACGTCAGCATCGACGTCGCCGCGCAGCGCGCCGTCGACTACCTGCAGGTCAACGCGGCCCAGGCCGGGAACTGGTTCGTTACCCTGCCGCAGCCGCGCAACCCGGCCATGCAGATGTTCTGGCGGCTGCCGCCGGAGCAGGCCGACCCCAGTCGTGGCCGTCGCGGTGGTTTCGGCGAAGCCACGCTGGACCCGAACAGTGGCCAGGCGCTGAAAGCCCGCGAAACCCGCGGCGGTGACTTCTTCTACCGCCTGCACTTCGACCTGCACTACATCCCGGTGCTGTGGGCGCGCTACCTGGTCGGCTTCTGCGCGATGTTCATGCTGGTGGCGATCATCACCGGCGTCATCACCCACAAGAAAATCTTCAAGGACTTCTTCACCTTCCGCAAGGACAAGGGCCTGCGTTCCTGGCTGGATTTCCACAACGTCAGTGCGGTGATGGCGCTGCCTTACCACGCGATGATCACCTATACCGGCATCGTCACCCTGATGGTCATGTACCTGCCGTGGGGGGTGAAGGTGGCCTACCCGCAGGACGAGGACGCGTTCTTCAGCGAGGCCTTCGGTGGCATGCCGGAGGTGACTGCACCGGCCGAAGGACGCGCCGCGCCGCTGCCGATCGCACAGCTGCTGGACAGCGCACGTGCGCACTGGCGTGGCGTGGAAGTGGCCGGCTTCACCGTGTCCAACCCGGGGGCGGCCAATGCGGTGATCGACATCCGCCAACGCGACGGCAAGCGCCTGTCCACCGATACCCCGGCCGTGCGCTACGACATGGTCAACGGCACGCTGCTGGCGGAAACGCCGCCTTCCGGCGGTGCCACGGCGACCCGCGGCGTGCTGTACGGCCTGCACCTGGCGCGCTTCGCCGATTGGGGCCTGCGTGCCCTGTTCTTCCTGTCCGGCCTGGTCGGCTGCCTGATGGTGGCCAGTGGCGTGGTGCTGTGGGCGGTGAAGGAACGGCCGAAGCACGCCAAGAGTGGACGCACCGGCTTTGGCCTGCGCCTGGTCGATGCGCTGAACATCGGCACCGTGGCGGGCCTGCCGATCGCGTTCGCGGCCTATTTCTGGGGCAATCGCCTGCTGCCGCTGGACATTGCCGAACGCTCCAGCGCGGAGGCCAACGTGTTCTTCTGCGCCTGGGGCGGCGCGCTGCTGGCCGCCTTCCTCTGGCCGAAGCGGATGATGTGGGCCTGGCAGCTGTATCTGGGTGCGGCCGCATTCACGCTGGTGCCGGTCATCAATGCAATGACCACGCACGCCCACCTCGGCGTGACCCTGCGCAACGGCGACTGGGCACTGGCCGGCTTTGATCTGTCGATGCTCGCGTTCGGGGCGATGCTGGCCCTGTGTGGCTGGCGCATGCAGCGCTGGACGCCACCGTTGAGTGCGGCCGAGAAGAAGAAGCGCGCGGCCACCGCCGCTGTGTCGAAGGCACCCGTGGACGCGACCGAAGCGGGAGCCCGCGCATGATGCTGCTGGCGCTGACCCTGTCGTTCTCGGCGTTCACCGCCCTGTCGCTGGCGATGGAAAGGCACCAGCACGACCTGCACGGCAAGGCCGCGGCCACGCTGGCACGGCGCACGCAATGGCGGCTGCTGGGCTGGACGCTGCTGACGGCGGCGTTCGCGGTGTGCGTGGCCGACCACGGCTGGGCGATGGGCCCGGTGCTGTGGCTGGGCACGATGACACTGGGCGGCGTGGCGCTGTCGTTCGGGCTGTACCCGTACCGGCCGAACTGGATCGCGCCGCTGGCGATCGTGCTGCCGGTGGCCGGGCTGCTGGTGGCGGTGCTGTAACAGAGCCACCGGGGTCGGAGCCCTTGCGTGCAGCGCAAGGGCTCGGGCCCCGGGCGTCGCCTCACCCCAACCGCTTCAGTTCCCACGCGCGGTGGATGCGCGCGTTGCGTTCGAAATCCGGGCCGAGGGTGCGTGCGGTGATCTCGCGGCACTGGGCGAATTCGGCGATCGCATTTTCTTCCAGCTTGAAGCGGCGGAAGTTGTTGGAGAAGTACAGCACGCCACCCGGTGCCAGCCGCGCCACGGCCGCCCGCAGCAGCTTCACCTGTTCGCGCTGCACGTCGAAATCGTCGGCGCGGGCGGAGTTGGAGAAGGTCGGCGGATCACAGAAGATCACGTCGTACTGGCCACGGTCGCCCTCCAGCCAGGCCATCGCATCGGCCTGCACCAGCAGGTGCTGGTTGCCGCCCTGCCCGTTCAACGCCAGGTTGTCGTAGCACCACTGCAGGTAGGTTGCCGACAGGTCGACGCTGGTGGTGCTGGCGGCACCGGCCACGGCGGCCTGCACGCTGGCCACGCCGGTATAGCAGAACAGGTTGAGGAAACGCTTACCGCGCACCTGCTCGGCCATCATCCGGCGCAGCGGACGGTGGTCGAGGAACAGGCCGGTGTCCAGGTAGTCGAACAGGTTCACCTGCAGCAGTGCATGGTTCTCGCGCACCACGATGAACTCGTCACGCTGCTCGAAGCGGCCGTACTTGCTGCCGCCCTTGCCGCGCTCGCGCGACTTCATCGACACCTGTTCCGGTGGCACGCCGAAAACTTCGCGCGCGGCGGCCAGCAACTCGTTGCGGCGGCGGCGCACGTCGTTCTCGGGAATCGCCGCCGGTGCCGCGTATTCCTGCACATGCAGGAAGGTGCGCCGCCTGCCCCCGTCTTCCTCGTAGACATCGATGGCCGCCGCGTACTCCGGCAGGTCGGCGTCGTAGGCGCGGAAGCAGGTGATGTCCTCGCGGGCACGCCAGCTCTTGAACTTCTTCAGGTTCTTGCGCAGCCGGTTGGCCACCATCTGCGCGCCTTCGCTCAGCTCGCGCGGCTGGGCCGGATCACGGCCCGGCACGGCAATCGGATCGCAGACGATCAGCGCGCATTCCAGCGCACCGTTGAACATCTGGTACTTCTTGCTGGCGCGCAGGCCGGTCGCAAAGGCCAGTTCGTCGTTGCCACACAGCAGGCTGGCGCGCCACTGCGGCACCGCTTTCTGCAAGGCATTGCCCAGTGCGCGGTACAACGCCGGATCGGCGGCCAGGCGCTCGTCGTACGGTGGGTTGCAGACCACCGCACCGATCTCCTGTTCCGGCGCGGCCAGGTCGGCGACATCGGCGCGGGTGAAGCGGATCGCGTGGGCGACGCCGGCGACCTCTGCATTCTCACGGGCCGCCTGGATCGCGGCCGGGTCGATGTCGCTGCCGTGGATGACCGGCTTCAGCGCGGCCAGGCCGGCCGCTTCACGCTCACGTGCTTCGCTCTGGATGGACTTCCAGGCCGCCTTGTCGAAGCCCAGCCAGCGGCTGGGCGGCAAGCTGCCATGGCGCATCAGGCCAGGGGCAACATCGGCGGCCATCAGTGCGCCTTCGATCAGCAGCGTGCCGCTGCCACACATCGGGTCCAGCAGGCCACCACCGGCGGCATGCAGGCGCGGCCATTGCGCGCGCAGCAGCAGCGCAGCGGCCAGGTTTTCCTTCAGCGGCGCCTCGTGGGCGGCACCGCGCCAGCCCCGGCGATGCAGCGGGCCGCCACCGAGGTCGATCGACAGCGAGGCGCGGCCCTTGCGCAGCGAGAGGTTGACGCGCACGTCGGGCAGATCGGTGTTGACCGAGGGCCGCTCCAGGCCTTCATCGCGCATGCGGTCAACGATGGCATCCTTGATCCGCTGCGCGGCAAAGCGCGCGTGGGTGATCTTGTCGCCGGACACATGCGCGTCCACCGCCAGGGTCATCTCCGGCGTGATGTGCTCGTGCCACGGCAGCGCGCGCACGCCGTCATACAGGGCCTGCTCGTCCGGGCACTCGAACTCGTCGATCGGCCACAGCACGCGGCTGGCCAGGCGCGACCACATCACGATCCGCAGCGCCTGCGCCAGTTCGCCCTCGGCGTTGACGCCGGCAATGGTGGCGGTGGCCTTGCCAAGGCCCAGGGCCGACAGTTCATCGGCAAGCAGGTATTCCAGGCCCTTGGCGCAGGAGACGAAGAATTTCACGGGATCGGTTCGCAGGTGGTCGGGCGCGGCACAGGGGCCGGGCCGGGGGCGGCGGGGGTGCCATTGTAGTCAATGCGGGCGGGCGCGCCGTGCGCCCGGGCTTCACAGTTGCCGCAGCAGGCGCTCGAAGGCCTGCGCGGAAGCCTCCACGTGGCGCTCGAGGCGGTGCCCATCGTCGACCAGCAGCAGCTGCGCCGAACGCGCCTGCGCCCAGGCGATCACTCCGGCGGCCGGAACCACATCGTCATGCCAGGCCTGGACCACGGTGGTCGGCACGGCGGCGGCGTCCAGCGCCGGCATCGGGCCCATCGTGGTCGGCGGCACCATCAGGAACAGGCCGGCGACCGGTACCTGCAACGAGGCGATGGCGGAGATGTAGGCGCCCAGGCTGGAGCCGGCCAGCACCACCGGCCCCTGCCGGGCAGCGATGGCGGCGCGTTCAACCAAGCGACGCAGGCGGGTCGGCACGTCGCCCACCCGGCTGACCTCGCTCATCGCGTCCAGGTCGGTGTAGTCGGGGCGCTCGTGGGTCCAGCCCAGGCGTTGCGCCACCTCGGCCAGCGCGGTGACCTTGGTTGCCTCCGGACCGCTCTCGAAGCCATGGGACAGGATGCAGTGACCGCGGCTCATGCGCGCGCTCCGTGGGCGCGGGCCAACCAGGAAAGAGAAGGCAGGTTCATGCCGCAATGCTAGCATCGCCGGATGCCCAACCCGCTCCTGCCCGGCCTGCAGCTGCAGCCCCTGCCCTACCACGACCGACTGCCGCTGCGCGATCCGGCCACGCTGGAGATGGTGGTGATCCACTGCACCGAGCTGCCCGATCTGGCGACGGCCCGCGAGTACGGCGAGCGCGTGCTGTATGACAGCGGTGCCGGCAACAGCGGGCACTTCTACATCGACCGCGATGGCAGCGTGGTGCAGTACGTTGCGCCCGAACGCGTGGCCCACCACGTGCGCGGCATGAACGCGCATACGCTGGGCATCGAGCTGGTCAATACCGGGCGCTACCCGCACTGGTTCGACAGCCGTCACCAGGCGATGGACGAGGCCTACACCGAGGCGCAGCTGGAAGCGCTGGAGCGGCTGCTGCAGGCGCTGGTGGTGCGCTATCCGTCGCTGCAGCGGATTGCCGGGCATGACCAGCTGGACCTGGAGCAGGTGCCGGCCAGCGATGATGCGGCACTGACGGTGGCGCGCAAGCGCGACCCGGGGCCGCTGTTCCCGTGGGCGCGGGTGCTGGCGAAGGTGCCGCTGCAGCCGGTTGGGTAAGTGTTTGCAGGGCTGCGCCCTGCACCTGCAGAGGCAACGTCAACGTCAAGAGCTGGCATTCCGAGGGATGGCGGGGTGGCTCCGGTTGCGGGGGCCGCTGCAAGTCCCCCTCCGGGGCCCGGCCCAGCCGCTGGCGGCTGGGCGTTCGGGCGCTTGCGAAGCAGTGCTTCGCAAGCAAAGCGCCCTCACCCATGTAAGCTCGGTCGCCGCATCCATGCGGCTCACGCCCCCGCAACCGGCCCCACCCCGCCTTCGACAGTTCTCCGCGATCCTTCGAATCGACACGGGGTCGGATCCCGTTGCTACGCAACGGGCTCTGACCCGATTTTCGGTTGATGGGGTCAGAACCGTTCTCCGTTGGAAAACGGATCCGACCCCGCGCGGCTCAGGCGCCGGTCGCCACCGGGCGGCTGCTGTCGCTCACCCAGCCGCTCCAGGAATCGGCATAGATGCGTGCGCCGGAGAGGCCGGCCGTTTCCATCGCCAGCAGCAGGTGGCAGGCGGTCACGCCCGAGCCGCACATCAGCACCACCTGCTGCGGATCGCGATTGCCGATCACGCCCTGCAGTTCGGCGCGCAGCGCCTGTGGGTCGCGCAGGCGGCCGTCGAGCACGTTCAGCGCAAACGGGCGATTGACTGCGCCCGGCACATGCCCGGCCACCGGGTCCAGCGGCTCGACTTCACCGCGGAAGCGTTCGCCTGCGCGGGCATCGACCAGCCAGCCCGGCGCGTGCTTCAGCCGTGCACTGATTTCATCAGCGTTGGCGATCTGCGTGGTGTCGAAACGGCCCGGGTAGGCAGGTAACGCCGTCACTTCAGCCGGCCCGCTCGCCAGCGCGTGACCGGCGGCCTGCCAGGCGGCGATGCCGCCATCGAGCACGGCCACCCGGGTGTGCCCGATCAGGCGCAGCAGCCACCACAGGCGCGAGGCAGCCATGCTGCCGTCGCTGCCGTCGTAGACCACCACCTGGGTGTCAGGACCGATACCCCACTGGCCGAGCTTCGCGGCGAAGGCATCGCTGTCCGGCAGCGGATGGCGACCGTGGCCGACGCGCGACAGATCGGACAGGTCACGATTGAGATCGGCATGCACCGCACCCGGGATATGGCCGGCCAGATACTGGCTGCTTCCCGCCTGCGGGTCGGCCAGCGAAGCACGCGCATCCACCACGCGCACGGCAGTGCTGGCGGTGGCGCGCGCATCGACCACGCGCACGCCGTCACCCAGCGTGGCGGCCAGGGTGGCGACATCGACCAGGGGGGTCCACGGCGGATCGATCGGCTTCATTGCACTTGCTCCAGGCGGCGACGCAGGTTGTAGAGAATGGCGGCGGTCGCGCCCCAGATGCGCTGGCCCGGCCAGCCATACTCCAGGACGTGTCGAACCCGGCCGCGATGCGTGATTTCGACCTGGCGCAGGCTGTCGGGCGCCATCAGATAATCCAGTGGCACCTCGAATACCTCGGCCACCTCACTGGGCTGCGGCACCGGCACGAAATCCGGATCGACCACCGCCACCACCGGCGTGACCCGGTAGCCGGTGATCGTCACGAAAGGATCGAGATACCCCAGCGCCTGCACCTGGCCGGGCGCCAATGCGATTTCTTCCTGGCTCTCGCGCAGTGCGGCCGCCAGCGCGTCGCGGTCGTCAGGCTCGGTGCGGCCGCCGGGGAATCCGACCTGGCCCCCGTGCGTGCGCAGGGTTTCGGTGCGACGGGTGAGGATCACCTGCGCGCCGTTGGCACGCGGCACGATGCCGGCCAGCACTGCCGCTTCCACTGGCGGCCCGGGCGGCAGCAGGTCGATCAGCTCGCTGCGGTTCCAGCCGTCGCCGACCGGCGGTTCGGCCAGCGGGTGCAGCGCGCGCATCAGCCGTTCGTGGTCGGCCAGCGAACCGCGCAGCGACTGCTGCAGTTGCTGGCGCAGGGGCTGCACGCGATGCAGGATGCGACTGCGTTCCTCGTTGCTCATCGACGACCACCGCGCGATCTCATCGATATGCCGCGCGCAGCCGGTACATTGCCGGTGCGGATCCAGCGTGCACACTCCGATGCAGGGACTTGCGACAACACGCGCCGATTCTTCCATTGTTTGCACCCGGCAACAGTAGCGCGATCGGGCTGAATTTGCGCGCGATGATGCGGCACGCAGCGCACTGCGCAAACAGAAACGCGCCGGTGGAATCACCGGCGCGTTTCGTTTGCTGCTTCGATTTACTTGACGCTGACCAGCTTGATCTCGAACTGCACAGCCACGTTCGGCGGGAACGGGGTGCGCGGGTCGGCACCGTAGGCCTGGTCCGGCGGCAGGGTGACTTCCCACTTCGAGCCGGCCGGCATCTGCAGCAGGGTCTCGCGCATGGCCTTCATTTCGACTTCGCTGACCTTGATCGACGGGATCTGCTGGGCCGGGCGGGCTTCGGTCGGGCGCTGGCCGTACGGGAACGGACCGGCCACTTCCAGCTGCACGGTGCTGGCCTGGGTCGGCTTGGCACCCTTGCCGGCTTCGATCACGCGGT
This sequence comes from Stenotrophomonas sp. YJH_SMC_10, assembly GCF_059371555.1. Taxonomy (NCBI): domain Bacteria; kingdom Pseudomonadati; phylum Pseudomonadota; class Gammaproteobacteria; order Lysobacterales; family Lysobacteraceae; genus Stenotrophomonas; species Stenotrophomonas sp. YJH_SMC_10. The sequence goes on along the minus strand of NZ_JCAFUS010000002.1, from coordinate 394,707 downwards.
ACTGGACGCCGCTCGGCAGGGACTGCACGCCGGCCTTGGCCTTGTTCGCCGCGATGAACTGATCGCTCTTGGTCTTGTTTTCGGCAGCCGCCTTTTCGTACTCGGCCTTGGCAGCCTGGGCACGGCCCTGCTCGCGCTTCTGGAACGCTTCAACGGCCGGCTTCAGCTGCTCGGCGGTGATCGCCGGCTGCTTCTTGGCGTAGGCATCCTGCAGGCCCTTCACCACCGAGTTGATGTCCAGCTGCTCACCACGACCGGTCAGCTCCGCCAGGTTGTTGCCGTAGTCGTAACCGAAGTAGTAGCTCAGCTTGCCCTTTTCGGACGAGACGTCCTGGGCGAAGGCATTGCCCGTCAGGGCCAGGGCCGCGACGGCGACCGCGATAGAACGCAACTTCATCAAACAGTTCTCCAGGGGTGGTAACTCAGGGACGTTCTGCGCCGCCCTGAGGCGACGGGTTAGGATAACGGGCGCAACGTGTAACCGCCACTCACGATGCAGGCTATGACCCGTCTGCGTTTGCAGAGTTCAATATCACTTTTTTTTAACGTTCCAGGAGTTTCCCCGTGGCCGATGCCCTGATCGCTGTCACCGACGACGGCGCCATCCGCACCGTGACCGTCCAGCGCCCGGACAAGCTCAACGCCCTCAACGCCGCCACCCTGCAGGCCCTGGCCGACGCCTTCGGCGAGGCCGCTGCCGATCCACAGGTGCGCGTGGTGGTGTTGACCGGGGCCGGCCCGAAGGCCTTCGTGGCCGGGGCGGACATCGCCGAGATGAATACCCTGAGCGCCGTTCAGGGACGTGATTTCTCACTGCTGGGCCAGGCCCTGATGCGCCAGATCGAGCGGATGCCCAAGCCGGTCATCGCACGCGTGAACGGGTTTGCGCTGGGCGGCGGCCTGGAACTGGCGATGGCCTGCCACCTGCGCATCGCCGCCGATACCGCCAAGGTCGGCCAACCGGAAATCAACCTCGGCCTGATCCCCGGCTTTGGCGGCAGCCAGCGCCTGCTGCGCCTGTGCGGCCGCGCCGCCACCCTGGAGCTGTGCCTGCTGGGGGCGCCGATCGACGCCGCGCGTGCGCTGGAACTGGGCATCGTCAACGAAGTCGTGCCCGCCGACGCGCTGGACAATCGCGTGCAGGACATTGCCCGACAGCTGGCACGCTCGGCGCCGCTGGCCCTGCGTGGGCTGCTCGATGCGGTGCACGTGGGCGGCGAATGCAGCCTGGAAGCCGGGTTGGAGTATGAAAGCGCGCAGTTTGGCCTGCTGTTTGCCACCGAGGACATGCGCGAAGGCACCAGCGCGTTCCTGCAGCGCCGTCCGCCGGCGTTCCAGAACCGCTGACGCCATGGCATCCCGACCCAACCCCGCGCAGCTGTTCGCCCGGGTCCAGGCAGACGATCTCGACGGCGCCCTGCAGGCCGGGCTGATGGACTATGTCGCCCGTGCCGGCGACGAGCAACTGCTCCCCGGTCATCCGGACCTTCCGCAGCGCCTGTGCCAGGCCCAGCAGCAGCTGCAGGCGGCCTGGGCCGCACGCGAACGCTACCGCGCCCGCGCGGTGCGCCTGGCCCGGCGCGAGGCCGAGCGCGATGCGCGTCGCACCCCGGCCCCGGCGCCGGACGTGAAGCCCGCCCTGCCCGCTGCGGCCGCCGCGATTCTCGCCCGGGCCAAGGCCCGCGCCACCGGCAAGGAGCCGTAATGGCCACCGTGAAGAAGACGGCCCGCGCACCGGCGCGGCGCGGCGGCCGCATGCCGCGCGCCGACGTGGTGGAAATGTTCACCCGCCTGCGCGAGCTCAACCCGCACCCCAAAACCGAACTGGAGTACAGCTCGCCGTTCGAGCTGCTGGTGGCCGTGGCGCTGTCGGCGCAGGCGACCGACGTCGGCGTCAACAAGGCCACGCGTCGCCTGTTCCCGGTCGCCAACACCCCGGCGACGATCCTGGCGCTCGGCGAGGATGGCCTGAAGCCGTACATCTCCACCATCGGCTTGTTCAACGCCAAGGCTAAGAACGTGATCGCCACCTGCGCGATCCTGCTGCAGAAGTACGGCGGCGAAGTGCCGCGCGACCGCGAAGCGCTGGAAGCGCTGCCCGGTGTCGGCCGCAAGACCGCCAACGTGGTCCTCAACACCGCGTTCGGCGAGCCGGTGATGGCGGTGGATACGCATATCTTCCGCGTCTCCAACCGTACCGGCCTGGCTCCAGGCAGGAATGTGCGCGAAGTGGAAGACACGCTGGTGAAGGTGATCCCGGCCGAGTTCCTGCTCGACGCGCATCACTGGCTGATCCTGCACGGCCGTTATGTGTGCAAGGCGCGCAAGCCGGATTGCCCGGGCTGCGTGATCGCCGACCTGTGCCGGTTCAAGGAAAAGACGCCGGCCGAAGCGTGACCCGGATTGTGTTGTGACGAAACGAAGACGGCGGGCACAAGGCCCGCCGTCCGCGTACATGGACAAGGGTGCTTCAGGAGATCAGAACGACAGATCGCCCCACACGCCGAATTCCTTGGTCTTGTCGTTCTTCTTGTCGCCGGCGTTGGCCAGGTGCGTGTACTTGTACACGGTCGACAGCTTCAGGTTCTTCATGACCGGGAACTCGACGCCCACGTTCCAGTACTTGTCGCTCAGGGTCGGGTCCAGGGTCTTGCTGACGTCGGTGTCATCGTAACGACCGAACACGTTGATACCGCCGTCGGTGACGCGCACGCTGCCCCACACCGACCAGCCGCTGGACTTGTCGGTGGCAACGGTCATCACGTTGTTGAGGTTCTTGGCCTGGAAGTACTCGCCGCCGACGCGGAAGTCGCTGTCGGCGTAGGCCACCATCGCGTTGGCACGGGTGTAGGTGTTCTCGGCGCTCTGGATGTCGGTTTCCTTGCCCAGCTTGCCGCTGTAGCCACCCACGGCCACCACGAAGTTCTCGTTCGGGGTGTAGGCCACGCGGCCTTCCACGTCCATGCCCTTGCTGCGGGTCGGGTTCTTGTAGCCGGCGCCGGACACGACCGACACGGCGTAGTTGAAGTTGTTGCCCAGGTTGCCGAAGCCATGCAGGCCCCAGTCGGACGAGTTGCCGTACTTCAGGCGGTCGGTCAGCGTGTTCTCGACATAACGCATGCCATAGAACTTCTCGACGTACGGGATCCACGGCATGTCGGCGGCACCGACGCGCAGGTTGAAGGCCGGGTCGAAGCTGCCCTGCACGTAGGCCTTCTTGACGAACAGTTCGGTGTTGCCGATGGCCGAGCTGTACTGGAAGTCGGTGGTCAGGTTGGCCGACCAGATGTCGTTGAACTTGTGGTCGACGGTCAGGTAGAAGCGCTTGACGTCCAGGCCGGTGCCGCTGGCGGCGGTGTCCTTGCCGTTGCTGGTCTTGTCGATGTTGGTCAGGTCGAAGAACATGCGACCGCCGATCTTGTTGTCATTGACCAGCTTGGCCAGCTTGTCGACGCTGGTCTGGGTCTTCTGCGCACCTTCCAGGGCCTGTGCCTGGGTGATGTTCACTTCGGACTGCGCGTCGGCCTGCGCCTGCAGTGCCTGCGAATCGTTCTGCAACTGCTGGACCTGGGCCTGCAGCGCGGCGATCTGTGCCTGCAGCTGCTGCAGCTGTGCCTGGGATACGCCCGTGCTGGCAGGGGCTGCGAAGGCGTCGGCGGAAACCAGACCGAGGCTTGCAACGACCGCGGCGGCGAGCAAATGGGAACGCATTTTGGATTTCTCCAGAGGGTTGGAATGGCTTGGGCAGAACGCCACGCCGGCAGGCCGGTCAAGCGTTTTGCGAACGTTCCGTTAAAACCATGACAACCGAATGACAGAGTGCGTACCAACCACAGATTTCTTCCTGCGGTCATGCGTACGACTCATTTGCCTTTCCCTGCGGGCCGATCGGTTGCGGCCGCGGGCGTGATGAATCCATGGCAGTGCACGCGCCGGCCCGGCCACGCCCCCCGGCACGCGTTCCCTGGGGAGCCAGGGAATGAGGTTGAACCGCTGCACGCTGCGCAGCGGCGCAGGGCTGCCGGGACGCGCTGTAACGGATGCGTCATACAACGGTCCCGGCGCTGTCATCGAACCGTTATGGAATGTGCGCCGGGCGGGTAACCCCGCATCCCAATCAACCCAGGAGCCACCCCGTGATCCACGCCTTCAAGTCGCGCGTTGCCGTTGCCGTCTTCGCAGCGTCGTCCGTGTTCGCCGCCAACGCCGCTGAAATCACCGGCGCGGGCGCCTCGTTCATCTACCCGGTGATGTCGAAGTGGTCGGCCGACTACAACGCCGCCACCAGCAACAAGGTCAACTACCAGTCGATCGGTTCCGGCGGCGGCATTGCGCAGATCAAGGCCAAGACCGTTGATTTCGGCTCCTCCGACGCGCCGCTGAAGCCGGAAGAGCTGGCCGCTTCGGGCCTGGCACAGTTCCCGTCGGTGATCGGCGGCGTGGTGCCGGTGGTCAACGTGGCCGGCGTCGCCCCGGGCGCACTGAAGCTGGACGGCACCGTGCTGGCCAACATCTTCCTGGGCAAGATCAAGACCTGGAACGACCCGGCCATCGCCGCGCTGAACCCGGGCGTGACCCTGCCGAGCGCGAAGATCACCGTCGTGCACCGCTCGGATGGTTCGGGCACCACCTTCAACTTCGTCAACTACCTGTCCAAGGTCAGCCCGGAGTGGAAGAGCTCGGTCGGTGAAGGCACCTCGGTCCAGTGGCCGGCCGGCATCGGCGGCAAGGGCAACGAAGGCGTTGCTGCCTACGTGAAGCAGATCAAGGGCGGCATCGGCTACGTCGAACTGTCCTACGCGCTGCAGAACAAGCTGTCGTACACCGCGATGAAGAACGCCGCCGGCAGGTTCGTGCAGCCGAGCGACGCGTCGTTCGCTGCCGCCGCCGCCAGCGCCGACTGGGCCAACGCCAAGGACTTCTACCTGGTGATGACCAACGCCCCGGGCGCCGAGTCCTGGCCGATCACCGCCACCAACTTCATCCTGGTGCACAAGAAGCCGAAGAATGCTGCCAACGGCAAGGCCACCCAGGAGTTCTTCCGCTGGGTCTACAAGAGCGGCGACGCCCAGGCCCGCCAGCTGGACTACGTGCCGCTGCCGGACAGCCTGGTCCGCCAGATCGAGACCTACTGGTCGCAGAACCTGAAGTAAGCACGTTCCCCCCGCAGGAACGGGGCCGGCGGGTCCTCTCTCCCCCGCCGGCCCCAACCGGGCGCGAGATCCTCGAGATCTCGCGCTCTTCTTGTTTCCGGGGGTGCACCTGCCTCTGTAGCGCCGAGCCCACGCTCGGCGCTACCTTGCACCGGCCGTCCTACCGGTGCGCAGATCCGGGGTCACCGGGCCCCTGCCGGATCGGCGCCCACCCTGTGAAACCCTTGTCGGAACGTGATCCAGGACACCTCTGTCATGCGCGTAATACGGCTGTAACAAAAACATCATTTCATAGCCGCATCCGCCGACGCCGTCGGCTCTACCCCGCTATGGAGTGACCATGAAACTGCACTCGGCCGGCCTTGCCGCCCTTTCCCTGGCCATCGCCCTGGGCCTGTCGGCCTGCGGTGGCGACAAGCAGGCCGCGCAGCAGCCGGCGGCCGACGGTGCCGCTGCCCCGGCCGCCGCCGGTGCCAAGGTGACCGCCGAAGTGTCCGGTGCGGGCGCCTCCTTCATCTTCCCGCTGGTCTCCAAGTGGTCGGCCGACTACAACGCCAGCACCGGCGCCAAGATCAACTACCAGTCGATCGGCTCCGGCGGCGGCATCGCCCAGATCAAGGCCGGCACCGTCGACTTCGGTTCCTCCGACAAGCCGCTGAGCAGTGAAGAGCTGGCCCAGGCCGGCCTGGCGCAGTTCCCGTCGGCCATCGGCGGCGTGGTGCCGGTGGTCAACATCGACGGTCTGGAAGGCGGCAAGCTGCGCCTGAGCGGCGCCCTGCTGGCCGACATCTTCCTGGGCAAGGTCAAGACCTGGAACGACCCGGCCATCGTCGCTGCCAACCCGGGCGTGAAGCTGCCGGACGGCAAGATCACCCTGGTCCACCGTTCGGACGGTTCGGGCACCACCTTCAACTTCTCCAACTACCTGTCCAAGGTCAGCCCGGAGTGGAAGAGCAAGGTCGGCGAAGGCACCTCGGTGCAGTGGCCGGACGGCGTCGGTGGCAAGGGCAATGAAGGCGTCGCGTCCTACGTGAAGCAGATCAAGGGCTCGATCGGCTATGTCGAGCTGGCCTACGCACTGCAGAACGGCATGCCGTACACCGCCATGCAGAACGCCGCCGGCAACTGGGTCGAGCCGAGCGCGGAAACCTTTGCCGCAGCGGCCGCCAGCGCCGACTGGGCCAGCGCCAAGGACTTCAACCTGGTCATCACCAACGCACCGGGTGAGCAGGCGTGGCCGATCACCGCCACCAACTTCATGCTGATGCAGAAGAAGCCGAAGGACGCCAAGCGCAACCAGGACACCCTGGCCTTCTTCAAGTGGGCCTTCGAGAACGGCCAGGCCCAGGCCAACGAGCTGCACTACGTGCCGCTGCCGGCCGAACTGGTCAAGCAGATCGAGGCCTACTGGGCGACCGACCTGAAGTGATGGACCCGACGGTGCCCGCCCCGCGCGGGCACCGCTTCTTCCACGCCATGCCGCCCCGCCCCTTCCTGGCCCTGCCGTCCCCATGAATGCCATCGCCCAGCCTGTAGCCGCCCCGTCCACGCGCGATGCGCGTGATGCCCGCAACGACAAACTGTTCCGATGGGTGCTGGTCGGCACCGTCATCTTCGTCCTGATCGCCCTGGCCTGCGCCGCGCTGTCGATGCTGTGGGGCGGCCGCCATGCCCTGCAGATGCAGGGCCTGAGCTTCTTCTTCTCCGCCGACTGGAACCCGGTCGAAAACAAGTTCGGCGCGCTCGCGCCGATCTACGGCACCCTGGTCACCGCCGTCATCGCGATGGTCATTGCCGTGCCGGTCAGCTTCGGCATTGCGTTCTTCCTCACCGAAGTCGCGCCGCGCTGGCTGCGTGGCCCGGTCGGTACCGCCATCGAACTGCTGGCGGGCATTCCCTCCATCATCTACGGCATGTGGGGCCTGTTCGTGCTGGTGCCGGTGATGACCGAGTACGTCACCCCGTTCCTCAACGAAACCCTGGGCGAATGGCCGGTCATCGGTCCGCTGTTCCAGGGCCCGCCGCTGGGCATCGGCATGCTCACCGCCGGTTTCGTGCTGGCCATCATGGTCATTCCGTTCATTTCCTCGGTGATGCGCGAAGTGTTCCTGACCGTGCCGACCCGCCTGAAGGAATCGGCCTATGCGCTGGGTTCCACCAAGTGGGAAGTGAGCTGGGACATCGTGCTGCCCTACACCCGCTCGGCGGTGATCGGCGGCATCTTCCTCGGCCTCGGCCGTGCCCTGGGCGAGACGATGGCGGTGGCCTTCGTGATCGGCAACAGCGTGCGCCTGTCGCCGTCGCTGCTGGAACCGGGCACCACCATCGCCGCGCTGATCGCCAACGATTTCGGCGAAGCCACTGAAACCTACCGCTCGGCCCTGCTGCTGCTCGGCTTCGTCCTCTTCATCGTCACCTTCGTGGTGCTGGCCATCGCCCGCCTGATGCTGATGCGCCTGTCCCGCAAGGAGGGCAACTGATGTCCACCACCGCTGATTCGCTGTACCTGCGCCGCCGCATCGGCAATGTCATCGCCATCACCGCGTCCTGCGCCACCGCCCTGTTCGGCCTGTTCTTCCTGGGCTGGATCCTGTTCACCCTGGCCTCCAAGGGCCTGGCCGGCATCAACCTGGATCTGTTCACCAAGATGACGCCGCCGCCGATGCAGGAAGGCGGCCTCGCCAACGCCTTCTTCGGCAGCGCGGTGATGTGCGCGCTGGCGATCGGCATCGGTACCCCGCTGGGCGTGCTGGCCGGCACCTGGCTGGCCGAGTACGGCAACGCCCGCAAGGCAGGCACTGTGGTCCGCTTCGTCAACGACATCCTGTTGTCAGCGCCGTCGATCGTGCTCGGCCTGTTCGTCTACACCCTGTACGTGATGCAGACCGGTGGCAACTTCTCGGCGTTCGCCGGTGCCCTGTCGCTGGCCTTCATCGTGCTGCCGGTGGTGGTGCGCACCACCGACGAGATGCTGCGGCTGGTGCCCTCGCAGATGCGCGAAGCGGCCCTGTCGCTGGGCATCCCGCAGTGGAAGGTGATCGTGCAGGTGCTGTACCGCAGTGCCTCGGCCGGCATCATCACCGGCATCCTGCTGGCGCTGGCCCGCATCTCCGGCGAAACCGCACCGCTGCTGTTCACCGCCTTCGGCAACCAGTACTGGAACAACAACATCTTCCAGCCGATGGCCTCGGTGCCGGTGGTGATGAACCAGTTCGCCGGCAGCCCGTATGAATCCTGGCAGGTGCTGGCCTGGGCCGGTGCCCTGGTGCTGACTGTCTTCGTGTTGCTGGTCAGCCTTGCCGCCCGCGGCATCCTGCTGCGCAACCGTATCTCCCATGACTGACCTTTCCGTGGATAACGCCATGAACGACCTTTCCAACGCCGTGCCGATGCAGCGCATCGCCGTGCCGTCCTCGCACGAGAGCCTGCACACGCCGTCGCCGGTGAAGCTGGCTGCGCGTGGACTGGACTTCTACTACGACAAGTTCCACGCCCTGAAGGGCATCAACCTGGAGATCCCGGAAAAGCGCGTCACCGCGCTGATCGGTCCCTCCGGTTGCGGCAAGTCGACCCTGCTGCGCATCTTCAACCGCATCTACGCGCTGTACCCGAAGCTGGAGGCGCGCGGCGAAGTGCTGCTGGACGGCGAGAACATCCTGTCGCCGAAGTACCCGATGAACCGCCTGCGCAGCAAGGTCGGCATGGTGTTCCAGAAGCCGGTGCCGTTCCCGATGACCATCTTCGAGAACGTGGCCTACGGCATCCGCCACCACGAGAAGCTGAGCAAGGCCGACATGGCCGACCGCGTCGAGCAGGCGCTGCGCCAGGGCGCGCTGTGGGACGAGGTGAAGGACAAGCTGGGGCAGAGCGCACTGGGCCTGTCCGGCGGCCAGCAGCAGCGCCTGTGCATCGCCCGTGCCGTGGCGCTGCGCCCGTCGGTGCTGCTGCTTGACGAGCCGACCTCGGCGCTGGACCCGATCTCGACCAGCCGCATCGAGCAGCTGGTGGAAGAGCTCAAGCACGAGTACACGATCGTGATCGTCACCCACAACATGCAGCAGGCCGCGCGCGTGTCCGACTACACCGCCTTCATGTACCTGGGCGACCTGATCGAGCACGACCGCACCGAAGTGATCTTCTCGCAGCCGTCGCAGCGGCAGACCGAGGACTACATCACCGGTCGCTTCGGCTGATCGACGCTGATCCTTCGCCACATGTCCCAGCCAGGCACGGCCTGGCTCTACCCGGATTGCAGACCATGAACCTTCCCAACGACCACATCGTCAAGAGCTACGACGAAGAGCAGCAGCGGCTGGTGGCCGAAATCGTGCGCATGGGCGAGATGGCGGTCGCCCAGCTCGAGGCGTCGATGGACGTGATCGAGAAGCGCGACGAGAACGCCGCCCATCGCATCATCGCCAACGACGAAGCCATCGATGCGCTGGAGCAGCAGATCAGCCATGACGTGATGCGCCTGGCCCTGCGCGGCCCGATGGCGCGCGACCTGCGCGAGATCCTTGCCGGCCTGCGCATTCCGGCCGACATCGAGCGCATCGGCGACTACGCGGCCAATGTTGCCAAGCGTTCGATCGCGCTGGGCAAGGTACCGCCGCTGCCGCAGATCCAGGGCCTGCGTGCGCTGGGCCGCCTGGCCGCGCAGCAGGTGCGCCGCGCCATCGCCGCCTACCGCGACAACGACGCCGACGCCGCGCTGGAACTGCGCGAGGACGACGCCCGCCTGGACGCGCAGTACACCGCGCTGTTCCGCGAGCTGCTGACCTACATGATGGAAGACCCGCGCAACATCACCCCGTGCACGCACCTGCTGTTCATGGCCAAGAACCTGGAGCGCGTGGGCGACCACGCCACCAACATCGCCGAGAACGTGTGGTTCCTGGTGCACGGTGAGCAGCCGCTGCCGCCGCGCGAGAAGCGCGACGAGACCTCCAGCACCGGCCAGCCCTGACGCTGCACTGCAACACCGGAGTCGACTCCAAGGTGGCCGCTGTCCTGGTGACAGCGGCCTTTTTCTTTGCGGTGTTCCCCAGGATTGTGGGCGCCGGGCTTGCCCAGTGCGGACCTGCCGGAGGCTTCTGTAACAGATCTCACGAAAATTTGAGGTCTCGGCGAGGATTCGTTGAGTAGGATCGCTGCAGCATCGAATCACCCCGGGCACCCGCCCACCACCCAGGAGTAATACCGATGAGCAGTTCGAACAAGACCCTGTCCCTGCTGACCGCGACCGCCCTGGCCGCCGGCCTGGGCATGACCGCCAGTGCCTCGGCCCTGAGCATGAGCGACCTCGCCCAGGGTTACCTGGTGGCCGGACAGGCAGCCAAGGCCAGCACCGACGCCAAGGCCGCCGATACCAAGATGGCCGCCGACGCAACCAAGCATGCCGAAGGCAAGTGTGGCGCCGACGGCAAGAGCGGCGAAGGCAAGTGTGGTGCCGACAAGGGCAAGGCCGCAGGTGCAGCCGGTGCCAAGGCCAAGACCGGCGACACGAAGTCGGCCGAAGGCAAGTGTGGCGAAGGCAAGTGCGGTGGCAAGCACTGACGTCGGCGCCCGCCTCGTCCACCCGCAGTCGCCGCTTCGTGCGGCGGCTGCAGGGCTGGGCCTGCGCCGGGCGCTGCTGCAGGATCTGCGTGATGCCCCGGCAGGCGACTTCGACTTCCTCGAATGCGCGCCGGAGAACTGGATCCATGTCGGCGGACCTGCCGGTGATGCGCTGGCCGAACTGGCGCAACGCCATCCACTGAGCTGCCACGGCCTGTCGCTGTCGCTGGGCGGCAGTGCCCCGCTGGACACCCAGCTGCTGGAACAGGTCGTGCAGTTCCTGGAAACACACCGGGTACCGCTGTACAGCGAGCACCTGAGCTACTGCAGCGACGACGGCCACCTGTACGACCTGCTGCCGATTCCGTTCACCGATGAAGCCGTACGCCACACCGCCGCGCGCATCCGCAGGGTGCAGGAGCTGCTCGGCCGCCGTATCGCGGTGGAGAACGTGTCCTACTACCTGGCGCCGGAACCGGCGATGGACGAACTGGCGTTCACCAATGCGGTGCTCGCCGAAGCCGACTGCGACCTGCTGCTGGACGTCAACAATGTCTACGTCAACGCCTGCAACCACGGCTACGATGCCGATGCCTTCATCGCCGGCCTGCCCGCGCAGCGCATCGTCTGCCTGCACGTGGCCGGGCACCTGGACGAGGCACCGGACCTGAAGATCGACACCCATGGCAGCGCGGTGATCGATCCGGTCTGGGAGCTGCTGGCGCGTACCTATGCACGCATCGGCCCGCGCCCCACCCTGCTCGAACGCGATTTCAATTTCCCGCCCTATGCGGAACTGCGGGGCGAACTGCAGACCATCCGGCGCCTGCAGGCCGCCCACGCCGGGGCTGCATATGGCTGACGCCACCGACACCCTGCGCGCGCAGCAGCACGCGTTCACCGCGCACCTGCGCGACCCCCAGGCAGTCCCCGCGCCGGCCGGACTGGATCCCCGCCGCGTGGCGGTCTACCAGCACCTGCTGTTCAACAACCTGCTGGGCCTGCTGAGCAATGGCTTCCCGGTCTGCGTGCGCCTGCTCGGCGAACCGGCCTGGAGCGCACTGGTGCGCCACTACTTCGCCAACCATCGCTGCCAGACGCCGCTGTTCACCGAACTGGCCGCCGAATTCGTGCAGTGGCTGCAGGTGCAGCCGCAGCTGCCGCACCCGGCGCTGGCCGAACTGGCCCATTACGAGTGGGTGGAAACCGCGCTGTACCAGCTGCAGGCCGATCCCCTTCCCGCACCCGGCGCTGCCGATCCGCTGCACGTGCCGCTGCAGCGCTCGCCGCTGGCCTGGCCGCTGCTGTACCAGTGGCCGGTGCACCGCCTGGGTGCCGACGATGCACCGACCCGGCCTCCAACCGAACCGACCGGCCTGCTGGTCCGCCGCGACGCCGGCGGCGAAGTGCGATTCGCCGAACTCAGCCCGTTGGCGGTGTACCTGCTGTCCAGCATTGGCGAACAGCCCGGGCTGGAAGGCCAGGCCTACCTGCGGCAGCTGGCCCGCGCGCACGGGCTGGCCGAGGACGCCCTGGCCGAACCGGGTGCTGCGCTGCTGCAGCAGTTCGTGCAGGCCGGCGTGATCGGTCCGCTCGCCTCCCCACCCTGACACCCCCTCCCCGGAGATCCACCGATGAAGCTACCGCTCCTGGCCGCCGCACGCGGCCAGCTGGACCGTCTCGCCCCCTGGTTGGCCCCGCTCGGCCTGCGCCTGCTGCTGGCCTGGGAATACTTCGAATCCGGCCGCGAGAAACTGCATGGGCAGAACTGGTTTGCCGATCTGCAGGACGCCTTCCCGTTCCCGTTCAACCAGCTGCCCGCCGCGCTGAACTGGCAGCTTGCCACGTGGTTCGAACTGATCGGTGCGGCCTGCCTGCTGATGGGCTTCGGCACCCGCTTTGCCGCCGCCAGCCTGCTGGTGCTGACCATCGTGGCCACCTACGCAGTGCATTGGCCGATGGACTGGCAGTCACTGGGCGACCTCGCCATGGGCTATGTGATCAGTGACCAGGGCTTTGGCAACTACAAGCTGCCGGTGCTGTTCATGGCCATGCTGCTGCCGCTGGTCTTCACCGGCGCCGGCAGGCTGAGCGTGGATGCATGGTTGGCTCGGTGGCAGCCATCAGGTACCACGACACGGCCTGCGGTCCGGTAAATGCCAACCCAGGTTGGCACCTCCCGGGATCCTGGGCGTGCGCTGCACCGGCAGCTGTCGACCTTGGTCAACACACGCCCACGCAGGAAACCCGGGCTCCTCGGGCCAGCCGGGCGCTCAGGGGCGCTCTGCTAGAATTCACGCATGACTGACCCCACCCCCGCACCTGCCGCCGCTCCCGATTCCGCAGTACCCCAGGCGCAGCGCGCGATGTCCCAACGCTTCCGCGGCTTCCTGCCGGTGGTCGTGGATGTGGAAACCGGCGGCTTCGACAGCCAGCGCAATGCGCTGCTGGAAATCGCAGCCGTGCCGATCGAGATGGACGAGAACGGCCTGCTGTACCCCGGCCAGACTGCCAGCGCCCATGTGGTACCGGCCGAAGGCCTGGAAATCGACCCCAAGTCGCTGGAAGTGACCGGCATCATCCTTGACCACCCGTTCCGGCTGGCCAAGGAAGAAAAGGCGGCGCTGGACCACATCTTCACTCCGGTGCGCGCGGCGATGAAGAAGTACGGTTGCCAGCGCGCGATCCTGGTCGGCCACAACGCGCATTTCGACCTTGGCTTCGTCAACGCGGCCGTAGCGCGGACCGGCCACAAGCGCAATCCGTTCCATCCGTTCAGCGTCTTCGACACGGTGACCCTGGCCGGGATCGCCTACGGGCAGACGGTGCTGGCACGCGCGGCCACCGCGGCCGGGCTGGGCTGGGATGCCAACGAGGCCCACAGCGCGGTGTATGACACCGAACAGACCGCGCGGCTGTTCTGCACCATCGCCAACGCCTGGCCGCGGTGAAGCGGCCAGCGGCGGAGCCCCTCGTGGCGTGAAGCGAATCATCGGTTGGGCCGAGCAGGGTGGGTTCGCGCGGGACGCCGTGAACCCGTCCCTGCGGGCTTAGCCGCGCCATCCATGCCACGGATCCCCCCGCGAACCCACCCTGCCCGGCCTTCGACAGGTTGCTGGCCGCCACGGAAAGATCAGAAAAAGCGGGAGCAGCAGCGTGTCGCGGTGCTCGTCGGGGACTGACGATCACTGCTGTGGTGGGTCACGTCTCTGGTGGATGCCGACCGTTGGTACGGCAACACCCGTAGCGCCACGCCATGCGTGGATGAACTCAACCAATGCTCGTCCGATCCCGGCCGTCACTCTTGGCGCGGTACAGCGCGCGGTCGGCGCGCTGGTACAGCAGCGCCGGGGTGCGGTCGTCGGCGTCCAGTTCCACCAGGCCGGCGCTGAAGGTCACGCGCAGTCCTGCCACCCCGGCCCAGTCCGGGTGGTCATGGAACAGGCCGCGCAGCCGTGCACACAGCTGTGCGGCCTCTTCCAGGCGGGTGTCGTTGAGCAGCAGCGCGAACTCTTCGCCGCCGGTGCGCGCCGGCAGGTCGGAGTCGCGGCAGGCCGCAGCGATCAACGTCGCCACCTGCACCAGCACGGCATCGCCGATGCTGTGGCTGTGGCGATCGTTGACAGCCTTGAAGTGGTCGATGTCCAGCACCACCAGGCACAGTGGATGGCCACTGCGCTGCGAGCGGGCGAAATCACGCGCCAGCGTCTCGTCGAAGCCACGGCGGTTGGCCAGGCCGGTCAGGGCGTCTTCGCGGGCCTGCCGCTCGAACGCCTCGGCCTGCCGCGCCAGGCGCTCGGCCAGTTCGGTCTTTTCCTGGTTCAGCGCCTGCAGGTGCACGGTCTTGGCCTGCAGGTCGAAGGTCGCTTCGTCCACTCGCCGCGCCAGGCGCAGGTTGCTGGCCTGCAGCTGCTGCAGCAGCAGCCGGTACAGCGCCACCAGGCCGCCCAGCAGCAACAGCCCCGCCAGTACCTGCACGCTGCGGCGCTGCCACCAGAACGGCTCGACACTGAAGCTCCACACTGCCTCCTGCTGGCCCCAGGTGCCTCCCGGGTGCGCCGCCGCCACGTGCAGGGTGTAGTCGCCCGGCGGCAGGCCGACGAACTCGACGCTGCGCTGCGGGCCGCGCTCGACCCAGCCGGCATCGAGCCCGTCCAGCCGCGTGCGGTAGCGGATCCGGTCGGACATCAGGTAGCTCAGGCCGACGTAGCTCACCGCCAGCCGGCGACCGCCGGGAATGGCGTTGCGCTCCGGTCCCTCCCAATGCACCGGCGCGCCATCCACCTGCACGCTTTCGATCGCCGCAGGCGGTGACGGGCGCTCGCGGAAGCGCTGCAGGCGCTGCGGGTCGACCGTGCTCAGGCCGCCGGCGGTGACCACCCAGAACGTGCCATCCTGGCGCAGGATCGCCGATGGACCGGAACTGCCGTTGGCCTGTGCATTGGCCATGCCGTCGATCTCGTTGTAGCGCTCCACCACCACCCGCGGCGTACGGCCGTCGGCGACCGCGTTGAGGGTAGCCATGTCGGTGCGCAGCACACCGCGATTGCTGCTGATCCACACATTGCCAAGGCGATCGGGCACCAGCTGGAACACCGCATCCACCGGCATGCCCTGCTCCAGGCCAACCCGTGCCAGCCTGCCATTGCGCCAGCGGTACAGGCCGCGATCACTGCTGATCCACATCGCGTCGCCCAGCTGGTGGAAGCCGAACACGCTGCGGCCGCCGCCCAGCGGCGCCAGGTCGATCGACTGCACGTGGTCGCCGCGCAGCACGCGGATGCCTTCGATGGTGCCGATCCACAGGTTGCCCTGGTGGTCATGCTCGAGCGCGGTGATCAGGCCGCCGGGCATGCCGGGCACGTCCGAGACCTGCACGCGGTCGCCGTCGATGCGCACCACGCCCTTCTGCGTGCCGGCCCAGACCACGCCCTGCGGATCAACGCTGATCGCACGGATGTTGCCGCCCGGCATGCCATCGGCGGCCGCGTAGTTGTGGCGCAGCTGGCCGTCGCGGCCGAGCCGGTAGACACCATCGCCGAATGTTCCCACCCACAGGTCACCATCGGGCCCCTGCGCCAGGCTCAGCACCGACGGTGCCTTGCCGCCGCGGTTGTGCAGCGGCATCGCCCGGAAACGGCCATCGGCGGTCTGCAGGTCAAGCCCGCTGGCGCTGCCGACCCACAGCTGGCGGTCGCGGTCCTCCAACACCGTGCGCACGTAGTCGCCACTGAGCCCGTCGCGCTCGGTGTAGCTGCTGAACAGTGTCTCGCGCAGGCGGTACAGGCCGCCATTGGCGCCCACCCAGATGCTGCCTTCGGCATCCTCGCGCAGGCTGACCACGCGTCCACCCGGCAGGTTCAGGCCGGCCGGCAGCCGCTCCAGGCCGTGCCCGGAGATGCGCAGCAGCCCCTGGTTCTCGGTGCCCAGCCACAGGTCGCCGTGCCGGTCCTGCAGCATCGAGGTCATGTGCAGCTGGCCGGGCAGGCGGTGCACCAGCACCAGCCGATCGTCCTCCACCCGGTACAGGCGCTCGCCGGCGACGATCCACAACGCGCCGTCCGGCGCGCGGTACGGCCACGACAGGCCAGTGCCGGCGCCCAGCCCCCACGCCGCAGGCGCCCGCTTGAGTACGCCGTCGTTGTCGCGCAGCACCAGCCCGTCGAGCGTGCCGACCCAGACCCGGTCCTGCGCATCAACCACCAGCCTGGTGAAGCTCATCGCCATCGGCAGGTCGGCCGCCGGCGCCCGGTAGACGATGCCCGAGTCCGGCGTCAGATAGCCGATGCCCTTGCCTTCGTACAACAGCCACAGCCGGCCCTGGCTGTCCATCTGCATGGACTGGATCAGCACCTGCGGCGTATCCGCCTGGTGCTCCCAGACCCGCCACTGGCCATCACTGCCGCGGTGGCTGACATTGCCGCGCGAGTCGCTGATCCACAGCCCGCCCTGGCGGTCGACGAACAGCGCGCCGATGCCGTTGTCGCGCAGGCCCGGGCGCGTGCTGCGGTCGAACACGGTGAAATCCAGGCCGTTGTAGCGCACCAGCCCTTCCCAGGTGGCGAACCACAGATGGCCCTCCGGCGTCTGTGCGATGTCGCGCAGCGAGTTGTGCGGCAGGCCATTGCGCGAGGTCCATACGTCGATGGCGTAGTCGCGCAGCGGCGGTGCGCCCTCCTGCGCAGCCAGTGGCAGCGCCAGGGCCAGCAGCAGCCATAGCAGGCCCTGTCGCAGTGCCCGCTGGATGGCTGATGCGCGGCGCTCCACCCAGCGCCCCTGATCCCCCTGCCCGCCCATCAGCGCGGCGGCGGCGGCCAGGTGCGGCTGCAGGACGCGGCAGCGTGCAGGAACAACCGGGCAGCGCGCGCTGGCATGCCGGCAGGAACGGGCTGGCTCATCGGGGAGAGGCTGGGGAGATGCGCAGATGATAGGCCAAACCCCGGCCCGGGCGTCACCGCGTGCGGCGCCCCGGCTCAGCCGGCGCGGCCGGGCGCCACCACCTG
Source organism: Stenotrophomonas sp. YJH_SMC_10 (assembly GCF_059371555.1). NCBI lineage: Bacteria > Pseudomonadati > Pseudomonadota > Gammaproteobacteria > Lysobacterales > Lysobacteraceae > Stenotrophomonas > Stenotrophomonas sp. YJH_SMC_10. The sequence goes on along the minus strand of NZ_JCAFUS010000002.1, from coordinate 377,495 downwards.
GGCACTGGCCGGCCACTGCACCACCGCCTCCAGGCCCCCTTCGGCCCGGTTGCGCAGCCACAGCCGGGCCCCGTCCTTTTCGGCCAGGGCGCGGGCAATGGTCAGGCCCAGGCCGGCACCGCCGGTCTCGCGCGAACGCGAGGTTTCCACCCGCACGAACGGATCGAACACCGCCTCCAGCTGCTCCTCGGCCAGGCCAGGGCCATCGTCGGCCACCACCACGGTGATCGCACCGCCGCTGCGCTCGACCCGCACCCGTGCCCGCTGCGCATACATCACCGCGTTGTCCACCAGGTTGGAGAACAGGCGATGCATGGCCAGCGGCCGCAGCATCAGCACCGCACCGCTGCCGCCTTCGAAGACCACATCGGCGCCGCCTTCGGCGGTGTCCTCGACAATGCTCTCCAGCAGCGAATCCAGGTCCAGTGCGGCGCGCTGCTCGGCACTCTCGGCACTGCGGGCCAGTTCCAGGCCCTCGCGCACCAGCGCCTGCATCGCGGCCAGGTCACCGATCAGGCGCTCGCGCAGGGTCTCGTCGCTGACGTTCTCCAGGCGCAGGCGCAGCCGCGTCAACGGCGTCTGCAGGTCATGGGTGATCGCCGCCAGCATCTGCGTGCGTTCGGCCAGGTGCCGCTGCAGGCGGTGCTGCATGGCGTTGAAGGCTTCGGCGGCGCGCTGCACTTCGCGCGGCCCGCGCAGGGGCAACGGGTCGCGCTGCAGGTCATCGCCGAGGTCTTCGGCGGCGGCGGCCAGTTCCTGCAGTGGCGCGCTGGCCATGCGCGCAACGATGTAGGCCAGCACCGCGATCGCCAGCACCAGCAGGGTCAGGAACCACGGGTCCACGGCCAGGATGCCGTTGTGCGCCACCGCCGGCGAGTCCAGCGCCAGCTTCAGCAGCGTGCCGTCGTTGAGGGTCACGTCCACCGCGCGGCACTTGGGCGGGATGAAGGCCGGGTCGCGTTCGCGCGGCGGCCGCCGATGGCCCGGCGGCGGTGGCGGCAGCAGGTCCTGCAGCTTGGGAATGCAGGAGCGGAATGAAGTGAAGTGCACATGTGCGCGCGACACCGGCCCCGGCCGGTCTTCCAGCACTTCCATCAGCGCCGTGTCAGCGCGTCCCAGCCGGGCGCCCGGCTGCAGCGCGCGCACGCTTGGCCCGCCGATCGCCAGCAGGCGCTCACGCAGCTCCGGATTGCCGTCCAGCAGGTTGACGTAGCCCTGCAGGCGGTCGGCGATCCGGTTCAGGTTCTGCCGCTCGAATTCCTGCTGGCGCTTTGACGTGGCCAGCATGGTCGCGCCGATCGCCGCCACCGCCATGCCCAGCAGGAGGATCACGAACAACCGCCCGACCATCGAGGACAGGAAATGGCGCAGGCGTTTCATCGCCGCTTATTCCAGGTTGACCGACGAGGCCAGCACGTAGCCTTCGTTGCGTACGGTCTTGATCAGCCCGTCCGGGCCGCCGTCGTCGCCCAGCTTGTTGCGCAGGCGGCTGACCTGCAGGTCGATCGCACGATCCTGTGCCTCATAGTTGCGGCCACTGCTGAGCGCGACCAGCTGCTCGCGCGACAGCACCTTGTTGGCGTGGGCGATGAACACCCGCAGCAGGCGGAACTCGGCACCGGACAGCACCACCACGCGGTCATCCGGGTCGACCAGGTGGCGATGCTCAAGGTCGAACACCCAGCGCGAGAAACGCGCGCGGCGCACCGCCAGCGGTTCCAGGTTGGCCGGCAGCGCCTCGGTCCGGCGCAGCACGTTGCGGATGCGCGCCAGCAGTTCACGCGGCTCGAACGGCTTGGCCAGGTAGTCGTCGGCGCCCATTTCCAGGCCCAGCACGCGGTCGATCGGCTCGGCGCGGGCGGTGAGCATGATCACCGGCGTGTTCGAGCGCGCACGCAGGTCGCGGCACAGGGTCAGGCCATCCTCGCGCGGCAGGTTGAGGTCGAGCACGATCAGGTCCACGTGCTCGCGGTCCAGCAGCTGGCGCATGGCGGTGCCATCGGCGGCAGTGCTCACCTGGTAGCCGGCGCGGCCGAGCTGCTCGGCCAGCAGCGTGCGGATGTCGTTGTCGTCGTCGACGATCAGCAGTCGATGCATCGTGTTTTCAGTCTCCATGTCGCGATCATCCCGTGTCGGCAGCTGAACCGCATCCGGGGCAATGCGTACCAGTGTATCCACCCAGGGACGGGATACCTGTGGTTACGCGTATTCACCGACAGTGTTACACACAGACATACCCCGAGGATTGAGCGGTCCATCGTCCGGTCTTCACAATGCCTGCCAACGCCGCCCGCGCGGTCCAGAGAGTGAAGCCACCACGTGACGTTCCGCCTGTTGCCCGCGACCCGCCGGGGTCGCCTGATGCTGATCGCCCTGCTTGCCCTGATCGCCGCCGCCACCGCCTGGTGGCTGCTGCGCAAGCCCGCCGCCCCGGCCGTGGCCACCTCGCCGGTCAGCCGCGGTGACATCGAGCAGACCGTGGACGCGACCGGCGTGATCGATGCCTACAAGCTGGTCAGCGTCGGCGCGCAGGCCTCGGGCCAGATCAAGTCGCTGAAGGTGCAGCTGGGCGATACGGTGAAGGAAGGCGACCTGATCGCCGAGATCGACGCCACCACCCAGCAGAACCAGGTGCTCAACGCGCAGGCCTCGCTGGACCAGGTCACCGCGCAGCGCGCCGTGCAGCAGGCCACCCTGCGCCAGGCCGAACTGGAATTCGCGCGGCAGCAGCAGATGCTGGCCGCCGAGGCCACCTCGCGCCAGGAGTACGATGCCGCCGAGGCACAGCTGAAGACCGCCCGGGCCCAGCTGCAGTCCTATGAGGCACAGATCAAGGGCCGCGAAACCGAGCTGGGCACCGCCCGCGCCAACCTGGCCTACACCCGCATCACCGCGCCGATGGATGGCACCGTGGTGGCGGTGGTGGCCGAAGAAGGCCGCACCGTGAACGCCAACCAGACCGCACCGACCATCGTGATGCTGGCGCGGCTGGACGTGGTCACCGTCAATGCCGAGATCTCCGAAGCCGACGTGGTCAAGATCAAGCCCGGCATGCCGGTGTACTTCACCACCCTGGGCGATCCGGACCGCAAGTATCACGCCACGCTGCGCCAGATCAATCCGGCGCCGGCCTCGATCGCCAACGAAAGCTCCTCCAGCTCCAGCAGTTCGTCCAGTTCCAGTTCCAGCAGCGCGGTCTACTACAACGCGCTGTTCGACGTGGAGAATCCCGACGGCACGCTGCGCATCGACATGACCGCGCAGGTCTCGGTACTGCTCAAGCAGGCCAAGGGCGTGCTGATGGTGCCGGCGGTGGCGCTGGGACCGAAGCGCCGTGGAAACGAGCGCATGGTGCGGGTGCTGGACGACAAGGGCCAGCCGCAGCCGCGCAAGGTCACGGTGGGCATCAACAACGGCGCCTCCGCCGAGATACTGTCCGGATTGAAGGAAGGCGAGCGCGTGGTGGTCGGCGAAGCCAGCGCCGCCGGTGCCGGTGCCAGCGGCGGCAACCGCGGCGGCATGCCGATGCGGGTCGGCGGCCCGGGCATGGGGCGCCGATGAGCACGACGGCGCCGCTGCTGCGCCTGCGCGACCTGCGACGTGAATTCCCGGCCGGCGACGAGGTGATCGCCGTACTGCGCGACGTCAATCTGGACATCCACGCCGGTGAGATGGTGGCCATCGTCGGCCAGTCCGGCTCGGGCAAGTCGACGCTGATGAACATCCTCGGCTGCCTCGACCGCCCCACCCGCGGCAGCTACCAGGTGGCCGGCCGCGAAACCGGACGGATGCAGCCGGACGAACTGGCCGAACTGCGCCGCGAGCATTTCGGCTTCATCTTCCAGCGCTACCACCTGCTCGGCGACCTGGATGCGCGCGGCAACGTGGAGGTGCCGGCGGTGTATGCCGGCAGCCCCGGTGCCGTGCGCAACGCGCGTGCCGAGCAACTGCTGCAGCGCCTGGGCCTGGGTGATCGCATGCATCACAAGCCGGGCCAGCTGTCCGGTGGCCAGCAGCAGCGCGTGTCGATCGCGCGTGCCCTGATGAACGGTGGCGAGGTGATCCTGGCCGACGAGCCGACCGGCGCGCTCGACACGAAATCCGGCGAGGAAGTGATGGCCATCCTCGGCGAGCTGCATGCCGAAGGCCACACCATCATCATCGTCACCCACGACATGAGCGTGGCCGAGCACGCGCAGCGCATCATCGAGATCCGCGACGGCGAGATCATCGCCGACCGCGCCAATCCGAACGCACCGAGCTACCGCGCACAGCGCGAGGCCAGCACCGGCGTCGCCCACGGCAACAGCTGGCGGGCGGCACGCGACCGCTTCACCGAAGCGTTCCGCATGGCCCTGCTGGCGATGAACGCACATCGGCTGCGTACCTTCCTGACCATGCTCGGCATCATCATCGGCATCGCCTCGGTGGTGTCGGTGGTGGCGCTGGGCAACGGCTCGCAGCAGCAGATCCTGCAGAACATCAGCGCGCTCGGCACCAACACCATCGACGTCTACCCCGGTCGTGGTTTCGGCGACATGCGTTCGGCACGGGTGCAGACACTGAAGGCCAGCGATGCCGACGCGCTGGCAAGGCAGAGCTACGTGGACAGCGCTACGCCCAGCGTGTCGACCTCGGTCACCGCGCGCTACCGCAACCAGTCGTCCACCGCGCAGGTCAGCGGCGTTGGCGAGCAGTTCTTCCGGGTCAAGGGCGTGACCCTACTCAGCGGCAGCTTCTTCGATGCCGACGCGGTGAAGGGCCTGGGCCAGGTGGCGGTGATCGACGAGAACACCCAGGCCCAGTTCTTCCCGGAAGTCGATCCGGTCGGCCAGGTGATCCTGCTCGGCAACGTGCCGGCGCGCGTGGTCGGCGTGGCCAAGCGGCAGAGCTTCGGTTTCGGTGGCAGCACCAGCCTCAGTGTGTGGGTGCCGTACACCACGGTGATGTCGCGCATGCTCGGCCAGAGCCACGTGTCCAGCATCACCGTGCGCGTGGACGACGACACGCCGATGGATGCGGCGCAGGAGGCAATTACCCGCCTGCTGACCCTGCGCCATGGCACCGAGGACTTCTTCCTCAGCAACAGCGCCGAAATCCGCGAAACCATCGAGCAGACCACGCGCACGATGACCCTGCTGATCGGTGCCATCGCCGCCATCGCACTGCTGGTCGGTGGCATCGGCGTGATGAACATCATGCTGGTGTCAGTCACCGAGCGCACCCGCGAGATCGGGGTGCGCATGGCGGTGGGTGCGCGTCAGAGTGATATCCGCCAGCAGTTCCTGATCGAGGCGGTGCTGGTGTGCCTGCTCGGCGGCGTGCTCGGCATCGGCCTGGCGCTGCTGCTGGGCTCGATGATCGGCCGCTTCGCCAGCGATTTCCAGGTGCTGTTCTCCACGGCCTCGATCGTTGCGGCGTTCGCCTGCTCGACCCTGATCGGCGTGGCGTTCGGCTTCCTGCCCGCACGCAACGCTGCGCAACTCGATCCGGTGGAGGCCCTGGCCCGCGAATGAAGAAGATGACCCGACTGCCCTTCCCCGCTCCCCGGCACCTGCTGCTGGCCGGTGCCGTTGTACTTGCCCTGTCCGGCTGCGCGTCGGTCGGCCGCTACCCGGTGCATGACCCGGCCGTGGCGGCGCAGTATGGGCGTGGCGATGCCACCCTCAACGCGCCGGCCGACGACCCGCGCAGCAGCCTGGATACACCGGGCCGCGACATCCGCCAGGACACCTGGTGGACCGGCTTCGGCGATGAACGCCTGGACCGCCTGGTGGCGCAGGCGCTGGCCGCCAACAGCGATCTGGCCGCCGCCGGCCTGGCCGTGCAGCGCTCGCGCCTGCAGGCCGGCCTGGCCAGCAACGCGTTGTGGCCGCAGCCTTCGTCCTCCGGCGTGAGCGGCAGCGCCAGCCGCGCCACCGACCAGCCCGATGACTGGCGCCGCAGCTATTCCACCGGCGTCTCGCTGGGCTGGGAAGTGGACCTGTGGGGGCGCCTGTGGACCCAGCGCGACATCGCCCGCTGGGAGGCCGAAGCCAGCGAGGAAGACCGGCAGAACACCGCCCTGCTGGTGATCGGCGACACCATCACCCAGTACTGGAACCTGGCTTACCTCAACCAGTCGATCGCCACCGGCCAGGCCAACCTGGAGCGCCTGGAACGCACCCGGGAACTGGTGCAGGCCCGCTTCGACGCCGGCGCGGTATCGCGCCTGGAAGTGCGCCAGGCGCTGCAGAACCTGCAGTCGCAGCGCTCGGCGCAGAGTGCGCTGGAACAGCAGCGGGTGGAGGTACGCAACGCGCTGACCGTGCTGCTGGACGGCACGCCGTGGCCGCAGGAGGACGAGCCGCAGGACCTGCTGGGCGCACGTAGCCCGCCCATCGCCGAAGGCCTGCCGACCGACCTGCTCGGCCGCCGGCCCGACCTGCGTGCGGCGGAACTGCGCCTGCGCAACAGCCTGAAGACGATCAAGGTCACTGCCACCCAGTACTACCCGGCGCTGAGCCTGACCGGCAGCCTGGGCTCCAGCGCGACGTCGCTGGGTGATGTGCTGCGCAACCCGGTCGCCACGCTCGGGGCCGGACTGTCGCTTCCCTTCCTCAACCTGCAGCGTGCGCAGCTGGATACCGATATCGCCGGCACCGCCTACCAGATCGCCGCGACCAATTTCCGCAAGACGCTGTACACCGCGCTCTCGGAAGTGGACAACGCACTGTCGGCCCGCGAGCAGCTGGCGCGCCAGGTGGCGGCCTCGCAGGCTTCGTACGACGAAGCAGTGGAAGTGGAGCGCGCGCAGGAAGTGCGTTACCGCGTGGGTGCCACCGATCTGCGCACCTGGCTGGAAGCGCAGCAGACCCGGCGCGACGCAGAGCTGTCGCTGGCGCGTGCGCGCCAGGGCCAGCTGAACAACGACGTGACCCTGTTCAAGGCACTGGGCGGCAGCGCGGGTCGACGCAGGACATGAAAAAGGGGTCAGATTCCTTTTCCCATTGGAAAAGCAATCTGACCCCGATCACATCGCGCTGGCTGGTCAACCGCGCTGGCGCACGGCCTCGAACAGGCTGACGCCGGCGGCGACCGAAACGTTCAGGCTCTCGATTTCGCCCGGCATCGGGATCTTGACCAGGCCATCGCAGTTCTCGCGGGTCAGCCGGCGCAGGCCGTCGGCTTCGCCGCCCAGCACCAGGGCGATGTTGCCCTTCAGGTCCAGCTGGTACAGCGAGGCGGTGGCCTCACCGGCCAGGCCGTAGATCCACACGCCCTGCTTCTGCAGGTCCTTCAGGCAGCGCGACAGGTTGGTCACTGCCACCACCGGGATGAGGTCGGCGGCGCCGGCCGAAGTCTTGCGCACAGTGGCATTGACCGTGGCCGACTTGTCCTTCGGGATGATCACCGCGGTGGCACCGGCGGCCGCGGCCGAGCGCAGGCAGGCGCCGAGGTTGTGCGGGTCCTGCACCTCGTCCAGCACCAGCAGCAGGGCCTTGCCCTCGGCCGCGCTGACCAGGCCTTCCAGCTCGTTCTCACTGTAGGTGCGGGCGGCGGCATAGCGCGCGGCCACGCCCTGGTGCCGCACCGAACCGCCGACACCGTCCAGTGCCTGGGCGTTCACCTTGCGCACGTCGATGCCCTTGCGGCGGGCGTTCTCCTCGATCTCGGTCAGGCGCGGATTCTTCGCACCGGCCTCGACCAGCACTTCGCGGACGTTCTCGGCGTCGTTCTCGATGGAGGAGGCGACGGCGTTGACGCCGACGATCCACTGGCTGTTCTTGCTCATGCGGGCGGGGACCGGAAAGGGGGTGGCTATGGTAGAGCATCGGCAGGCCGGGCGCTGCGACCGGCCGCCCCGCTGTAGCGCCGAGCCCCTGCTCGCCTGGCGGGGGCCGACGAAGCCTGGACCCAGAGCAGCCGAGCGTAGGCTCGGCCTGCAGGTGGATCATCGGCTGCGCGGCGGCCAGTGCGGGGTGTCGTGGTCGGGATGCTGGTGGGACTCGAGGGTGGCCAGGAAATCCAGCGCAGCGAGGTCCTCCTCGGTACGCCGTGCCGGCAGGCTGGCCAGGCTGTCGAGGAACGGCAGCTTGCGCTCGATCCCGTACTGGATCCTCGGCGGCAGGCGCTCGGGTTCGTCAAATGCGCCGGCAGCCACGGCCACGCCATCAGGCGCCTCGTAGGTCAACGGCGTACCGCAGTCGCCGCAGAAGCCACGGCGGACCACGTTGGATGACTGGAAATGGCGCGGCTGGCCGCGGGTCCAGCTGAACTGCACGCCGCGCACCGACACCAGCGGCGCGTAGTAGGCGCCGAAGGCCTTCTGGCACATGCGGCAGTGGCAGATCGAGCTGTCGGTCAGCGCGCCACGCACGTGGAAGCGGATCGCGCCGCACTGGCAGCCACCGCTGTATTCGGGTTGGCCCTGCATGCGATGTCTCCTGGTGGTGCCGGCCGCTGGCCGGCAACCCGTCGGTGCCGAGGGTGCCATGGATGCCGGCCAGCGGCCGGCACTACCACGGTCATCAATATTTCTCTTTCTTCCGCTTGGCCGGCTTGCCACGCTGGGGCAGCGGCGGCAGGCTTTCGCCCTCGTCCTCACCCTTGTGTTCGACCAGGCGGAAGTCGATCTTGCGCTCTTCCATGCTGGCCTTCAGCACCAGGATGCGTACGCGGTCGCCCAGCCGGTAGCTGCTGCCGCGGCGCTCGCCGGTCAGCGTCTTGCGGGTCGCGTCGAACTTGTAATAGTCCTGCGGTAGCTGGGTGACATGCACCAGGCCCTGCACCTTCGACTCGTCCAGCTCCACGAACAGGCCGAAGCTGGTCACGCCGCTGATCACGCCGTCGAACTGGCCGCCGACGTGCTTTTCCATCCACGCCGCGCGGTAACGCTCGTCGACCTCGCGCTCGGCTTCGTCGGCACGGCGCTCGCGCTCGGAGCACTGCAGCGCCAGCGCGGCCATCTCGCGGGCGTTGTAGGTGAACTTGTCCAGTGGCTTGCCGGACAGCGCATGCTTGATCGCGCGGTGCACCAGCAGGTCGGGGTAGCGGCGGATCGGCGAAGTGAAGTGCGCGTACGCCTCCAGCGCCAGGCCGAAGTGGCCGTGGTTCTCCGGGCTGTAGATGGCCAGGCTCTGGCTGCGCAGCAGCACCGACTCCAGCAGCGTGGCATCGGGGCGGTCACGGATCTTCTTCAGCAGCTTGGTGTAATCGCCCGGGCGCACCTTCGACCACGGCGGCAGGCTCAGCTTGAATTCCTTGAGGAATTCGAGCAGGTCGGCGTACTTGGTTTCCGGTGGTTTCTCGTGGATGCGGTACGGCGCCGGCACGTGGCGCGACAGCAGGTACTTCGCCGCCTCGACGTTGGCCGCGATCATGCATTCCTCGATCAGCTTGTGCGCGTCGTTGCGCACCAGCATGCCGGCCTGGGTGACTTCACCGCGATTGTCCAGCACGAAGCGCACTTCGCTGCTTTCGAACTCGATGGCGCCGCGCTTGGCGCGCGCCTTCGACAGCACCTTGTACAGCTGGTGCAGGCGCTGCACGTGCGGCAACAGATCCCCCATCCAGGCCTGGGTCTCGGCATCGTCCTCGCCCACCGCCTTCCACACCTGGGTGTAGGTCAGGCGCGCGTGCGAGTTCATCACGGCTTCGTAGAAGCGCGAATGCGTGACCAGGCCATCGCGGTCGATCTGCATGTCACAGACGAAACACATGCGGTCCACCTTCGGCATCAGCGAGCAGATGCCGTTGGACAGCGTCTCCGGCAGCATCGGCACCACGAAGCCCGGGAAGTACACCGAGGTGGCACGCTTCTGCGCCTCTTCGTCCAGCGGTGTGCCGGGGCGGACGTAATTGGAGACATCGGCAATCGCCACCACCAGGCGGAAGCCATCGGCATTCGGCTCGCAGTACACCGCGTCGTCGAAGTCCTTGGCATCTTCACCGTCGATGGTGACCAGCGGCGTGCTGCGCAGGTCGACGCGGTCGCCGATCATCGCCGGCTCGACCACCAGCGGCACCGAGGCGGCTTCGTCCAGCACCTCCTGCGGGAACTCGAACGGCAGCTCATGGCCGTGGATGGCGGTTTCCACCACCAGCGAAGCGGTCAGCTTGTCGCCGAGCACGGCAATGATGCGGCCGATCGGCGGACGGCGGCTGTCCGGTGCCTGGGTCAGTTCGCAGACCACCAGCTGGCCATCGCGCGCACCGCCGGTCTGGTCCGGCGGCACCTGCACGTTGCGCTGCACGCGCTTGTCGTCAGGCACCACGTAATTGATGCCCATCTCGACACTGAAACGGCCGATCAGGCGGGTCATGCCGCGCTCCAGCACGCGGGCGATGCTGCCTTCGCGGCGGCCACGGTGGTCGATGCCGGTCACGCGGGCCAGCACCTTGTCACCGTGCATGACCTTGCGCATTTCATACGGCGGCAGGAACAGGTCGTCGCCGCCCTCGACCGGACGCAGGAAACCGAATCCTTCCGGGTTGGCGATCACCACGCCGGTGACCAGGTTCAGGGTCTGGATCGGGGCGAAGCCGCCCCGGCGGTTCTGCACCAGCTGGCCATCGCGGACCATGGCGCCGAGCCGGCGCGACAGTGCTTCGGCACGGTCCGGGGCGGTCAGGCCCAGGCGTGCGCCCAGTTCCTCTGCCGTCTGCGGCCCCTCGCAACGCTCCAGCAGGGCCAGGATGGCCTCGCGGCTGGCGATGGGCTGTTCGTACTTCTCGGCTTCGCGGGCGGCATAGGGATCGTCGATCACCTTGCCGGCCGGCGGCAGCTTGCGGCCCGGGGCCGGGCCGGGGGCCGCGGCGTCGGCGCCTCGGGCCTTGCGGCCGCGCGGCGGTGCGCTGCCTTCATTCAATTCGGGAAACCAGCCCGGCAATGGCTTGCCCGGCTTGGTGGTGCGGGCTGCGCCCGCCTTGGCGCCCTTGTTCGGGGCCTGGCCGCGGGATGGCTTCCCGCCCTTGCTTGGTTTTTTGGTAGTCATCGCCCTACATGGTAGCCGCTGGCGGCGTGCAGAACGGGTCAGCGGTCGCCTTCAGGCGATCGTGTCAAAAATATTCAGGAAGTCGTTGACTTCCTGCGGATTCATCTTCACAATTGCGCCTCTGGAACGCCCAGGTGGCGGAATTGGTAGACGCACTAGTTTCAGGTACTAGCGGGTAAAACCGTGGAGGTTCGAGTCCTCTCCTGGGCACCAACGAAAAAACTCCTCGCTTCGGCGGGGATTTTTTTTGCCTGTGATCCGGCAGCGGGGTCGGCTCCCTTTCCAGAGGAAAGGGCTCTGACCCCAATCGAGTGGGATGGGGTCATAGCCCATCCCGCAGGCGAAACGGGGTCCACCCCCAGGCCCACAAAAAGTGTTGACACCCCCGTCACGGCACCCCATAATCTCGCTCCTCGACGCCCAGGTGGCGGAATTGGTAGACGCACTAGTTTCAGGTACTAGCGGGTAAAACCGTGGAGGTTCGAGTCCTCTCCTGGGCACCACGTCGAGAATGAGAAAAACCCGCGAAAGCGGGTTTTTTCATGCCCGGAATCCGGCATCAGAACAACGGCCGCAGCACCAGCTCCAGCCCGAGCAGCAGCAGGAACCCCAGGAAGCAGGCGCGGAATACCCGTGCGCTGATCCTCTGCCGGATCAGTTGCCCCAGCCACATGCCCAGCAACGCCGGCAGCACGGCCAGTGCACTCAGGCCCAGTTGCTGGATACCGAATGCACCGTGCAGCACCAGCCCGGCGGTCAGCGATATCGTCGACACGGTGAACGCCAGCCCCAGCGCCTGCACCAGTTCGTCGCGCTGCAGCCCGAGCGACTGCAGGTACGGCACTGCCGGCATCACGAACACGCCGGTGGCCCCGGTCACCACGCCCGACAGTGCCCCCACCAGCGGCCCCAGCCAGCGCTCGCGACGCTGCGGCACGCGGAACACCGGCGCAAGCAGCGCATAGGCGGCATAGACCACCAGCGCCACGCCGAGTGCAATGCGCGATGCGGTGCGATCGACCCGCACCAGCAGCGCCGCTGAACCCAGCGTCACCCCCACCACCGCCAGCATCATCGGCCACAGTCGGCGCACGATGCGACCCAGCGACGGTCCGGACAACAGCTGCCATGCATTGGTGACGAAGGTCGGAATGAACAGCATCGACGCCGCCGCCACCGGTGACAGGGTGCTGCCCAGCAGGCCCATCGCCACCGTCGGCAACCCCATCCCTGTCACGCCCTTGACCACGCCGGCCAGCACGAACACCACCACCAGCAACAGATAGAAGTACGTCGATTCATTCATGCCGTCATTGGATCGGGCCGCCGCCAGGCGCACAATGCGGTCTTCCCGGCCTCGCCTTCGGCTGATCCGAAGGCTCAGCCGTTGCGATGAGGGCACCCCCATGCGGATGGATATCGCCGACCTGCGCCTGTTCCTTGCGATCGCCGAGGCCGGCAGCATCACGGCCGGCGCAGCGCAGGCGAACCTGGCGCTGGCTTCGGCCAGCGAGCGCCTGCGCACGATCGAAGCGGACGCCGGCACCGCGCTGTTGAACCGGCATCCGCGCGGCGTCAGCCTCACCGAAGCCGGTGCCGCCCTCGCCCACCATTCACGCCTGATCCTGCAGCAGCAGGCGCAGCTGCGCGGTGAACTGCAGGCGTTCGCGCAGGGTGCTCGCGGCACGCTGCACCTGTATGCCAACACCGCCGCGCTGACCAACTACCTGCCCTCGCGGCTCGCGCCGTGGCTGGCCGAGCGCCCACGCCTGCACGTGGAACTGCTGGAGCGCACCAGCCCCGAGGTCGTGCGTGCGATCAACGCGGGCCAGGCCGAGGCCGGCATCATCAGTGATGCGGTCGACGCTGCCGGCCTGCAGCAACACGTGGTCGCCGAAGATCCCCTGGTGATGCTGCTGCCGGCCGACCACCGCTTCGCGACCCGGCGCAGCCTGGCTTTTGCCGAGGTTGCCGGCGAGACCTTCGTTGCCCTGGCCGAGGGCAATGCACTGCAGACCTACATCGAAGACCAGGCGCGCGACATCGGGCGCCGCCTGGACGTGCGCATCCGCATGAAGACCTTCGAAGGCGTGTGCATCATGGTCGGCCACGGCATCGGCGTCGGCATCGTGCCGCGGACCATCGCCCGACAGCATCGGCGCAGCACGCACACCGTCGCCGTAGCGCTCTCCGATGCATGGGCACAACGCCGCCTGTGCGCCTGTTTTGCCGGGTGGGCGCAGCTGTCACCGGCGATGCGCAGCCTGCTGCTGCACCTGGGCGTGCAGTCGCAGAAAAAAGCGTGAAATGTTGTTGACACCTCTGCTGTGGTCCCGCACAATTCACCTCCTGAGTCGCCCAGGTGGCGGAATTGGTAGACGCACTAGTTTCAGGTACTAGCGGGTAAAACCGTGGAGGTTCGAGTCCTCTCCTGGGCACCACGACTCAAGATGATCAAACCCGCGAAAGCGGGTTTTTTCGTTTCCGGGGTTGGATTAGTGTGGCGCTAAAGAGCGCGTCCTGTGAGCCGATGTCAGGATCAACGCCGCAGCGATCACACTCATGGAAGAATCGCAAAAACTGGATGTAGCTACGCTCTACCCCCTCGTGAAAAGGCTTGACGCGGAATACGTGAGGGAACTCAAATCGCGCCGCCCTGAGCCAGCCAGCGATGTCGTCTTCAAGGCCCTGTCGCTCGTCATGGGCGTACTAATCTCAGCGGTCGTGGCCGCGATAGGCACCAAGCAACTGCTCGGACCAGATGATGCGACGTTCTGGCACCCCATCGGCCAAGGATTGCTTATCTTTCTGTCCTTGCTCGCTACATGCTTGGCCGCAGGATTTCTTTTCGACATTTTCAGTTCCGCGCTCAGGTCCTATCGCAACTATCTGAGGGATATCGACAACGGACTCGCTCGCGATGACGAAATCGCCACCAGGCTGAGAATCGGTATCCAGCAAATCGTGGCTAGTGAAGCCGGACAATCAGGTCGGTCGTCAGCGGGCTATACGGCGCGCACGGTGAGTCGGCTCCGCACTCTGGTCCTCCATCTGAATTCGGAGGCCAAGATCCGGATCACCCATGCGAACACAGGGGCACTGCTTGGCGCGTTGGCCGGCTTTGCGATCACTACATCCGACACATTGCAGAAGTTCGGGGGTGTAAAGGTCCCCGTGGAAGTGCCCAGCTATACACTTTCACTTGCTATTGGAGTTATGTTGGGAGCGCTGCTGCAAACACGCTTCGCAGCCAAACTCTCACGTCTCGCCGAGTTGCTTGAGCGTGTCGCGAACATGGAAACCAGCGCCAATCCGAGCGCCTGAAGAACAATCGCCCTACGCCGCCCAAATAAAAACCCCGCCTTGCGGCGGGGTTTCTGCGTTTCAACGGCACGGATCGATCAATGCCCACCGGCCGAAGCGGCACCGGCACCCGCACCAAACGGCGGCTTGGCCAGCCACAGGAAGGTGATGATCGCCAGGAAGATCCAGCCGAGCAGGAAGAAGATGTCGTTGAAGCCCATCTGCGACGCCTGGTGGTTGATCATGTTGTTCAGTACCGCCGCACCGTGCTGCAGGTCGCCCTGCCCCATCGCGGTGACCTGGTCCTGCATGCCGGGCTGATAGGCCGAGATGTGTTCGGTCAGGTCGGCATGGTGCACCTGGGTACGCCGCGCCCACAGCCACGTCGTCAGCGAGGCCGCGAAGCTGCCGCCCAGCGTACGCAGGAACGTGGCCAGGCCCGAGCCCGCGGCGATCTCGCGCCCGTCCAGGTCCGACAGCAGGATCTGCAGCACCGGCATGAAGAACAGTGCCACGCCGATGCCCATGATCAGCTGCACGCCGGCCACGTGCATGTAGTCCACCTGCAGGTTGAAGTTCGAGCGCAGGAAACTGGTCATCGACAGCACGATGAAGGCGATCGTGGCCAGCATGCGCATGTCGAAGCGCGACGCATACTTGCCCACGAACGGGGTCATGATCACCGGCAGGATGCCGATCGGCGCCGTTGCCAGGCCCGCCCAGATCGCGGTGTAGCCCATGTCACGCTGCAGCCACTGCGGGATCAGCAGCGCCACGCTGAAGAACGCCGCGTAGGCCACCACCATCGCCAGCGTGCCGGCGCGGAAGTTGCGGTGCCGGAACAGCTTCAGGTCGACAATCGGATCCTTGTCGGTCAGCTCCCAGATCAGGAACACCGTCAGCGTCACCACGGCCACGCAGGCCAGCACCACGATCTTCATCGACGAGAACCAGTCCTCGTCGTTGCCCAGGTCGAGCACCAGCTGCAAGGCACCGACACCGATCACCAGGGTGACCAGGCCGACGTAGTCCATCTTCGGCTTCTCGATCTGCTCCGGGCGCCCCTTCAGCTGGTTGCCCACCACCAGCGCGGCGAAGATGCCCAGCGGCACGTTGATCAGGAAGATCCATTCCCAGCTGTAGTTGTCGGTGATCCAGCCACCGAGGATCGGCCCGCAGATCGGCGCCACCACCGTGATCATCGCCAGCAGCGCCAGCGCCTGCCCGCGCTTCTCGCGCGGATAGATCGAGACCAGCAGCGACTGCGTGATCGGGTACATCGGGCCGGCCACGAAGCCCTGCAGCGCACGCGACAGCACCAGCATGCCCATGCTCTGCGCCAGGCCGCACAGCAGCGAGGTGATGACGAAGGCCAGCGTGGCCCAGACGAACAGCTTGCGTTCGCCGAAGCGGCGGCTGAGCCAGCCGGTCAGCGGCAGCGCGATGGCCGTGCTGACCGCGAACGAGGTGATCACCCAGGTCGCCTGCTGCGAGCTGGCCCCCAGGTTGCCGGCGATGGTCGGCAGCGAAACGTTGGCGATGGTGGTGTCGAGCACCTGCATGAACGACGCCATCGCCAGGCCCACGGTGCACAGGGCCTCGCTGGGCGGCAGGAACCCGGAGGCCGCACCCGGCGCCGCCGGTGCACCCGGAGCGCCGGGTGCGGCTGGAGCTTGTGCGGACATGGCGACCTCAGCCCACCTTTGCCTGTTGCTGCGGCAGGTTGCCCTGGATGATCGTGTGGATCACCTCGTCGGCATCATGCAGCTGCTTGGCGTACACGTCGGTATCGAACACGGTGCCCTTGGCCGGGGCGCTGGGCAGCACTTCGCCCTTCTGGTCGCGCAGGCTCACTTCGGCCTTCATCGACAGGCCGATGCGCAGCGGGTGCTCGGCCAGCTGCTTGGCATCGATGGCGATGCGCACCGGCACGCGTTGCACGATCTTGATCCAGTTGCCGCTGGCGTTCTGCGCCGGCAGCAGCGAGAACGCCGAGCCGGTACCCAGGCCCAGGCTCTGGATGCGGCCCTTGTACTTCACGTCACCCGCGTACAGGTCCGACTTCAGCTCCACTTCCTGGCCCAGGCGCATGTGGCGCAACTGGGTTTCCTTGAAGTTGGCCTCGACCCACATCTGCTCGGTCGGCACCACCGCCATCAGCGCATTGCCCGGCTGCACGCGCTGGCCGACCTGCACCGAACGACGGGCAACGTAGCCGGTGACCGGCGCGACGATGCCGGCGCGGGCGTTGTTGAGGAAGGCCTGGCGCAGCTGCGCGGCGGCCGCCTGCACATCCGGCTGGGTGGCGATCACGGTGTCGTCGACCAGCGCGCGGTTGCGCTCGACGGTCTCGCGCGAACCGGCCACGGCCGCTTCGGCAGCGGCCAGCTCGTCACGGGCGTGGGCCAGTTCTTCGTTGGAGATGGCGCCGGTGGCGGCCAGGTCCTTGCGGCGGGCGAAGTCTTCGCGCACGCGCTTCAGGGTCACCTGGCGGGCATTCAAGTCCGCCTGCGCGCCTTCCACGCTGCGGTACAGGCCACGGGTCTGGCGCACGGTCTTGGCCAGGTTGGCCTCGGCCTGCTGCAGCGCCACCGAGGTGTCGGACGGGTCCAGCTGCACCAGCAGCTGGCCGCGCTCCACGCGCATGCCGTCATCGGCGTTGATGGCGACCACGGTACCGGCCACCAGCGGGGTGATCTGCACCAGGTTGCCCTGCACGTAGGCATCGTCGGTTTCTTCGAACCAACGGCCGAACATGAAGTACCACAGCGCCAGTGCGGCAAGCAGCAGCACGACGATCACGAACAGGCAGCGCAGCAGGTTGCCGCGGCGGTTGGGGGCGGCCGGGGCCGCAGTGTCTTGGGTCTGGCTCATGGCGGAAGTCTTCAGGAATGCGAGGATTCGGAACGGGAGGCGATCGGGGCGCGGTCGGCGTCAGTGGGCACGAAACCACCGCCCAGCGCCTTGCTCAGGCGCACCGACGTCTGTACCTGCTGCGACTGCAGGCCGGCCAGCTGCTGTTGCGACTGCAGCAGGGTGGACTGCGCGCTCAGAACGTCCAGGTAGCTGCCGATGCCGGCACGGTAGCGCTGCTGGGCCAGGTTGAAGGCAGCGCGTGCGGTGTCCACCGCCTGTTGCTGCGACTGCGCCTGCTGTGCCAGCGAGCGCACCGCGTTGACCTGGTCGGCCACATCGCGCAGCGCATCGAGCACGGTCTGGTTGTAGTTGGCCACCGCCAGGTCGTACTGCGCATCGGTATTGGCCAGGTTGGCGCGCAGCTTGCCGCCTTCGAAGATCGGCAGGCTCAGCGCCGGGCCGATGTAGGCGAAGGTGGAGCTGCTCTTCAGCAGGTCGCCCACGTTCGGGGCGACCACGCCAGCCAGCGCGGTCAGGTTGAAGCTTGGGTAGAACTTGGTCTTGGCGACCTTGATCTGCTTGTCGGCCGCTTCAACACGCCAGCGTGCGGCCACGATGTCGGGCCGACGGCCCAGCAGTTCGCTGGGCAGCACGCCCGGCAGCTGCAGCGCCAGCGGGTTCAGCGGCTGCGGGCGCTGGATCGACAGGCCGCGGTCCGGACCCTTGCCGACCAGCGCGGCCAGCGCGGTGCGCGCCGCATCGATGCGCTGCTGCGCAGCCTGCACCTGCTGCTGGGCGGCCGGCACGCGGGCCTCGGCCTGGCGCACCTGCAGGTCACTGTCGATGCCGGCGCGGCGGCGCTGGCGGGTCAGTTCCAGTGACTTCTGCGAGCGGCTCAGCTCTTCCTCGGCCACGTCGTTGAGCTGCCACGCGTAGGCCAGGTCGGCATAGGCCTGGGTGATGCCGGTGGACAGGTTCAGGCGCGCGGCCTGCGCTTCAACGGTGGCGGCGTGCGCGCCGTCCACCGCCGCTTCCCAGGCGGCACGCTTGCCGCCCCACAGGTCCACGCCGTAGCTGAAGTCGAAGGCGACCTGGCTGCTGCCGCCATAGCGGCCGCCCATCTCGCTGCCGACCATCGACTCGGGCAGGCGCAGGCCGGTGTAGCCGCCGGATACCGACAGGCTGGGCAGCTCGTCGGCGCGCGCGGTACCGACCTGGGCCTGGGCCTGGCGCAGGCGCGCGTCGGCGGCGTCCAGGCTCGGATGACCGGCCAGGCCTTCGGCGACCAGTGCGTCCAGCTGCGCATCGCCCAGTGCCTTCCACCAGTCCTGCGCCGGGAAGCCGGTGGCGCTCAGGTCGGTGTCGGCCAGGGTGCGTTCGCTGTGCAGGCTGTCCACGTCAAGCACGTGGCCCTGCGGGTTGAGGCCACGACTGCTTGCGCAGGCGGCCAGGGCCAGCGCCAGCGCTGACACCAGCAGCGCGCGCCCGGACCGGCGGAGAGTGGAATGCGGGATCGGGTTCATGGGGTCGTCAGTGAATCGCGGATTCGGGTAAGGAGGGACAGCAGCAGCGTGCGCTCGTCGGCGGAAAGATCACGCAGCGCGTAATCCATCACCGCGTCGCCGCGCAGCTTCAGCCGCGCCCACAACGCACGGCCTTCGTCGGTCAGTACGATCTGCAGCGCCCGCCGGTCCTGCGCATGCGCCTCGCGGCGGACGCAGCCCAGCGCCTCCAGCTTGTCCAGCAGGCGGGTCACCGCGCTGGGCACCTGGTCGATGGCCTGGGCCAGTTCGTTGGCGGTGCAGGGCGCCATGTGGGAAAGCACCTTCAACCCGATGTAATGGGTGAAGCCGATTCCCAGGTCTTCTTCCGCCATGGACGCGTCGAGCTGGCGCACCAGGCCGTCGCGCACCTGGCGCAGCAGCAGGCCGAAGCTGGGGGGAGTGGTTGCAGGACAGATCATGGGGGAGCATTCTCTTCCAAAAAAAATATTTCTCAATGGAAATATTCGATCTGGCATCGAATGCTGTGTTGCAGCAGCGGGCTCGATCAGTGAAGGCGCCTACCTTAATGATCTGCTCAGGTGGCCCGGTAGTACAATCCAGCCAATGGATGTCACATTTCAGCCAGCGAACATGATGAACAAGGCAGAAATTCAGGTTCCCAAACGCCTGCTCAGGGATGAGGCACTGGACTGGTTCGAGCGCAACGACGGCCCGCCGGTCATCGCCTTCCGCTTCGACAGCCAGCAGGGCCTGGCCCGTGAGGTCGACTGGCACCACCACGAGCGCGCCCAGCTGATCTGCGTCGAACGCGGCCTGCTGACCACCCGCACCTCGCATGGCACCTGGTCGCTGGCGCCGGGCTCGGCTGGCTGGATGCCGCCGCTGGAGCCCCATACGGTCACGCTCGACGGCCCGCTGCGCGGCTGGGGCATGGCATTGGCCGCGCCCGCCTGCGCCACCCTGCCTGCCGATCCGTGCGTGCTGGGACTGTCCAAACTGGCGCAGGCGCTGGCCGACCGCATCTGCGAATGGCCGCTGGGCGATCCCACCACGCCCGAGCGCCAGCACATCATCGACGTGCTGCTGGACGAGATCCGTGCCGCGCCGCGCCAGCGCATGCACCTGCCGATGCCGCACGACCGGCGCCTGCTGAAGATCGCCTCGCAGCTGCTGGCCGATCCGTCCGACGAACGCAGCCTGGCCGAATGGGCGCATTGGGCCGGCCTGTCGCCGCGCAGCCTGACCCGCCACTTCCGCGATGAGACCACGCTCAGCTTCGCCCAGTGGCGGCAGCAGGCACGCCTGGCCGAGGCCCTGCGCCAGCTGACCGACGGCCGCAGCGTGGCCGACATCGCCCATGCGCTGGGCTTCAGCAGCGCCAGCGCCTTCGTCACCGTGTTCCGCCGCCACTTCGGGCTGCCCCCCGGGCGCTACCTGGCGCGGGCCGGGCACGGCCTGGAAACCGGGCTGGACCCTGCACGCGGCTTGGCATCCCCCGCCGCATCCGGATAATCACAGGATTGCGAGCGGCGACCGCCGTCGCCGCCTCCCGACAACAGGTAACAACGCCGCATGACCGAACTTGCCCGCCCCGTGTTCCACGGATTCGAACAACTGCCGCTGCGCGAGTACGCCGAGCGCGCCTACCTCGACTACTCGATGTATGTGGTCCTGGACCGCGCCCTGCCGTTCATCGGCGACGGCCTGAAGCCGGTGCAGCGCCGCATCATCTATTCGATGAGCGAGCTGGGCCTGAATGCCGCGTCCAAGCCGAAGAAGTCCGCGCGCACCGTCGGTGACGTCATCGGTAAATACCACCCGCACGGCGACAGCGCGTGCTACGAGGCGCTGGTGCTGATGGCGCAGCCGTTCTCGTACCGCTACCCGCTGATCGAAGGCCAGGGCAACTTCGGCTCCAGCGACGACCCGAAGTCGTTCGCAGCGATGCGTTACACCGAATCCAAGCTGACCCCGATCGCCGAAGTGCTGCTGGGCGAGCTGGGCCAGGGCACCACCGACTGGGCACCGAATTTCGACGGTACCCTGCAGGAGCCGACCTGGATGCCGGCACGGCTGCCGCACCTGCTGCTCAACGGCACCACCGGCATCGCCGTGGGCATGGCCACCGACGTGCCGCCGCACAATCTCAACGAGATCGTCAGCGCACTGCTGCACCTGCTGGACAACCCCGATGCCAGCGTGCGCGACCTGTGCGAGCACGTGCAGGGCCCGGACTACCCGTCCAGCGCCGAGATCATCACCTCGGCCAACGACCTGCGGACCATCTACGAGACCGGCAACGGCAGCGTGCGTGCGCGTGCGACCTTCACCAAGGAAGCCAGCAACATCGTGGTCACCGCGCTGCCGTTCCAGGTGTCGCCGTCGAAGGTGATCGAGCAGATCGCCGCACAGATGCGCGCCAAGAAGCTGCCGTGGCTGGAGGACATCCGCGATGAGTCCGACCACGCCAACCCGGTGCGCGTGGTGCTGGTGCCGCGTTCCAACCGCGTCGACGCCGACCAGCTGATGGGCCACCTGTTCGCGACCACGGACCTGGAGCGCAGCTACCGCGTCAACCTCAACGTGATCGGGCTGGATGGGCGTCCGCAGGTGAAGAACCTGAAGATGCTGCTCAGCGAATGGCTGATCTTCCGCAGCAACACCGTGACCCGCCGCCTGCAGCACCGCCTGCAGAAGGTCGAGCGCCGCCTCCACCTGCTGGAAGGCCTGCTGGTCGCCTTCCTCAACCTGGACGAGGTGATCCACATCATCCGTACCGAGGACGAACCGAAGGCCGCACTGATCGCGCGCTTCGGCCTGTCCGAGGAACAGGCCGAGTACATCCTGGAAACCAAGCTGAAGCAGCTGGCCCGCCTGGAGGAGATGAAGATCCGCGGCGAGCAGGACGAACTGGCCAAGGAGCGCGAGAAGATCCTCGGCATCCTCGACAGCAAGGCCAAGCTGAAGAAGCTGATCCGCGACGAACTGACCGCCGACGCCAAGAAGTTCGGCGACGCACGCCGTTCGCCGCTGGTGCAGCGCCAGGCCGCGCAGGCGATCGACGAGACCGAGCTGGTGCCGAGCGAGCCGATGACCGTGGTGCTGTCGGAGAAGGGCTGGATCCGCGCCGCCAAGGGCCACGACGTCGATGCATCGGCCCTGTCCTACCGCGAAGGCGACGGACTGCAGGGCGCGGTGCGCGCGCGCAGCACCCAGCAGGTCGCGTTCCTCGACAGCGAGGGCCGCGCCTACTCGACGCCGGTACACACCCTGCCCTCCGCACGAGGCAATGGCGAACCGCTGACCGGCCGCTTCTCGCCGGCGCCGGGCACCAGCTTCGTGACCCTGGCCAGCGCCGAGCCGGACACCCGCTTCGTGCTGGCCTCCAGCCATGGTTACGGCTTCGTCACCCGCTTCGAGAACCTGATCGGCCGCAACAAGGCCGGCAAGGCGATGCTGAACCTGTCGGCGGGCTCGTCGGTGCTGACCCCGTCGGTGGTCGCCAACGTCGCCACCGACCGCATCGTGGCGGTGACCAGTTCGGGCAACCTGCTGGCGATCGCCGCCAACGACCTGCCGGAACTGGACAAGGGCAAGGGCAACAAGATCATCGAGATCCCGAAGGCCAAGCTCGCCACCGAACGCGTGGTCGCCATCGTGGCGATCAGCCCGGGGCAGACCCTGCAGGTGCGCAGCGGCCAGCGCACGATGGGCCTGAAGTTCAACGAGCTCGACGCCTACCTCGGCGCCCGCGCCACCCGCGGCCATCTGCTGCCGCGCGGCTGGCAGA
Source organism: Stenotrophomonas sp. YJH_SMC_10 (assembly GCF_059371555.1). Lineage (NCBI taxonomy): Bacteria > Pseudomonadati > Pseudomonadota > Gammaproteobacteria > Lysobacterales > Lysobacteraceae > Stenotrophomonas > Stenotrophomonas sp. YJH_SMC_10. Next base: position 355,065 of record NZ_JCAFUS010000002.1, on the reverse strand, counting down.
AGGTGGAAGGGCTGTCGGTGGAGTGAGGGCTTGGGGTCGGATCCCGTTCCAACGGAACGGGCTCTGACCCCGGACTATCGCTCCTGGCAGGTGTCAGCCTTGGTTGGCACGCTGTGACGGACGTCAGGCACGAAAAAGCCGAGGCATTCCCCGGCTTTTTCGTTGTCGGCTGGCGGGCGGTGGAGCGGCTGGCGGGCGAAGGCGGGCTCGCGGTGCTCCGGTGCTGGCGGGCGACAGAATGCTGTGCTTCTGGTAGAGCCGACCGCAGGTCGCCTGCCTCTGGCTCCTGGTAGAGCCGACCGCTGGTCGGCTGTTTCCCGCTTCTGGTAGAGCCGACCGCTGGTCGGCTGTTTCCCGCTTCTGGTAGAGCCGACTGTTAGTCGGCTGCTCCAGCGAAAACCAGCCGACCATCGGTCGGCTCTACCGGAAGGCAGCCCGGCATTGGTTCCGCTCTACCGAAAAGAGCGGTGCCGGCTCAGTGCGCCGGGGCGCCGCTGCCGTCGATCTTGCTCAGCTGGTACAGCTCCAGGCCGATGCGCTTGATCAGGCCCAGCTGCTGTTCCAGCCACCAGGCGTGGTCTTCTTCGGTGTCCTTCAGCTGCGCCAGCAGGATGTCGCGGCTCACGTAGTCACCCTTCTCCTCGCACAGCTTCATGCCGGCGGCGAGATTGTTCCGAACGGCGTATTCAGTATCGAGATCCTTCTGCAGCATCTCCTCCACGGTCTTGCCGGGCTCGGTGGCATGCGGGCGCATGTCCGGGTCGCCGCCCAGGAACAGGATCCGGCGCAGCAGCGCATCGGCATGCTGGGTTTCCTCTTCCATCTCGTGGTTCAGGCGCTCGTACAGCCCGAACAGGCCCTGGTCCTCATAGCGGCGGGAATGGATGAAGTACTGGTCGCGCGCAGCAAGCTCGCCGCGCAGCAGTTCCTTCAGGCAGGCGATGACGTCCGGGTTGCCTTTCATGGGGGGCTCCTGTGAATCGATGCGGCATAGGGTGACGCATTTCCGGCGGCGGTGATCTAATCGGAATCAGTCGCAGTTGCGCCTGCGGCTACAATCGGCCCACGAGTTCGGAAAGGACGTGCGATGCGACGTACATGGCGTTGGATGCTGGGCGTAGTGATCGCCATCGTGCTGGTCACCGCACTGGTCCTGTGGCTGCTGCTGCGCGGCAGCCTGGCCGACCTGGACGGCGAGCATGCGCTGCCGGGGCTGGCCAAGCCGGTCACCATCGAGCGCGATGGGCTGGGCGTGGTCACCATCACGGCCGGTAGCCAGACCGATGCGATGCGCGCGCTGGGCCGCGTGCATGCGCAGGAGCGCTATTTCGAGATGGACCTGATGCGCCGCAGTGCCGCTGGCGAGCTGTCGGCGCTGTTCGGGCCGAAGGCCATCGACGCCGACAAGCGCATGCGCGTGCACCGGCTGCGTGCACGCACCGAGGCGAATCTGCAGGCCGCACTGGGCGACAACGGCGCGTCCGTGCGCGCCTACGTGGATGGCGTCAACGAGGGCCTGGCCGATCTCTCCGTGCGCCCGTGGGCCTACCTGCTGCTGCGGCAGTCACCGCAGCCCTGGCAGGCCAGCGACAGCGTGTTGACCGGGCTGGCCATGTACGCCGACCTGCAGGACCCCGGCAACCAGACCGAGCTTGCACTGAGCCGCATCCGCGCGGTGGTGCCGCCAGCGCTGTACGCGCTGATCGCCCACGACGGCACCGAATGGGATGCACCGCTGTTCGGCGACCCCACCGGCAACGCCGCCCTGCCCGATGCCAGCCAGCTCGACCTGCGCACATTGAAGGGAAAATCCGGCACCGCGCAGGAAGAGGTGGACGCCGTCGGCAGCAACAACTTCGCGGTGGCCGGGGCGCTTACCGCCGACGGTCGCGCGATCGTCGCCGACGACATGCACCTGGGCCTGCGTGCCCCCGGCCTGTGGTTCCGCGTGCGCCTGCGCTACCCCGATCCACAGGCCGCTGGCGGCCAGGTCGACGTCACCGGTTTCTCGCTGCCGGGCCTGCCGGCCGTGATCGTCGGCAGCAACGGGCACGTCGCCTGGGGTTTCACCAACAGCTACATCGACACCGCGGACTACCGCACTGAACCGGCCAACGCCGCGGTGACCGTGCATGAAGAACGCATCGCCGTGGCCGGCCAGGCCGATGTGCGGTTCCCGGTACGCGAAACCGCCTGGGGGCCGATCCTGCATACCCACGCCGATGGCAGTGGCGATGCGCTGCGCTGGGTCGCCCACCTGCCCGGTGCGGTGCGCCTGGACTTCGGTGACTTGGCCCGTGCCGGTGACCTGGACGCTGCCCTGCGCTTCGCCGACCGCGCCGGCATTCCCGCACAGAACCTGGTGGTCGGCGACCGCAGCGGACGCATCGCCTGGCGCCTGATCGGCGCCCGTCCGGATCGCGGTCCCGGCTGTGCGCCTGCGGGCTTCACCGCCGCCAGCAACCAGGACTGCGCCCCCTGGCCGATCCGCAGCGACGCCTCGCCGGCATTGATCGACCCACCCAACCATCGCCTGTGGACCGCCAACGGCCGCGTCCTCGACGGCGAGTCACTGGCCAATGTCGGCAACGGTGGATATGACCTGGGCGCCCGCGCGCGGCAGATCCGCGATCTGCTCGCCATCCAGGACCGCTTCGACGAGCACGACCTGCTGGCGATCCAGCTCGACGACCGCGCCGTGTTCCTGCAGCGCTGGTGGGCCCTGCTGCACGACGTCATCGAACGCAGTGACGACCCTGCCCTGAAGCGTTTGAAGGAGGCCAGCCATCAATGGGGTGGCCGTGCCTCGGCCAGCTCGGTCAGCTACCGGGTGGTGCGTGAATTCCGCACGCAGGTGATGCAGACGTTGTCCGATGCACTGTTGGCACCCGCCAGCGCGCAACTGGGCGATGCCTACCTGGAGCCGCGCCTGGCACAGCTGGAAGGCGTGGCCTGGCCGATGCTGCAACAGCGTCCGGCCAACCTGCTGCCCCCGGCCTTCGACAGCTGGGATGCGCTGCTGATCGACGCGGCACGCCGTACCGAAAGTGAGCTGGCCAAGCAGGGACCGCTGGCCAAGCGCAGCTGGGGCGAACGCAACACGGCGGCGATCTGTCACCCCATCGCACGGGCGCTGCCGGACATCGCCAAGCGCTGGCTGTGCATGCCGGCCGACCGCCTGCCCGGCGACCGCGACATGCCGCGCGTGCAGACGCCGAACTTCGGCGCCTCCGAACGCATGGTGGTTTCTCCGGGCCACGAGGCCGACGGCATCGTGCACATGCCCGGCGGCCAGAGCGGTCACCCGCTGTCACCGTACTGGGGCGCCGGCCACGAGGACTGGGTGCACGGGCGCCCGACACCGTTCCTGCCCGGCAAGGCGCAGCACACCATGACGCTGGTGCCAGCGCGGTAGTGCCGGCCGCTGGCCGGCATCCATGCAGGTGTATCCGGCATCATCAGGTTGCCGCCCAGCGGCCGGCACTACCGTTCAACGGTCAGCCCCTGCGCCGCTCGATCAGGTTCAGCAGTGGTCCGGTCATCGCCGTGGTCACCAGCGCCATGATCACCAGCACCGCGAACAGGCGGTCGCCGAGCAGGCCCAGTTCGTAACCCAGGTTGAGCACGATCAGCTCCATCAGGCCGCGGGTGTTCATCAGCGCGCCCAACCGCCACGCCTCGCGCGTGGGCATGCCGGCACTGCGCGCGGCACTGAAGGTGCCCAGCAGCTTGCCGGTCGTGGCCACGGCGATCACCACTACGCACAGCACGATGTCGCTGGCCTGCAGCGCATCGGCGCGCATGCGCAGCCCGGTCATGGCGAAGAACAACGGCAGCAGCAGCGTCACCGCGAACGGTTCGACGCGGGCCATCAACAGGTCACGCAGCTGCGCGTTGGACGACACCGCCACGCCTGCGGCAAACGCACCGAACAGCGCGTGGATGCCCAGCATCTCGGTGACCAGCGCACTGCCCAGCGACAGCAGCAGGATGCCGAGCAGCCAGCGTCCCTCACGCCCCGGCGCGACCTGCTGGCGGGCGAACCACGGCTTCACCAGCCCCAGCATCAGTGCCACGAACGCGACCACGCACAGCAGGTTGAGGCTGGCCGGCAACCAGCCGCCGGCCTGGGCAGCGGCCACGATCAATGCCAGCAGGCACCACGCGGTGGCATCGCCCAGTGCTGCGCAGGCGATGGCGGTCTGACCCAGCGGCGTCTGCGTGATGCCGCGATCGGCAAGGATGCGGAGCAACACGGGGAAGGCGGTGATGCTCATCGAAATTCCGACGAACAGTGCGAATGCCGTGAAGCCCACCCCCTGTGGGCCATGCTGCGGATACAGCCAGATGGCCAGGGCGACGCCGAGCACGAACGGCACCGCGATGCCGGCATGGCTGACGGTAAAGGCAAAACGCCGGCGTCCACGCAGTGCTGCTAGGTCCAGCTCGGCACCGGCCACCAGCAGGAACATCAGCACGCCCAGCTGGCTGAGCATGCCCAGCGGGCCCAGCGAACTGGCCGGGAACAGCGCACCCTGCAGCTGCGGCAGCAGGCTGCCGAGCACCAGCGGCCCCATCATCAGGCCGGCCGCCATCTCGCCGATCACCGCCGGCTGCCCCAGACGCTTGAGCAGCGCCCCCGCGCCCTTGGCCACCAGCAGCAGCACCAGCAGCTGCAGCAGGAACAGGCCCAGCGGTGACGCCAGGTGCTGCGCCCAGCTGCCTTCGGTGGCGGCCGTGGCACGCGCAACCGCTTCGGGCGCAGCCGGCCCGGCATAGCGGGCCAGCAGCACGCCGGCCAGCAGAGGTACCACGGCCCAGCCCAGGTAGCGACATCCCCACTTCATCTGCGGCGCCTGGCCCCCGTTCTGTACGTCCATGAACATTCCCCAATGTACGGGGGGCGATCATACAAAAAAGGGGACGGAGGGGATTAAGACGTTTGTGGCACATACAACGTGCCCTCCTCCCTCCCCTTTCTCGCCCCTAGGCCAGTGCCTGCTCGTGCACTCCGGCGATCGCCCGGCCCGACGGATCCGCCGCCGCGGCAAAACTGGCGTCCCAGGCGATGGCCGCGGGCGACGAACAGGCGATCGACTTGCCCCCCGGCACGGTCTCGGCCGCTGCCCGGCTCGGGAAGAACTGCTCGAACAGGTGGCGGTAGTAGTACGCCTCCTTGGTCTGCGGCGGGTTGTGCGGGAAGCGCTTGTCGGCGGCCGCCAGTACACGGTCGCTCACCTGCGCCTCGGCATGGGCCTTCAGCCCATCGATCCAGCCATAGCCCACGCCATCGCTGAACTGTTCCTTCTGCCGCCACAGGATGCTGTCCGGCAGGTAGCCATCGAACGCCTCGCGCAGCACGGCCTTCTCGATGCGACGGCCGCCAAAACCGGCACCGACCATCTTGTGCGCGGCATCGAAGCGCATCGCCACGTCAAGGAACTCACGGTCGAGGAACGGCACGCGCGGTTCCACGCCCCAGGCCATCATCGACTTGTTGGCACGCAGGCAATCGTAGTTGTGCAGGGCGTCGAGCTTGCGTACCAGCTCATCGTGGAAGTCACGCGCGTCCGGCGCCTTGTGGAAGTACAGGTAGCCACCGAAGATCTCGTCGCTGCCCTCGCCGGACAGCACCATCTTCACTCCCATCGCCTTGATCCGTCGCGCCAGCAGGAACATCGGCGTCGACGCACGGATGGTGGTGACGTCGTAGGTTTCGATGTGGCGGATCACTTCCGGCAGCGCATCGAGGCCTTCCTCGAACGTGTACTCGAAGCCGTGATGCACGGTGCCCAGTGCTTCGGCGGCGATCGCGGCGGCAGCCAGGTCGGGCGAGCCCTTCAATCCGATCGCGAACGAGTGCAGCCGCGGCCACCAGGCTTCGGTCTGCCCGCCATCCTCGATGCGGCGACGCGCATAGCGTGCGGCCACCGCCGCCACCAGCGACGAGTCCAGGCCACCGGACAGCAGCACGCCGTACGGCACATCGCTCATCAGCTGGCGTTCCACCGCATGCTCGAACGCCTGGCGCAGTTCGGCCAGGTCGGCCTGGCGGCCCTGCACGTCGGCATAGTCGCGCCACGGTTGCTGGTAGTAGCGCACCAGCTCTCCACTGGCGCTGTCGAAGTAGTGGCCCGGCGGGAACTGCGCGACATCGGCACAGGTATCGACCAGCGCCTTCATTTCCGAGGCCACGCGCAGGCGGCCCTGGGCATCATGGCCCCAGTACAACGGCACCACGCCGACCGGGTCGCGCGCCACCAGTACACGCCCACTGTCGCGGTCCCACAGCGCGAACGCGAAGATGCCATTGAGCTGTTCCAGCCACTGCGCCGGCGAAGCGCCCTGGCGGTACAGCGCGTTGATCACCTCGCAGTCCGATCCGGTCTGGAAGTCGTAGGCGGCGGTCAGCGCCGCCTTCAATGCCTGGTGGTTGTAGATCTCACCGTTCACCGCCAGTGCCAGCTGGCCGTCGGCCGACAGCAGCGGCTGCGAACCACCGGCCGGGTCGACAATGGCCAGCCGTTCGTGGACCAGCAGCGCGCCTTCGTCGAGATACACGCCGCTCCAGTCCGGGCCACGGTGGCGCTGGCGCTGCGACAGTTCCAGCGCATGGCGGCGCAGGGCCGGAAGATCGTCACCGGCCTGCAGGCCGAAGATTCCGAAGATCGAACACATGGGGGAGCTCCTGTTGGGGGAATTTCACGGGTGGGAGGTGTTCGACCGGCCATCCAGGCCCGGGCAGGCTGCGCCCGGGCACAAAAAAACCCGCATCGACCGATGCGGGTTTTCTGGTGTCCGGGCGTGTGTAGCTGTCTATCTACCCAGGGCGCAGTCCCGCATCGGCCGCGCACGATTATTCGCGCGCAGATTATTGCGGTTGTTGTTGACGGCGGTGGCCAGGCGGATCGACATGGCATCGACCCTACCCCGCTTTCCGGCGCAGCGCAACCGTTGCATTGGCAACCAGGTGAAGGTGTGCCGACCAACGGTCGGCGCCCACAGGGGGTAGCGCCGGGCCGTGCCCGGCGCCATGCCTCACGCCAGCAGCCGTTCCAGCAGCCGCTGGTACAGCCCCGGCAGTGCTTCCAGATCGTCCACGCGCACGTTCTCGTCCACCTGGTGGATGCTGGCGTTGACCGGCCCCACTTCGATGCACTGCGCACCCAGCGGCGCTATGAAGCGTGCATCGGACGTGCCGCCGCCGGTACTTTCTTCCGGCGCACGGCCGATGTGCTCGGCCAGCACCGCCCGCGCGGTGGCGCGCAGCGTGCCCTCCGGGGTGTAGAACGGCTCGCCGCTGCGATGCCACTTCAGCGCGTACTGCAGGCCGTGCCGGTCCAGCAGTGCGGTGATCTCCGCTTCCAGCTTCGGCGCATCCCAGTGCGGGTTGTAGCGGATGTTGAAATCCACTTCGAGCTCGCCGGGAATCACGTTGTTGGCACCGGTACCGGCGTGGATGTTGGAGATCTGCAGGCTGGTCGGCGGGAAACTCTCGTAGCCGTCATCCCAACGCCGCGCACTCAATTCGGCCAGAGCCGGCGCCGCCTGGTGAATCGGGTTGCGCGCCTTTTCGGGATACGCCACATGGCCTTGCACGCCCTGCACGCGCAGCTTGGCCGACAGGCTGCCACGACGCCCCACGCGCAGCAGGTCACCGAGCGTCGCGGTCGACGACGGCTCGCCGGTGATGCACCAGTCGATGCGTTGGCCGCGTTCGGCGAACAGCCGCGCGACGTGGCGCACGCCATCAATGGCATCGCCCTCCTCGTCACTGGTCAGCAGCACCGCCAGCGTGCCGGGGTGATCGGGGTGCGCGGCGACGAACTGCTCGGCGGCCACCACGAATGCCGCCACGCTGCCCTTCATGTCGGCGGTACCACGGCCATACAGCACGCCGTCACGGACCTGCGGCGTGAACGGGTCGCTGGTCCAGGCCTCGCGCGGGCCCGTCGGCACCACGTCGGTATGGCCCAGCAGCACCAGTACCGGCGCGCCCTGGCCATGGGTCGCCCACAGGTTGTCGACCTCGCCCAGCCGCAGGTGATCGCACTGGAACCCGGCCTGCTCCAGGCGCGCCGCCAGCAGTGCCTGGCAGCCAGCATCGTCCGGCGTCACCGAGGGCCGTGCGACCAGCTCGCAGGTCAGGTCGAGGACCGCGCTCATGCGTCACCGACGCCGAAGCGGGCCTTGAAGCCGTTGTCACTGAAACCCTGGCTGACCGTGCCGTCGGCGGTGACCACCAGCGGGCGCTTGATCAGCTGCGGGTACTCGCGCAGCAGCAGCTTCCATTCGGCCTCGGAGTCTGCGGCCTTGCGGTTGTCCGGCAGCTGCCGCCAGGTGGTGGAGGACCTGTTGACCATCGCGGCCAGCCCACCCAGCTGCGCGGCCCACGCCAGCAGCATTTCCGGGCTGGGCTTGTTGTCGCGGTAGTCGATGAAGGTGTACGGCACGCCGAAGCGGTCCAGCCACTTGGTCGCCTTCTTGCAGGTATCGCAGTTCTTCAAACCGTAGACAGTGGTACTCATGGCCATCTGTGATGCTGGAAAACAGAGGGCCAGAATCTCACAACAGGCGCTCGGACACGACCCGGAACGGCACCTGCGGCAACCGGAAGGCCAGCCCCTCCTGCAACGCCACGCCCATGGCCTGCAGCCGCGGGCACTGCGGCTCGCCGTCCAGCCGCAACGGTTGCAGGTGGGCGATTTCCACCGGCAGCGCGATGCGGGTGCTGGCCCAGCGGTGATCACAGGTCCGGGCGATGGCCTGGTCCTGGCAGGTCAGGAAGCGCAGCAGGGCCTGGCGGCCGCCGAAGGCCGCCGCCCACCCGGCATCGTCCCAGCCCGCAGTCGCCTGCCACTGCAGGTGCAGCGCTGGCGCGCTGCCCTGCCCGCCTTCGACCACGGTGTGCCCACCACCATCGGTGCGCACCACATGCGCGAAGCGCGTGGACAGATGCGGCTGCATGGCATCGCTGAAGGCGCGCGCGCCGGCGACGAAGGCCAGCTGGTCCATCACGTTGCGATCGAACAACACCACCGGCGTCCCGTCCGGATCATCGTCACGGCGCAGGTACCAGCGCCAGTTGCTCTGCCTGGGCGACGGCACCAGCGAGCGCAGCGGCCCGGCCAGCGCCGGCCCGAAATGGCCGTGCCGGTAGCTGAGGATGGTGTAGGGCGTGCGTCCGGCATGGACCACGTAGTGATGGCCGGGTGGTGGCATCGGCGCGTGGCGCACGTCGACCCACCAGCTGACGTAGACCACGTCGCGCACATCGCTGGCCAGCGCCGGCATCGGCCAGCGCCGCGACAGCGCGCGGCGCAGCCGGGTCCAGCGCGGGGCGTGCAGCAGGCGCGGCAGCATCCGCCCGAACAGGGTGCCGGACGGATGCCGGTAGATCGCGGACGGCGCCAGATCCTCCGGCGCAGTCATCTTCAGTCGGCCAGGCCGCGCAGCAGGTCGTTGACGCTGGTCTTGCTGCGGGTCCTGGCATCAACCTGCTTGACGATCACCGCGCAGTACAGCGAATGGGTACCGTCCTTGCTTGGCAGCGAGCCGGACACCACCACGCTGTACGGCGGAATGTAGCCGTAGCTGATCTCACCGGTGGCGCGGTTGTAGATGCGGGTGCTCTGGCTGAGGAACACGCCCATGCCGATCACGCTGTGGTGGCCGACCACCACGCCTTCCACCACTTCCGAGCGGGCACCGATGAAGCAGTGGTCCTCGATGATGGTCGGGCTGGCCTGCAGCGGCTCCAGCACGCCGCCGATGCCGGCGCCGCCGGACAGGTGGCAGTGCTGGCCGATCTGCGCGCAGGAACCGACGGTGGCCCAGGTGTCGACCATGGTGCCTTCGCCGACGTAGGCACCGATGTTGGTGAAGCTCGGCATCAGCACCACGTCCTTGCCGAAGTACGTGCCGCGGCGGGCAATCGCACCCGGCACCACGCGCACGCCGCCACGGCGGAACTTCGCTTCGTCATAGCCGGCGAAGCGCGATTCGACCTTGTCCCAGAACGGTGCCGGGCGTGCATCGACCACCGCCATGTCGTTGACGCGGAAATACAGCAGCACCGCCTTCTTCAGCCACTCGTTGACCTTCCAGCCGCCCTGGCCGTCCGGCTCGGCGACGCGGAATTCACCGCTCTCCAGGCCGTCGATCACGCGGTTGACCAGCGGCCTGGTCGAGCCTTCCAGCTCGTGCAGGGTCAGCGTCGCGCGGCGCTCGAAGGCGCTCTCGATGCCGAACTTCAGCTCTTCAACGCCCGGTGCCGACGGCTTGCGCAGCGACTTGCGGGCAATGGTTTCGGCGCGGACGGCTTCGGCGCTCTTGGCCGGCGCCGGCTTCTTCACAGCACGCTTCACCGCCGTCGTTTTCTTCGCCGGGGCCTTCACCGCAGCGGCCTTCTTCGGCGCAGGGGTCTTCTTCGCGGCCGGTGCGGCGGCAGCAGGTTTCCGGGCCGCTGCGCTCTTGGGGGTCGCGGCGGTCTTCTTGGCGGGCTTGGTGGCCATCAGGCGGGGTCTCCGGCGTTTCGATCAGGGTCCAGGCAGGCCAGCATCGCGTCATGCAGCTGCTGCCGGGCAGGTTCAGTCAGGGGGAGGTCGTGTTCGTCACTGATCACGAAGGTGTCTTCGGCGCGTTCGCCGAACGTGGCAATGCGCGCATCATGCACGCGCAGGCCCTGGTTGCGCAGCACGAACGCCACATCGGCCAGCAGGCCGGGACGGTCGGGGGCGACCAGGGCAAAACGGGTCGCGCCCGGTTCATCGCGGAATTCGATGCGCGGCGCAAAACGGAAATGACGCAGCTGTCGCGGCACCACCCGGCGTGACGGCCGCAGCCGCGTCAGGTCGCCGCTCAGGGCCTCACGCAGCGCCGCCTCCAGGTTGGCACTGCTGCCATCGGCAAAGGTGTCGGCCGGGTTGACTTCGAAGGTGTCGAAGATGGTGTCGGCCGGGCCGTCCAGCACGCGTGCACGGTGGATCCCGTAGCCCTTACGGTCCAGGGTCATTACGATCGCGGCGAACAGGCCATCGCGGTCGGGCGAGTGCACGAACACTTCCAGCGCGGGGTCGTCGACACTGATCCGGCGCACCTTGACCAGGGTCTGGCCCTGCTTCACGGGCACCAGTGCGGCGGCCTGCCAGGCCAGCTGCTCGGGCCGCAGGCGGATGAAGCCCTCATCGGGCATCACCGCGAACTGGCGGTCGATGGTGGCGTCGTCATAGCCCTGCTCGCGCACCAGTGCGCGCACGCTGTCACGCGCCTCGGCCACGCGCTCGGCAGCGGGCACCGGATGCTCCAGTCCTTCGCGCAGCGCGCGCCGGGTGGCGAAGTACAGGTCGGCCAGCAGGCGATCCTTCCAGGCGTTCCACAGTTTGGGGCTGGTGCCGGCGATATCGGCACAGGTCAGCAGGTACAGGTAGTCCAGGCGGTCGCGGCTGCCGACCAGGGTGGCGAAGCGATGGATCACCACCGGATCGGCGATGTCCTGCTTCTGCGCGGTCACCGACATGCGCAGGTGCTGTTCGACCAGCCAGGCGACCAGCTCGGTATCGGTGCCACTCAGTGCATGTGCCTGGCAGAACGCACGCGCGTCCACCGCACCCAGCTCGGAGTGGTCGCCGCCGCGGCCCTTGGCGATGTCATGGAACAGGCCGGCCAGCAGCAGCAGTTCCGGCTTGCGCAGGCGTGGCCACACTTCGTGCGCGATCGAGAAGCGTTCGTCGGCACGGCTGCTGGCGAACTGGCCGATGTTGCGCAGGACCATCAGCGTGTGCTGGTCGACCGTATAGACATGGAACAGGTCGAACTGCATGCGCCCGCTGACCTGGGCGAACGCGGGAATCCACTGGCCAAGCACGCCCAGCCGCGCCATGCGCGAAAGCGTGTCGACCGGGCGCTGGCCACGCAGCAGGGCAAGGAAGTGCTCGCGTGCGTCGGCGTCGGCCTGGTCATAGGCCGGCAGCAGCGGCAGCGACTCGGCCAGCGCACGCGCGGTCAGCGAGTGCAGGCCGCGCACCTGCGGGTTGTTGGCCCAGCTGGAAAACAGCGCGAACACCTGGCCGATGTCGCCCTGCGGCCAGTCGGCCTCGTTGGCGGCCAGGTAGCCACGACGCAGGGAAAAGCCCACGGTCAGCGGCTCCGGCTGCGCCTCGCCGTCGAACTGTTCCTCGAAGCGCTGCAGCAGGCGGTCGCTGATCCGGCGCACCACCAGCGCGGCGCGGTAGAAGCCCTGCATCATCTTCTCGACGCCGAGGTTCTCGGCATCGTCTTCGAAGCCCAGGCGCGCGGCCAGGGTCTTCTGGTAATCGAAACGCAGGCGCTCTTCCGGGCGGCGCGCCACCAGATGCAGGCCGAAGCGCAACCGCGCCAGCACTGCACGCTCGCGCTTCAACGCCGCAGCTTCGTCGGCGCCCAGATGGCCGAGCCCGACCAAGGCCTCCAGGTCGCGCACGCCGAAGGCGCGCAGCGCCATCCAGCCCAGCGTATTGAGATCACGCAGGCCACCGGGACCGTCCTTCAGGTCCGGCTCCAGGTTGTCGGCAGTATCGCCGAAGCGCTGGTGGCGGATGCGCAGCTCTTCCAGCTTGGCCAGGAAGAAGGCACGCGCCGGCCACAGCTCGCGGTCGTCGATGGCCTCGCGCAGCGCGCGGCGGGCGGCGTCATCGGCCAGGATCGGACGCGCCTCGATCAGCGCGGTCAACACGGTCTGGTCAGCCGCCGCCTCGCGGCACTGCAATGCAGAGCGCACCGCATGGCTGACCGCCAACCCGCAGTCCCACAGCAGCGCGAACAGCCGCGCCAGGGCCGCTTCGTGCGCCAGTTGCGCCGGCGGATCACCGAACACCAGCAGGTCGATGTCCGAACGCGGGAACAGTTCGCCGCGGCCATAACCGCCCACCGCGAACAGCGACAGGCCGCTGCCGGCCGGCAGGCAACGCTGCCAGGCCAGGCGGATCAGGTGGTCGGCGGCACGTGCGCGCAGCGCCAGCAGGCGCTCGATGTTGTCGCCCTGGTCGAAGCGGCGGTACAGGCGCGCGTCGGCCTGCTGCAGCGCGTGGCGCGCGGCAGCCGCCCAGTCCGGGTCGTTGAGCGACGCGGCCGGCGTGTCCAGCAGCGAACTCGCCGGCAACATCGTCAGGAGACCTGCGACTCGCCCGGCGACAGGGTCAGCACGTCGACGCCGGTCTCGGTGACCGCGACCATGTGCTCCCACTGCGCCGACAGCTTGCGGTCCTTGGTCACCACGGTCCAGCCATCCGGCAGCACCTTGTTGTAGCGGGTGCCCTCGTTGATCATCGGCTCGATGGTGAAGGTCATGCCCGGCTGCAGCACCAGGCCCTGGCCCGGACGGCCGTAATGCACCACCTGCGGCTCGTCGTGGTAGACCTTGCCGATGCCGTGGCCGCAGTACTCGCGCACCACGCTGAACCGCTCGCCTTCGGCATAGCTCTGGATGGCATGGCCAATGTCGCCCAGGGTGGCGCCCGGACGCACTGCGCGGATGCCGCGCCACATGGCTTCGTAAGTGGTCTCCACCAGGCGGCGGGCCATCACCGACGGGGTGCCGACGAAATACATGCGGCTGGTGTCGCCGTGCCAGCCGTCCTTGATGACGGTGACGTCGATGTTGATGATGTCGCCATCCTTGAGCACCTTCCCTTCGCTGGGGATGCCGTGGCAGATGACGTTGTTGACCGAGGTGCACACGGTCTTGGGGAAGCCGCGGTAGCCGACGTTGGCCGGAATGGCGCCCTGCACGTTCACGATGTGATCGTGGCAGATGCGGTCCAGTTCCTCGGTGGTGACACCGGGCTTGACGTGGGGGGCGACGATGTCGAGCACTTCGCTGGCCAGGCGGCCGGCGATGCGCATCATCTCGATTTCCTGCGGGGTTTTCAGATTCACGCTCATGGCACCCATTATCGCCGATCCGGCCGCAATCTGAACGAACGCCACCCAACTGGCGTTCCAAGCCATGCACAGTTCCGGCAAAGAAAGTGAAAGCGTGATGGCGTCCGCTCTTTCACTCTCTTATTTATCACGTATTACAGACACTTACGCTTCCTAAGCTGGCCTCGCAGTCGTCACCGCGGCGCCGAACGTGCCGTCTTCGCCTTGTTCAACGGACCTTCGGGTCAGGGAGGTTGTCCATGCGATTCCCAGTTCGATCCCCGCTGGGCTGGGCCCTGGCCGGGCTGCTGCTTTCCGGCCAGGCGCTGGCCGCCGACACCACCACCTTCAATGTCACCCTGGTGGTCACCAAGGCCTGCACCATCAAGGCGGCGGCGGCCACCAACGTCGACTTCGGCACCGCCGCCTCGACCACCGCCACGCCCACCCTGGGCCAGGGCACGGTGACCGCGCAGTGCTCGGCACTGACGCCCTACACGATTGCGCTGAATGCGGGTGCCAACGCCGGTACCGCCAACGACGTCACCACCCGGCGCATGAAGAACACCAATGCCGCGGTGACCGCCAACAACTATGTCGGCTACCAGCTCTATCAGGATGCCGCGCATACCCTGGTCTGGGGCGCCACAACCGGCACCAATACCCAGGCCGGCATCGGCACCGGCCTGGCCGTGCCGTACATCGTCTACGGCCAGATCCTGAACCTGAGCACCAACAATCCGGCCACGGGTAACTACCTGGATACGGTTACCGCCACGATCACCTATTGATGGAGCACGCCCGCATGGCCGGACCCCGCCCGTGGCGCGCCACCGGCGTGGCGCTGCTCGCCCTGTGCCTGCTGGGCGCCGCCCCTGCCGGCGCCACCAGCCTGCAGGTCGCGCCCACCAGCCTGCAGCTGGAGGCGCGCCAGCGTGCCGGTGAGCTATGGCTGACCAACAGCGGCACCTCGCCGGTGACGCTGCAGGTGCGCCTGTTCCGCTGGGTGCAACAGGACGGCCAGGAACAGCTGCTGCCGACCGACGAGCTGATCGCCACGCCCCCGATGCAGGAGCTGGCCGCTGGACAGCAGCAGCTGGTGCGGGTGATGCGTCCGGACAACGAGCCCCCGCCTGCACAGCGCCACTACCGGCTGATCGTGGACGAGGTACCCGACCTGGCCACCCGTGCCGAGGGCATGCAGTTCGTACTGCGCTATTCGATCCCGGTGTTCGTGCAGCCTTCCACCGGCCGCCTGGCCCCACGGCTGCAGGCCCGCCTGATGACACTGGCGGACGGCCGCAATGGCGTGGAGGTCGCCAATACGGGCGACAGCTACGCGCAGATCGCCGATCTCGCGTTGGGCAGCGCCGCGCGCCCGCGCATTGTCCACCCCGGACTGCTGGGCTACGTGCTGCCGGGCCAGGTGATGCGCTGGCCGATCGAACGCACGGCGATCGACCGCGACAACGACCAGATCACGGCCAAGCTCAATGGCGAGTCGGAACAGACGCCACTGTCGCCCCCACCGGCTCGCTGAGGCGTTGATGGGCGCAGTGCTGGCGGCCCTGGCTCCCGCGGCGACC
The DNA here is from genome assembly GCF_059371555.1 of Stenotrophomonas sp. YJH_SMC_10. Taxonomy (NCBI): domain Bacteria; kingdom Pseudomonadati; phylum Pseudomonadota; class Gammaproteobacteria; order Lysobacterales; family Lysobacteraceae; genus Stenotrophomonas; species Stenotrophomonas sp. YJH_SMC_10. The sequence continues at coordinate 339,580 of NZ_JCAFUS010000002.1, read as the reverse complement.
GCAGCCGCCGATGTGTCCGGCGTCGCCGCCGATGTCTCCGGCGTGTCGGCCGACGCCGTGCTGCCGCCCCCGACCCCGCTGACCGCCAGCCAGACGCTGTACCTGGATGTGTCGCTCAACAGCACGCCACGCGGCCTGCTGCCGTTCATCGAGAACCGCGGCCGCCTGCAGGCCAGCCCCGAGGTGTTGCGCCAGCTCGGCTTCAATGCCAGCGGCGATGCACCGGTCTACCTGGATCAGATCAGCGGCGCGGTGGTGCGCTACGACGCGCACATGCAGACCCTGGCGCTGGATGTACCACTGGACCAGCTGACCCTGCCGACCACGGTGCTCAGCCGGCCGCAGGCGCGTGCGCCGGCCGGCACCGCCTCGCCGGGCGTGCTGCTCAACTACGACGTCTACGGCAGCCGGGTGGACACACTGGGCAATCTCAGCCTGAGCTCGGAGTTGCGCGTGTTCGGCATCGGCAACGGGACTTTTGAGAACACCGCCATCAGCCGTCGCTACCAGCAACCCGGTGATCGCCATTGGCGCGGCGAAAGCGTGCGGCTGGACACCCGCTGGAGCCTGGACTTCCCCGACAGCGCAACGACCCTGGAGGTCGGTGACTTCTACAGTGGTTTCGTCGACTGGACCCGCCCGGTGCGCCTGGGCGGGCTGCAGATCGGCCGCAACTACGGGCTGCAGCCCTACCGCGTACTGACGCCCACGCCGAGCTTCCTCGGCCAGGCCGTGGTGCCCTCCACGGTCGAGCTGTACGTGGACGGCCTGCGCCAGTACAGCGGGCAGGTACCGGTCGGCCCGTTCCAGCTGGCGGCACAGCCCGGGATCAGCGGCACCGGTAATGCGCAGGTGGTGGTGACCGATGCCTTCGGCCGCATGCAGACGCTGGATTTCAGTTTCTATGGCACCCAGCAGCTCCTGGCCAAGGGCCTTTCGGACTGGTCGGCCGGCGTCGGCCACCTGCGCGAGGACTTTGGCCAGCGCTCCTTCGCCTACGACGATCGCACCGTGGCCAGTGCCAGCTGGCGCGGAGGCATCAGCGATACCTTCACTGGCGAGGCGCATGCCGAAGGCGGCGGCGGCCTGGCCCAGGCCGGCGTCGGCGGCTGGTGGCTGCTCGGCGCGGCCGGCGTGTTCAATGCGGCCTATGCACGCAGTGATTACCACGGCCTGCAGGGCGGGCAATGGGCGCTGGGCTACAGCTGGAACAACCGCCGCTTCAACGTCAACCTGCGCAGCGTGCGCAGCCACGGCGACTACCGCGACCTGGGTGCGCTGCAGGGCAACCTGCCACCGAGCATCAGTGAACAGGCCACGCTCGGCCTGGACCTGCTGCGGCTGGGCACGCTCAGCGCAAGCTACCTGCGCCTGCGCTACCCCGACGGCGACGACAACCGCTACGCCAGCCTGTTCTGGTCACGCAGCTGGAGCCAGCGCTGGTCGGCCTACCTGTCGCTGAACCAGAACCTGGACCGCAGCGACGACCGCAGCATCTACCTGTCGGTGACCGCCAGCCTGGGCAACAACCGCCAGGCCAGCCTCTCGAGCCAACGCAACGGCGATAGCCAGAGCTGGGTGGCGGACGTGACCCAGCCGGTCCCGGGCGACGGCAGCGCGGGCGGCGTCGGCTGGCGCGCGCAGCTGCGCCACGGCGAGGACGGCAACGGCGGCCTGGCCGAGGTCGGCATCCTCAACGATGTCGGCCGCTATTCGTTCGGCGCCTCGCGCCAGGGCGGGCTGAACTATGCCTACGCCAGCGCCAGTGGCAGCGTGGTGTGGATGGGCGGCCACACCTTCGCCACGCGCGAGGTGTCGGACGCGTTCGCGGTGATCAGCACCAATGGCGTCGGCGGCGTGCCGGTGCGGTTGGAGAACCGCCTGATCGGCGTCACCGATGATCGCGGCCTGCTGCTGGTCAGCCCGTTGCTGTCCTGGCAGCGTAATCGTGTCTCGATCGATACCCTGGACCTGCCCGAGGACATGCGCGCCGATCGCATCGAGGACTGGGTGACCCCGCGCCAGCGCGCCGGCACCCGCGTCACCTTCCAGCTGCGCTCGCGGCCGTCACTGAGCCTGACCCTGCTGGCAATGGACGGTCAGCCGCTGGAGGTCGGCAGCGAGGTGCGGTTGCCCGATGGCCGCCAGGCCACGGTCGGCTACGACGGCCTGCTCTATCTGGAAGACGTTGCCGCCGGCAGCGTGCTGTACGTCACCACCAGCCGCGGCCCCTGCCGGGTGAAAGTGCCGGACCTGCCCAAGGTGGTGGCGTCCGGCGCGCGGCCGAAGCCGGCGCCGCAGCAATGCATCCCGGAGGTGGCGCCATGAGGCACGCCCGGTGGGCCGTGCTGCTGGCCGTCATCCTGCTGGGCAGCCTGCTGGCGCCGGCGCCCGCGCGTGCCACCGCGGTCTGCACGGCAGTCGCCGACCCGACCCTGCCGTTCGGCAACATCAACAGCAATGCGCCCGGCCCCAGCACGGCCAACCTCAACATCACGGTGACCTGTACCACCGCCGCGCTGAGCCTGCTGGCCACGACCGGCGTGCGCGTCTGCGTGGGCGTGGGCGCCGGCAGTGGTGGCGGCAGCAGTTCCACCTTCCGCACGATGACCACCACCAGCAGTGACACCCTGAATTTCCAGCTGTACAACAACGCCAGCTTCGGCCAGGTCACCGGACTGGTGCCGCGCGGCACGCCACCGGCGCAGGAACTGACCATGACCTACAACGTGCCGCTGGTGACGGGCGGCAGCGGTGCGCAGTCGGTGCAGCTGTTCGGGCAGATCCCGGCCAACCAGATCCTGGCCTCCGGCGCGTACAGCAGTACCTTCAGCGGGGCCAACGTGGTCCTGACCTGGGCGTGGAACGAAGTCCTGCTGGGTACCGCTACCGTGCCCGCCACCTGCAATGGCGGCGCCACCGGCACCAACAGCGCGAGTGCAGCCTTCAGCTTCACCGCCACCGCCAACGTGCTGCCGCAATGTGGCAGCTACGTCACCACCACCATGAACTTCGGCAACGTCACCGGCGGCATTCCGGCCAACATCGACCGGACCGCCACCCTCACCCTGACCTGCCTGAAGAACACCGCCTTCCAGGTCGGCCTCAACAACGGCCAGAACAATCCTGCCGCCACTCCGATCCGGCGCATGGCCACCACCGTCGGCGGCAGCACCTATTACCTTCCCTACGAGCTGTACCGGGACTCGGCGCGGAGCCTGCGCTGGGGCAATACCTTGACCGTCGACACGGCCAGCGGCACCGGCACGGGCAGCGCACAGCAGCTGACCATTTATGGCCGGGTGCCGCCGGTCAGCGGCCAGCCGCCCGCGGGCACCTACAACGATCTGGTGCAGGTAACGATCACCTATTGAGCGTCCGGTCGAGCGAAGCCCACGCTCGGCTGCATTTTCTGACGGCACGCCGGGCATGGGCTCGGCGCTACAGTTCCGGCGTCTCCGGCCGATACCGCGCAGCGATATCTTTCAGCACGGTGGTTGGCAGGTGGTTCGCGCATTTCTGATCGGGGCGATGCTGGTCGCCAGCACGCCGGCATGGGCCGAACCCAGCAGCCCCCTGCAGATCCGGCTGACCGTGGTCGACGCCTGCAGTGATGACGCCGGTGGCACCGGCTGCCCGGCGCCGCACCAGCGCAGCGACGCACCGCAGCTGCCGCCCCAGGTCCGCGACCTCGCGCCGCCTGCGGCAGACGACGATGAAAGGCCGGCCGTGACGCTCATTTACTGATGCGCGCGCTGCTGCTCCTGCTGGCCCTGCTGCTGGCCCTGCCCGCCGCAGCGCTGGATCTGCTGCCAACCACCCTGCAGCTGCCAGCCGAAGGCGGCCGTGCCGAACTGTGGCTGCACAATCCCGGCCCCGGCCGCTGGCAGGGCCGGGTGCAGGTGCTGGCCTGGGATCAGCAGCTGGACGCCGAACGACTGCACCCGAGCGACCAGATCCGGGTCAGCCCTGCGCAGCTGGACCTGGCACCTGGCGGCACCCAGCGCGTCTGGCTGCTGCCCGGCGACCCCGTGCCGGCAACCACCGAACAGGCCTATCGGATCGTCCTGGCGCCCGCGCTGCCAGGCCTGCCGCGCTACTCCCTGCCGCTGTTCCGCGGCCCGGCGACGCCGCCCCGGCAGGCCCTGGTACAGGGCCAACTTGAGGCGTACGCGTCGCAAAGCACTCTGCGACTCGGCAATTCCGGTAATCTGCACGCTCGCCTGCATGATCTGCGCTTCGTCACCGCGGACGGCCGAGCATCGCTGTTGCTTCCCGGGCTGGCCGGCTACATCCTGGCCGGGCATGACCGCCGATGGCCCCTGCCCGCCCGCGCCGATGGCTATGCGGGTGGTCGCTTCCGGGCCCGCCTGCAGGACGGCCGCGACATTGATCTGGTCACGCCGGCCCCTGCGATTGCAGCACGTGCCCGCGACGGGCTATAATCGACCGGATTCCTGCCGCCTGCGTGCGCGGGAACCCGTCCACACCGGACGTCACCGGTGAATCCACACCTGCTGCCCCCATCCGTGCCGGGGTGCTCCGCAAGGAGTTCGGCCACGGAGGCAACAGGGAAGCCCAACCCCGGAACCGATCGCGCTTCCACGCGTCCCGCATACCTATCCCCGCGGGCGGAATCGCTGGTTCCATATCAGGAGTATTGCAATGCCCCAGGTCACCATGCGTCAGATGCTGGAAGCCGGCGTCCACTTCGGCCACCAGACCCGCTACTGGAACCCGAAGATGGCTCCGTACATCTTCGGCGCCCGCGGCAAGATCCACATCATCAACCTGGAAAAGACCGTCCCGCTGTTCAACGATGCGATGAACTTCATCTCGTCGGTTGCCCAGAAGCGTGGCACCGTCCTGTTCCTGGGCACCAAGCGCAGCGCCCGCGAAACCATCAAGGAAGAAGCCGAGCGTTGCGGCATGCCGTTCATGAACCAGCGTTGGCTGGGCGGCACCCTGACCAACTTCCGTACCGTCAAGCAGTCGGTTGCCCGCCTGAAGGAACTGGAAGCCGGTGAAACCGACGGCACCTTCGAGAAGCTGGTCAAGCACGAAGTGCTGGGCCTGCGCCGCGAGCGCGACAAGCTGGAAGCCTCGCTGGGCGGCATCAAGGACATGAACCGCCTGCCGGACGCCATCTTCGTGATCGACATCGGCCACGAAGACATCGCGATCAAGGAAGCCAAGAAGCTGGGCATCCCGGTCATCGCCGTGGTCGACACCAACTACAACCCGGAACTGGTTGATTACGCCATCCCGGGCAACGACGACGCCATCCGCGCTGTGCAGCTGTACGCCCGCGCCGCTGCCGACGCCGTGCTGGAAGGCAAGGCGGCTGCCCCGCACGCCGCTTCGGTGCGCGAGGAAGAGTTCGCTGAAGCCGCTGCTGAAGGCGAAGAGAAGCCGGCCCGCCGCGCTCCGGCCAAGAAGGCTGCCAAGAAGGGCGACGACGCCCAGGCCTGATCCAGGCCCCGGGTGGACGCCCGGCGTCCACCCTCCCTGCACGCAGCCATCGGCGCGTGACAGGACCGTGTCACACGGGCCGGCCACCATGCCGGCCCAACCCCTTTCTTTCGTGAGGTAATCCCGTGGAAATCACTGCTTCCCTGGTCAAGGAACTGCGCGAGCGCACCGGCGCCGGCATGATGGAATGCAAGAAGGCGCTTACCGAAGCCAACGGCGACATCAACGCCGCTGCTGAAGCCATGCGCAAGTCCGGCGCTGCCAAGGCCGACAAGAAGGCTGACCGCGTGGCCGCCGAAGGCCGCCTGGGCCTGGCCCAGGACGGCGGCAAGGCCGTGCTGGTCGAAGTCAACTCGGAAACCGACTTCGTCGCCAACGATGACAACTTCAAGTCCTTCGTCAACGCCGTCGCCGCTGCTGCCCTGGCATCGGGCGCCAACGACGTCGAAGCCGTGAAGGCCGCCACGCTGGCCGACGGCCGCACCGTCGAGGAAGCCCGCGCCACCGCCGTGCAGACCCTGGGTGAGAACATCCAGATCCGCCGCATGGTCAAGGTCGACACCACCGGCAACATCGGTGCCTACGTCCACACCAACGGCAAGGTCGGCGTGCTGGTCGACCTGATCGGCGGCGACGTCGAGCTGGCCCGTGGCCTGGCCATGCACGTGGCCGCGCTGAAGCCGCCGCACAACAAGGCTGCGGACGTCCCGGCCGAGTTCGTCGAGAAGGAAAAGGAAATCGAGCTGGCCAAGATGACCGAGAAGGACAAGGCCAAGCCGGCCGACATCCTGGAAAAGATCATCAGCGGCAAGATCAACAAGATCGTCAGCGACGTGACCCTGTACGGCCAGACCTACGTGCTGGGCGACACCACCGTCGAGCAGGTGGTCAAGGCCGCTGGCGCGGACGTGGCAGGCTTCAAGCTGCTGATCGTCGGCGAAGGCATCGAGAAGGTGGTGGAAGACTACGCCGCCGAAGTTGCCAAGGCGATGCAGGTCTGATTCCAGCCTTCCGGCTGTGATGCGACCAGAAGGAGCCGCGGGAAACCGCGGCTCTTTTTTTGTGCCCACTGCACCGGTGGCTGCGCACCGCGGGTGCGCACAGCGGCGCCGGGCACAGCCCGGCACCAGGGATCTTTGCGTTGCGCGCGAATCAAGCCGATACTCGGCGCAGGGAAACCGCAGTCACATAGCAGGAAGGAAAATCGCGGACTGTGATGCGTTCCTAGGTATTCTTGTCCCAATGGAATTGAACGACCCGACATGCCTCCCGAGCTGACAGCTGCCCTGGCGCTCTGCCGCAACCTGCCTTCGCCCCCCGGTATTGCCCTGCGCATCATCGAACTGGCGCAGGACCCGGAAGCGGACATCGCCACCGCCGCCGACATCATCGCCATCGACATGGCGCTGAGTGCTCGCATGCTGCGCATCGCCAATTCGCCGCTGTATGCCAGCCGCCGCCGCATCGAGAACCTCGGCCAGGCGCTGACCATGCTGGGCCTGAACGCCACGATCAGCCTCGCCCTGGGCTTCACTGTCACCCAGGGCCTGACCGGCGGCAGCGGCGCCGACCACGACCTGCGCCAGCGCGCGTGGAAGCGCAGCATCCTCAGCGCGCTGGCCGCCAGCCAGCTGGGCCAGGCGCGCGGCCTGCGCAGGCTGGAAGAGCTGATGCTGGCCGGCCTGCTGCAGGACCTGGGCGTGCTGTGCCTGGCCCAGGCCGAGTCGGAGCGCTACCTGCCCCTGCTGCGCGAAGCGCGCGACAACACCGACCTGGTCGCCCGCGAGCGCGACGAACTGGGCTGCAGCCACGCCGACGTCGGCGCCTGGGTGGCCGAGCAATGGGGCCTGCCGCGCTACCTGGTGGAGAGCATCCGCCTCAGCGAGGACGAGGACGCCGCCGGATCGCCGTTCCAGGCGTGCGTGCAGCTGTCCGGCGCGGTGGCCGACATCTGGCTGGACGCCGACGCCGATGCGGCGCGCGAGCGCGCCCTGCACCAGGTGCACGACCGCCTGGAACTGGACAGCGCGCGCTTCGACCAGGTGCTGACCCGCATCAGCGAGGCCCTGCCCGACATCGCCAGCCTGTTCGATGCCGGCCTCAATTCACCGTTGCGGGTGCGCGAGCTGATCGATCACGCGCAGGAGCTGGCCACCCTGCGCAACCTGCGCGAACTGCAGGATGCCGACCAGGCACGCCGTCGCGCCGATGAATTCGAAGCGCGGGCCAAGCGGCTGGCCGACCAGGCCCATCGTGATGCATTGACCGGCGTGCTCAACCGCCGCCAGCTGGAAGCGGTGCTGGAGCAGGAATTCCTGCGCGCCGGGCGCCAGGGCTGGCCGCTGTCGGTCGCCTTCATCGACCTGGATGATTTCAAGAAGATCAACGACGCCCACGGCCACCTCACCGGCGACGAGGTGCTGCGCGCCTTCGCCGGCAAGCTGCAGGGCCAGCTGCGCAACAGCGACACCGTGGCGCGCTTCGGCGGCGAGGAGTTCGTCGCACTGCTGCCCAATACCAGCGAAAGCGTGGCCCTGGACGTGATCCGCCGGGTGCTGGCCAACATCGTCGCCACGCCGATGGCCGAGCTGGAGGGCGGGCCGCTGTTCGTCACCTTCTCCGCCGGCGTGGCAACCCAGGGCGGTTACGAGCGCTTCGCTGACGTGCAGGACCTGCTGCGCGCCGCCGACGACGTGCTGTACCGCTCCAAGAACCTGGGCCGCAACCGGGTGATCGCGCGTTCGCCGGGGGCCCTTGGCCACGACGAGCTGTCGGCCACGGCCAGCGCCGAACTCGGCTGAACGGGACGCCCCACGGACCGGGGCCAACCCCCGGATTCTGCGCCGCAGTGCACAAAACACTTTGGCCCGACGCCGCATGCGCGTAGAATCGCCCGCGATTTCCACGCACCCGAGGTCCCCATGTCCAAGCTCGCCTATCGCCGCATCCTTCTGAAACTGTCCGGGGAGGCGCTGATGGGAGACGAGGACTACGGCATCGACCCGAAGGTCATCAACCGGCTGGCCCGCGAGGTCATCGAAGCCCAGCAGGCCGGCGCCGAAGTGGCCCTGGTGATCGGCGGCGGCAACATCTTCCGCGGCGCCGGCCTGGCCGCGGGCGGCATGGACCGGGTCACCGGCGACCAGATGGGCATGCTGGCCACGGTCATCAACGCCCTGGCCATGCAGGACGCGCTGGAGAAGCTGGGCGCCAAGGCCCGGGTGATGAGCGCGATCAAGATCAACGACGTGTGCGAGGACTACATCCGCCGCCGCGCCATCCGCCACCTCGAGAAGGGCCGCCTGGTCATCTTCGCCGCCGGCGTCGGCAGCCCGTTCTTCACCACCGATTCCGGCGCCGCCCTGCGTGCCATCGAAATCGGTGCGGACCTGCTGCTGAAGGCCACCAAGGTCGATGGCGTGTACGACAAGGATCCGAACAAGCACAGCGACGCGGTCCGCTTCGACAGCCTGAGCTACGACGAAGTGATCCGCCGCGGCCTGGAAGTGATGGACACCGCCGCCTTTGCACTGGCCCGCGACAGCGACCTGCCGATGCGCGTGTTCGACATGGGCCAGCCGGGCGAGCTGCTGAAGATCCTCAGCGGCGCGAACATCGGCACCCTGGTCCAGGGCCGCGACCCGGCCTGAGCCTGAGCGCAAAGCGACAACCGGGCCGATTCAGGCCCGGCAGCGTCCCGTATTCGCCTATAATCGCCCGATTCCAGTGACACCCAGGACCGGGCGATGCTCAACGACATCAAGAACAACGCGCAGACGCGCATGGCCAAGAGCATTGACGCTCTGAAGCACACCCTCACCTCCATCCGGACCGGCCGCGCTACCCCGGCCCTGCTGGACCGCGTGACGGTCAGCGCCTATGGCAACGCCAGCACCCCGCTGAACCAGGTCGCGTCGATCTCCAACGCCGACGCGCACTCGCTGCTGGTCACCCCGTTCGACAAAGGCATGATCAAGGAGATCGAAAAGGGTCTCTACAACGCCGAGTTCACTCCGAACACGCTGGGCACCGCGATCCGCATCAACATGCCGCCGCCGACCGAAGAGCGCCGCAAGGAGCTGGCCAAGCAGGTGCAGAAGGAAGGCGAAGGCGCCAAGATCGCGATCCGCAACATCCGTCAGGACGCGAACAAGGAAATCGCCAAGCTGGTCAAGGACAAGGCGATCAGCGAAGACGAGAAGAAGCGCGGCGAAGACGACATCCAGAAGCTGACCGACGCCAACATCAAGGACGTCGACAAGGTCGTTGCCGACAAGGAAAAAGAACTGCTGTCGGTCTGAAGTCGATGCCTTCAGTCCCGCCTCCGTTGCCGTCCGCCCTGCCCCGTCACCTTGCCATCATCATGGATGGCAATGGGCGCTGGGCACAGCAGCGCCGTCGCCCGCGCGTGATCGGCCACCGTGCCGGCGCGCGCGCGGTCAACCGCACCATCGAGCGCTGCCTTGAACTGGGCATTCCCGCGCTGACCCTGTTTGCCTTCTCCAGCGAGAACTGGGGCCGGCCGCAGGAGGAAGTGGATGCGCTGATGAAGCTGTTCCTCGGCGCGCTCGACCGCGAAGTGGACGAGCTGCACCGGCGTGGCGTGCGCGTGCGCTTCATCGGCGAACGCGAGCGCTTCGGTGCCGGGCTGGTCAGCCGCATGCAGCTGGCCGAGCAGCGCACCGCCGACAACACCACCCTGACCCTGTCGATCGCCGCCAGCTATGGCGGCCGCCAGGACATCGCCCGCGCCGCGCGCGCCCTGGCCGTCGAAGTGGCGGCCGGTCGCCTGCTGCCCGAGCAGATCGACGAAGCGCTGCTGGGCAGCCAGGTTGCCCTGGCCGACCTGCCGCCGCCGGACCTGTTCATCCGCACCGGTGGCGACACCCGCATCAGCAACTTCCTGCTGTGGCAGCTGGCATATACCGAGCTGTGGTTCACCGAGGCCCTGTGGCCGGACTTCGATGCCGATCAGCTGCAGCAGGCGCTGGACGCCTACGCCGGCCGCGAGCGTCGTTTCGGCCTGACCAGCGCCCAGATCGCCGCACTGGCCACCGAGACTTCCAGCCCATGACCAAGACCCGAGTCCTTGCCGCGCTGATCATGGCACCGGTTGCCATCGCGGCGATCCTGCTGCTGCCCACGCAGTGGCTGGCTGCCGCTGCCGCCGCCGTGCTGCTGATCGGCCTGTGGGAATGGCTGAAGCTGGCCGGCATCGAAGACACCCTGGCGCGGACCGTGCTGCTGGTGCTGAACCTGCTGCTGATGGTGCTGCTGGTCTGGGCCGACGGCAGCACGCTGGTGCTGTTCCAGATAACCACCCTGGCCGGTGTTGGCTGGTGGCTGGCCGCGCTGGTCTGGCTGCGCTTCTTCAACTTCGGCGCACAGCCGTCGGCGCCCTCGCGGATCCTGAAGATGGCGGCCGGCACCCTGGCCATCGTCCCGGCCTGGGCCGCCCTGGTGCTGATCCATGCCGGCGGCGACCCGCCGGGCAAACAGGGCCACCTGTGGCTGCTGGCCGCGCTGGCGCTGGTGTGGGCGGCCGACTCGGGCGCCTATTTCGCCGGCCGCCATTTCGGCAGGCACAAGCTGGCGCCGCGGATCAGCCCCAACAAGACCTGGGAAGGCCTGTTCGGCGGCCTGCTGGCCGGTGTCGCCGTGGCCGTCGGCCTGGGCTGGCTGGCCGGCATCGATGCCGCGCACCTGCCGGGCCTGCTGATCACCTCGGTGGTAGCCGTGTTCGCCTCGGTGCTGGGCGACCTGTTCGAGAGCCTGATCAAGCGACACGCCGGGGCCAAGGACTCGGGCCACCTGATCCCGGGCCATGGCGGCGTGCTCGACCGTGTCGACGGCGTGCTGGCCGCGGTCCCGGTGTTCGCGCTGGGCAAGGAAATCTTCGGGTTCTGACCATGAATGCAGCTGCAGACCTGCGCCGGGTCGCCGTGTTCGGCGCCACCGGTTCGATCGGTGCCTCCACGCTGGACGTGATCGCCCGCCACCCGCAGCGCTACCGGGCCACCGTGCTGGCCGCCGGGCGCCAGGTGCAGGCGCTGCTGGCGTTGTGCCGCCAGCATGCGCCGGCACATGCGGTCATTGCCGATGAATCGCTGTATGCCGAGCTGCGCGACGGCCTGCGCGACGCCGGCCTGGCCACCGAGGCCCATGCCGGCCAGGCCGCGCTGGACCAGCTGGCCGCCAGCGACGCCTGCGATACCGTGGTTGCGGCCATCGTCGGTGCCGCCGGCCTGTCCTCGACCCTGGCCGCGGCGGCCGCCGGCAAGCGCATCCTGCTGGCCAACAAGGAATCACTGGTGCTGGCCGGCGAACTGCTGACCCGCACCGCCGAGCATGCCGGCGCCGAAATCATCCCGATCGACAGCGAACACAGCGCGATCTTCCAGTGCCTGCGCTCGCGCGATGCCAGCGTCGACGGCGCCGGCGTGCGCCGGATCCTGCTGACCGCCTCCGGCGGCCCGTTCCGCGGCCGCAGCCGCGCCGAACTGGCCCAGGTCACCCCGGCACAGGCCGTTGCCCACCCCAAGTGGTCGATGGGGCCGAAGATCTCGGTTGATTCGGCGACGTTGATGAACAAGGGCCTGGAAGTCATCGAGGCCCATCACCTGTTCGGCGTGCCCGGCGAGCGCATCGAGGTACTGGTGCACCCGCAGAGCCTGGTCCATTCGCTGGTCGAATTCGTCGACGGCTCGACCCTGGCCCAGATGGGCCTGCCGGACATGCGCACCACTCTCGCCGTTGGCCTGGGCTGGCCGCAGCGCATCGAATCGGGCGTGGCCGGGCTGGACCTGCTGGCCCAGGGCCGGCTGGATTTCGAGGCCCCGGATACCGACGCCTTCCCCTGCCTGGCGCTGGCTTGGCAGGCGATGCAGGCCGGCGGCACCGCGCCGGCGGTGCTGAACGCCGCCAACGAAGAGGCGGTTTCAGCGTTTCTTCAGGGCCGGATCGGTTTCCTGACCATCCCGGCGCTGGTTGCTAACGCGCTTTCAACACTGCCGACCGAGCCAGCCGATACACTGGAGGTCCTGTTGTCCGCCGACCAGCGGGCACGCCAGCTCACCCTGAACGCCATCGACGCCGCCTGAACGACCGCCTCGCCCCGCATGACGCCGCCGCCCCTGCCCGCCACTGTGAGCCTGCATGACTGACTTCATCGGATCGGTCTGGTGGATGATTGTCAGCCTCGGGCTGCTGGTCACGTTCCACGAGTTCGGGCATTACTGGGTCGGGCGCCTGTGCGGGGTCAAGATCCTGCGCTTCTCGGTGGGCTTCGGCCGGCCGCTGTGGTCGCGCCGCGACCGGCACGGTACCGAGTTCGCGATCGCCGCCATTCCGCTGGGCGGTTATGTGAAGTTCCTCGACGAACGCGAGGTCGAGGTCCACCCGCACGAGCGCGGCCAGGCCTTCAACCACAAGACCGTCTGGCAGCGCATCGCCATTGTCGCTGCCGGCCCGATCGCCAACCTGCTGCTGTGCATCCTGCTGCTGTGGGCGATGTTCGTGATCGGCAAGCAGGACTACTCGCCCACCATCGGGCGTGTCAGCGGCATCGCCGCCAGCGCCGGCCTGGCCAGCGGCGACCGCGTGCTGCGCGTGGACGAGCGCCCGGTGGCCACCCTCGGCGAGGCCAGCATGGCGCTGACTGCCGCCGCGATGGACCGGCGTGACGTGAAGCTGGAAGTGCTGGACCCGGCCGACCAGGTGCGCGTGCGCACGCTGCCGCTGTCGCAGCTGCCAGCCGGTTTCGATGAACGGCGGGTCCCGATCCTGGCCGGCCTGTACTGGCAGTCCTGGCTGCAACCGGCCCTGGTCGATTCGCTCACCGCCGATTCCGTGGTGGCCGGGCAGCTGCAGCCGGGCGACCTGATCGTGGCCATCGACGGCCAGCGCATCGACAGCGTCGACCAGGTGATCGGCGAGATCCAGGCCCTGGGCCGCGCCGGCGGCCCGGGCATGATCGAGGTCCTGCGCGGCGGCGAGCGGCTGGCGCTGGAGGTCACCCCGCGCCAGGGCAAGGATGGCAAGGGCGACCCGGTCTGGCAGATCGGCGTCGGCTTCCCCACCCGCTACAGCCCGGCCTATGACACCCTGCTGCGCTATGGCCCGCTCGATGCGGTGACCGTGGCGGTGCGCGAGACCGGCCGCCTGGCCGCCGACTCGCTGGGCATGATGGCCCGCATCGTGACCGGCAAGGCCTCGCTGCAGAACGTTTCCGGGCCGGTCACCATCGCCCGCGTGGCCAATGTCTCGGCCCAGCGCGGCCTCGACTGGTTCCTGCAGTTCCTGGCCCTGCTGTCGCTGAGCCTGTGCATCATCAACCTGCTGCCGATTCCGATCTTGGACGGCGGGCACCTGCTGTATTACCTTATCGAGTTGGTCAAGGGCAGCCCGCTGAGCGAGCGTGCCATCGCCGCCGGCCAGTACATCGGCCTGGCGTTGCTGGCCGGGCTGATGGGGTTGGCGTTCTACAACGACATCCTCGGCCTGGTCCCGCGATGAACTTTTCCACGTTGTTGCCGTCTACAGCGTCGGCATCCCGCACCAATGAAATCGACCTTCCTACCGGACGTGACATGACGCGACTCCCCAATCGCCGCCTGCTGGCCCTCGCCCTCGCCGCCGTCACCGGCGCTCCCGCCCTGGCCCAGGCAGCCGAGCCCTTCACTGTCAGCGACATCCGCGTCGACGGCCTGCAGCGCATCAGCTCGGGCACGGTATTCACCTACCTGCCGGTGGAGCGTGGCGAGACGGTCACCGACAACAAGGTCGGCGAGACGATCCGCGCCCTGTACAAGACCGGCTTCTTCGAAGACGTGCAGCTGGACCGCCAGGGCACGATCCTGGTGGTGACCGTCAAGGAACGCCCGGCGATCAACAAGCTGACCGTGACCGGCAACAAGGACATCAAGTCCGACCAGCTGCTCAAGGGCCTGTCCGACATCGGCCTGACCGAGGGTGGCACCTTCGATCGCCTGAGCCTGGACCGCGTGACCCAGGAACTTCGCCGGCAGTACAACGACCGCGGCAAGTACAACGTCGACATCACCCCGACGGTGAGCCCGCTGGACCGCAACCGCGTGGACATCGCCATTGCCATCAAGGAAGGCAAGGCGGCCAAGATCCGCCACGTCAACCTGGTCGGCACCGAGAAGTACGACAGCAAGGACATCCTCGACACCTGGGAGTCGAAGGAGCACAACTGGGCGTCGTGGTACCGCCGTGACGACCAGTACTCGAAGGAGAAGCTGTCCGGCGACCTGGAAAAGCTCAACTCCTGGTACCTCGACCGCGGCTACGTCGACTTCAGCATCGATTCCACCCAGGTTTCGATCAGCCCCGACAAGCGCGACATGTTCCTGACTGCGGGCGTTACCGAAGGCGCGCAGTACAAGATCTCCGAGATCAAGGTCAGCGGCGACACCATCCTTCCCCAGGAGGATGTCGAGCGCATGGTGGTCCAGAAGTCCGGTGACACGTTCTCGCGTGCGCTGCTGGAATTCAGTTCGGACACCATCACCAACTCGCTGTCCAACATCGGCTACGCGTTCGCCAAGGTGAACCCGATCCCGACCACCAACCGCGCCGAGCAGACCGTCGCCATCAACATGCAGGTCGTGCCCGGCCCGCGCGTGTCGGTGCGCCGCATCCTGTTCCGTGGCAATACCCGCACCTCCGATGAGGTGATGCGCCGCGAAATGCGCCAGTTCGAGAACAGCTGGTACTCGCAGGCCGCGATCGACCGCTCCAAGATCCGCCTGCAGCGCCTGGGCTACTTCGAATCGGTGGAAGTGGAAACCCCGGCCGTCAGCGGCAGCAACGACCAGGTCGACGTCGTCTACAACGTCAAGGAAACCACCTCGGGCAGCTTCGTGTTCGGCCTGGGCTACTCGCAGTCCTACGGCATGACCACCTCGGTGCAGCTGTCGCAGAACAACTTCCTCGGCGGCGGTAACCGCGTGTCGGTCGAAGCCTCGCGCAGCAGCTACCTGCAGCGCTACGGTTTCAGCTACACCAACCCGTACTTCACCGATGACGGCGTGTCGCTGGGCTACAACCTGTCCTGGCGCGAACTGGACTACTCCGACTTCAACACCGCGCAGTACAACAGCACCAACGGTGCCGCGCAGGTGGTGTTCGGCGTGCCGCTGACCGAGACCGACACCGTCTCGCTGATGTTCGGCATCGACAGCAACCAGATCACCACGTACGAAGGCTCGACTCCGCAGTCGATCATCGACTACATCAATGCGGTCGGTAAGCGTACCTTCCATGCCTGGCGCACCGAACTGGGCTGGGCGCGGGACTCCCGCAACGACTACTTCATGCCGACCCGCGGCACCTACCAGCGTGTGGGCCTGGAAACCACGCTGCCGGGCTCGACCATCGAGTACTACAAGCTGAACTACCAGATCAGCAAGTACTGGCCGATCATGCCGTCGCTGGTGATCAACACCCGGGCCGAAATCGGCTACGGCGATGCCTACGGCAAGGACTACAGCCGTACGCTGACCAATGCCGATGGCACCACCCGTACCGTCACCGCCAGCGGCCTGCCGTTCTTCGAGAACTTCTACGCCGGTGGCACCAACTCGGTGCGCGGCTTCGAGGACAACACCCTGGGCCCGCGCGAAGTTACCCGCGGCTACCCCGAAGGCCAGCCACTGGGTGGTTCGCTGAAGACCGTGGGTTCGGTGGAAGCCTACTTCCCGCGCCTGTTCGACAGCCCGTCGGCACGCGTGTCGGCCTTCGTCGACTTCGGCAACGTGTATACCGGCGTGGACAACTTCAAGGCCAACGAACTGCGCGTATCCACCGGTGTGGCGCTACTGTGGCGCGCCCCGGTCGGCCCGATCTCGATCAGCTACGCCTTCCCGCTGAAGAAGGAAGACGATGACAAGATCGAGCGGCTGCAATTCACGTTCGGTGGCCAGTTCTGAGGAACGTCGTTCCTCAGAACTGATCCACCTCCGGTGAATTGCCCGCGCATTTCACCTATCCCCCGCGCCGTTGGCGCGTCCCCCTTAACAAAGGGGGGCTCTCCACCAGACGGGGTGCGAAGCGCCGGGCTCTGCCCGGCGTTTTCGCGTCAGCAGAACCGAGCCCATGCTCGGCCCGTGCTCAACTTCTCGACGGGGGCCACCCGAAGCCACGTTGTTGAGGGCACGACTGGTCATCGAGGCCACAGCATGCAACAACATCGCTGTTGGCGATCGTCATCAGCTGCTTATCACGCCGCTTTGGTACTCAGGCATTCCCATTTCGCGGCGCCTCCCGCTGCCACGCGCCCAACACCCTATGACTCAGAATCCGGGCCTGATGTTCCAGCCCGTAATCCGCGCCCAGAAAGCTGAGCGCCGCCCTTTCACTTGAACACGTAGCCTAGAGTTCCATCCAGGAAAGCGCCGGTTCCTTCACAATCAGCCCTCAGGGTATCGAAGTGGCGCATTTTCTTGCCCCACCAAAACGAGCAACGATAGAGTGGAACACTGCCGGGATATTGAATTCCCGAGATATATCCGATGTTCCAGTCGCCGGGAATTATCACACCTCCAATCCCCGGCTCGCACCCGGGATCGGCGGACGTGAAATAATTCCATGGATGCGGGCCAACGCAACTCCGAATGAGAACACCGCCTTCGAACGGCGTAGAAGAAACATACCCAAACGCATCCTCAAGCTCCCAGCCAATATCCTCCCAGTTTTCTGGCCAGTAGTGATGCGTAACATGAGTCGCCGTCTTATCACGCTTCATTCTAAATATGAGTCGCGGATTGAAGCCCGGTGGCATCTGACTGGACTGCTCCGTTGCAATCGGGTTACTCACCTTCAATGGCACATTCGCATCCAGGGCCGTCACTGAACCCGCAACAATCATGGAAAAAATACCTGCTACGAAACGCCTCATCTTTCACCTCATGCATTCTGCGAGCCCATCGCCCGCCCAATCCATGCTATTTAAGCAAATACGCAGAAAAACATGACAGCGTTTGTACTATCAGAAATACCAATGACGCATTTAACTCAATAATCAACCCAGCCGGGCAATTGTGGCCAATGGCGACTCCCGCTCAAGTGAATTGCACAGGATCCCGAAGGCCAATGGATATTCCGGAATTGGATTACCCTATTGACCTTTCCTGTTCTCAGTGCATTTTCAACAGTGCAAAGCGTAGCGGACTCAATGATCCGGCCATCAGTGCATCCAGCTTCGCCTGAAGAGGAAAGCCGGGGCAGAGAGACCGCGCTCAGCTTGTAACACCGCGCGCGTTGCGTCCTGCACGCAACTGCTCGTTGCTTGCGTACGTCGCCAACCCGAAACTTCGGCTTGCGTCGCCCGACAACGATGCACTCTGGGCTAGCCATCTTGAACTGCCGGACCTTCGTTGAGTCGCCGAAGGCACCGTACGGTCGTCAATGAAGTGGCTGTTGGGGCCCGCTTCGGCGTGGGAGATCACTCCGGCAACCCGTAGCGGGCCGATGGGAGGAAGCGTGGGCAGTACAGGCGCAGAACCATGGGACATGGTTGTCAGAGCGCCTGTCTTCGCGACCGGCGCTTCCCGGCAGGTTATCAGGGAGCCGTGGCCGTTGTAGCCCGGTAGCCCCCAAGTCCCTGGCAGCACAAAGACCATCTCGAAGCCCCCCCCCGCATGACCGAAATGGCGCCACACGTTAAACTCCCGCCGTGAATACTCCCACCTACACCGCCCAGCAACTCGCCGAGCAGTTCGGCCTGCAGGTCCATGGCGACCCCGCCACTGCCATCCATGGCGTGGCCACCCTCGCCCACGCCGGTCCTGGCCAGCTGACCTTCCTCGCCAATCCGCGCTACCGCGCCCAGCTGGCCGACAGCCAGGCTTCGCTGGTGGTGCTGCGTGCCGACGATGTCGAGGCCGCCCCCGGCGCCGCGCTCGTGGCCAAGGACCCCTACACCGCATTCGCCAAGATCGCCGCGCTGTTCGACATCGCGCCGACCCGCCCGCCGGGCATCCACCCCAGTGCGGTCATCGATCCGGACGCACGGGTGGCTGCCAGTGCCCACATCGGCCCGTTCGTGACCATCGGCGCGCGCAGCGTCATCGGCGAGAACTGCATCATCGGTGCCGGCAGCGTGATCGGCGAGGACTGCAGCCTCGATACCGGCTGCGAACTGATCGCCCGCGTCACCCTGGTCACCCGGGTCAGGCTGGGCAAGCGCGTGCGCATCCATCCCGGCGCCGTGCTCGGCGCCGATGGCTTCGGCCTGGCCATGGATGCCGGCAAATGGATCAAGGTGCCGCAGCTGGGCGGCGTGCGCATCGGCGATGACTGCGAGATCGGCGCCAATACCTGCGTTGACCGCGGCGCGCTGGAAGACACCGTGCTCGCCGAGGATGTGCGCCTGGACAATCTGGTGCAGATCGCCCACAACGTGCAGATCGGTGCGCACTCGGCCATCGCCGGCTGCACCGGCATCGCCGGCAGCGCCAAGATCGGCCGCTACTGCCTGCTCGGTGGCGCCGTGGGCGTGGTCGGCCACCTCGAGATCTGCGACAAGGTCGTGATCACCGGCAAGTCGGTGGTCCGCAACTCCATCACCGAGCCGGGCGAGTACTCGTCCGGCACCCCACTGACCGACAACCGCACGTGGCGCAAGAACGCCGCGCGCTTCAAGCAGCTCGACGCACTGGCTCGCCGTGTCCTGGCTGCTGGCAAGGAGAAAGAATGAACGATTCGCTGCAGCTTCCGATCGACGTCTGCC
The DNA here is from genome assembly GCF_059371555.1 of Stenotrophomonas sp. YJH_SMC_10. Classification (NCBI taxonomy): domain Bacteria; kingdom Pseudomonadati; phylum Pseudomonadota; class Gammaproteobacteria; order Lysobacterales; family Lysobacteraceae; genus Stenotrophomonas; species Stenotrophomonas sp. YJH_SMC_10. Next base: position 320,355 of record NZ_JCAFUS010000002.1, on the reverse strand, counting down.
AGATCCAGGAACTGCTTCCGCACCGCTATCCGTTCCTGCTGGTGGACCGGGTGCTTGAACTCGACGTCGAGGCCAAGCGGATCCTGGCGCAGAAGAACGTCAGCATCAACGAGCCGTTCTTCCAGGGGCACTTCCCGGGCCGCCCGATCATGCCCGGCGTGCTGATCATCGAAGCGCTGGCGCAGGCCGGCGGCGTCATGACCCAGCTCACGCTCGGCCGCGATGCGCAGTCCAAGCTGTTCTACATGGTCAAGGTGGAAAACGCCCGCTTCAACAAGCAGGTCGTGCCCGGCGACGTGCTGATGCTGGACGTGCAGATGAAGCGCCTGATCCGCAACATGGGCTGGTACTACGGCGAAGCCAAGGTCAACGGCGAAGTCGTTGCCTCGGCCGAGGTCATGTGCGCCGGCGCCAAGGGCTGATCCACTGGAGGCAGCAATGACTGACAACGCACCGCGGATCCACCCCACCGCCGTCATCGACCCGGCCGCACGCCTGGCTGACGATGTCCAGGTGGGCGCCTTCACCCTGATCGGCCCCGACGTTGAAATCGGTGCCGGCACGGTGGTGGGCCCCCATTGCAGCATCCACGGCCCGACCCGGATCGGCCGCGACAACCGCTTCGTCGGCCACGCCGCGATCGGTGGCGAGCCGCAGGACAAGAAGTTCGGCGGCGAGCGCACCGAACTGGTGATCGGCGACCGCAACGTGTTCCGCGAGTTCGTCACGCTCAACCGCGGCACCGGCGGCGGCGGTGGCATCACCACCATCGGCAACGACAACTGGATGCTGGCCTACACGCACGTGGCACACGACTGCCATGTCGGCAATTTCTGCGTGTTCTCCAACAACACCACCCTGGCCGGCCACGTGACCGTGGGCGACTACGTGATCATCAGCGGCTTCGCCGGAGCCCACCAGTTCTGCCGCATCGGCGCGCACGCCTTCCTCGGCATGGGCGCACTGACCAATGGCGACGTTCCGCCGTTCACCATGGTCGGCACCGATTCGCTGGGCCGCCCGCGCGGCATCAACAGCGAAGGCCTGAAGCGCCGCGGCTTCGACGCCGAGCGCATTTCGGCCATCAAGCGTGCCTACCGCACGCTGTACGTGGCAGGCCTGCCGCTGGCCGAGGCCAAGGTGCAGCTGACCGAACAGGCACGTGACAGCGACGACGTGAAGGCGATGCTGGACTTCATCGAGCACGCCGAGAGGCCCCTGCTGCGATGAGCAGCGCGACCGGCCAGGCGCCGGCCGGCGCCGCGGTGATCCCGCTGGCCTCGATGGCCGGCAGCGTTCCTGCGCAGCGGGTGCTCAGCGAGCGCCCGTTGCGGATCGCGCTGGTTGCCGGTGAAGCCTCCGGCGACCTGCTCGGCGCAGGCCTGGTGCGCGAATTGAAGGCGCGCTTCCCGAATGCCGAGTTCGCCGGCATCGGCGGCGACGCCATGCGCAGCGCTGGCTGCCAGACCTGGCACGATGCCAGCGAACTGGCGGTGATGGGGCTGACCGAAGTGCTGCGCCACCTGCCGCGCCTGCTGAAGCTGCGCTCGGCGTTCCGCCAGCGTGCGCTGGACTGGCAGCCGGACGTGTTCATCGGCATCGACGCACCCGACTTCAACCTGGGCATCGAGCGCTGGCTGAAGCAGCGCGGCGTGCGCACCGTGCATTACGTCAGCCCCTCGGTCTGGGCCTGGCGCGAGAAGCGCGCCGAGAAGATCGGCAGCAGCGCCGACCTGGTGCTGTGCCTGTTCCCGATGGAGCCGCCGATCTATGCCAGGCACGGCATCGACGCGCGCTTCGTCGGCCACCCGATGGCCGATGACATTCCGCTGCAGGGCAACCGCGAGGAAGCGCGTGCCGCGCTCGGCTTGCCGACCTCGGCCAAGGTGCTCGCCGTGCTGCCGGGCAGCCGCCTGGGCGAGATCTCGCGCCTGGGCGAGCCGTTCTTCGAAGCGGCCTGGCAGGTTTCCGAGCGCATTCCCGGCCTGCACGTGGTGGTGCCTGCCGCCAATCCGGCCTGCAGGCAGCTGATTGAAGAACAGCTGTCGCGCTCGGCGTTGCCGGTGGCCTACTCGCATGTACTGGATGGCCAGGCACGCAACGCGATGATCGCCGCTGACGTGGTGGTGCTGGCGTCGGGCACCGCGACCCTGGAAGCGATGCTGGTGAAGCGGCCGATGGTGGTCGGGTACCGCGTCAACGAGCTGACCTATCGCCTGGTGAAGGCGCTTGGGCTGATCAAGGTCGACCGCTTTGCCCTGCCCAACATCCTGGCCGGCCAGGACCTGGCGCCGGAACTGATGCAGCACGACTGCACGCCGGACCGGCTGGCCGCGGCCATCCAGCAGTGGTTTGACCACCCGCAGCGGGTGACCGATCTGCAGGATACCTACGTGCGCCTGCACGAACGCCTGCGCCGCAACGCCTCGGCGCGTGCCGCCGACGCCGTCGGCGAACTGCTGATGCGCGACCAGGCACAGCCATGAGCCGCCGTCACGCCGCCGCAGCCAGCCTGACCCTGTTCGACGGTGTGGCCGTGGTCGAGCCGGAGCGCCTGGTGGCCGGCGTCGACGAGGCCGGCCGTGGCCCGCTGGCCGGGCCGGTGGCAGTGGCGGCGGTGGTGTTCGACCCGTCGCGGCCACGCATCAACGGCCTCGACGACTCCAAGCAGCTGACGGCGGCACGCCGCGAACAGCTGCATGACCGCATCATCGAGCGTGCGCTGGCCTGGCACGTGGTGCTGGTGGACGTGGACACCATCGACCGCCTGAACATCTACCAGGCCACCCTGCAGGGCATGCGCGAGGTGGTGGCAGCGGTCGCCCACGTGGCCGGCTTCGCCCGCATCGACGGCAACGTGGTGCCCAAGGGCCTGGTGCTGCCGGCCCAGGCGCTGATCGGTGGCGACGGCATCGACCGCGCAATCATGGCGGCGTCGATCCTGGCCAAGGTCTCGCGCGACCGTTACATGCAGGACGTCCACGCCCGCCACCCGCAGTACGGCTTCGAGCAGCACAAGGGCTATGGCACGCCGGCCCACCTGGCCGCCCTGCGTGAACACGGCCCCTGCATGGAGCATCGGCGCAGCTTCGCCCCGGTACGTGAGTGCCTGGACACCACCCGCGCCCCCGCGATCGCATGAACGGCCGCCGACAGCGACAAGCCGTGCGGTGAGGCGTGCCCCCGAGCCGGGGGGACACACCAGCGACGCGGGGGTGTGGAAGCACGGCAGGACAGGGCCCGCGGCTCGCCTGCGAACCGTGGCAAGCGATAGCGCGAATGCGATATCGCGTGCCGTCAAGAGCTTGTCGCCACCCCCTGCCCTCGCTACCCTGACCGGGCACTCCAGCGCTTCCGACCCCGGCGACGAACCTCCGTCAGCACCCGGGGCCCGCGCGCTCCAACCTGGTCCGGCATGTCCAACTCCCGCTTCGTACATCTCCACGTCCACACCGAGTTCTCGCTGGCGGACTCGACCATCCGCGTGCCGGCCAAGCCGGACCAGGCGGACCCGAAGAAGGCCAAGCAGGCCAACCTGCTGTCGCGCTCGGTCGAACTCGGCCTGCCCGCGCTGGCGGTGACCGACCTCAACAACCTGTTCGCCCTGGTCAAGTTCTACAAGGCCGCCGAAGGCGTCGGCATCAAGCCGATCGCCGGTGCCGACGTGCTGATCGCCGAGGAAGGCCAAGACCCATGGCGGATGACCCTGCTGTGCCGCGATCGCGAGGGTTACCTGAGCCTGTCGCGGCTGCTGACCCGCGCCTGGATGGAAGGCCATCGCCCCGAAGGCGGGGTGGCCATCCACCCGGACTGGCTGAAGGCCGGCAACGCCAACCTGTTCGCGCTGGCCGGGCGCCAGAGCCTGGCCGGGCGCCTGGCGCTGGACGGCAAGCATGAGCTGGCCGAGCAGCAGCTGGCCGACTGGCAGCGCGTGTTCGGCGATGGCCTGCACCTGGAGCTGACCCGCACCGGCCGCGAGGGCGAGGAGACCTTCAACCAGTTCGCGCTGATGGCCGCCGGCCAGCGTGGCCTGCCGGTGGTGGCCAGCAATGACGTACGCTTCCTGTCGCCGTCCGACTTCAGCGCGCACGAAGCGCGCGTGTGCATTTCCACCGGCCGCGTGCTGGACGATCCCAAGCGCCCGCGCGAGTACAGCGACCAGCAGTACCTGAAGTCGGCCGAAGAAATGTGCGCGCTGTTCGCCGACATTCCCGATGCCATCGACAACACGCTGGCGCTGGCCGAGCGCTGCAACATCGAGATGCGGCTGGGCACCTACTTCCTGCCCAACTACCCGGTGCCCGACGACGAGACCCTGGACACCTGGATCCAGAAGATGTCGCGTGATGGCCTGGAAGAGCGCCTGGAGAAGAATCCGCTGGCGCCGGGCAAGACCCGCGAAGACTACTTCGAGCGCCTGGAGTTCGAGCTCGACACCATCATCAAGATGGGCTTCCCTGGCTACTTCCTGATCGTGGCCGACTTCATCCAGTGGGGCAAGAACCAGGGCATTCCGATCGGCCCCGGCCGTGGTTCGGGTGCCGGCTCGCTGGTGGCATGGGCGCTGAAGATCACCGACCTGGATCCGCTGCCGTACAACCTGCTGTTCGAGCGCTTCCTGAACCCCGAACGCGTGTCGATGCCCGACTTCGACATCGACTTCTGCATGGACCGCCGCGACGAGGTGATCGACTACGTCGCGCGCAAGTACGGGCGCGAACGCGTCAGCCAGATCATCACCTACGGCACCATGGCCGCCAAGGCGGTGGTGCGCGACTCCGGCCGCGTGCTCGGTTTCCCGTACGGCCTGGTGGACGGCGTCTCCAAGCTGATTCCGAACATCCTGGGCATCCACCTCAAGGATGCGCTGGGCAAGGGCAAGGAAGGCCCCAGCTCGGAAATGGCCTCGGCCGAACTGATCCAGCGTTACGAGACCGAGGACGATGTCCGCGACCTGATCGACCTGGCGCTGCAGCTGGAAGACCTGACCCGCAACGCCGGCAAGCATGCCGGTGGCGTGGTGATCGGGCCCGAGCCACTGAGCGAGTTCTGCCCGCTGTACGCCGAACATGACGAGAACGGGCTCGGCAAGAACCCGGTCACCCAGTTCGACAAGAACGACGTGGAAGAAGTGGGCCTGGTGAAGTTCGACTTCCTCGGCCTGCGCACGCTGACCATCATCGACTGGGCAGTGAAAGCGATCAACAAGCGCCACGAACGCGCGGGCATCCCGCCGGTCGACATCGCCGCGATCCCGCTCGACGATGCGCCCACCTACAAGGACATCTTCGCCAACGGCAACACCGGCGCGGTGTTCCAGTTCGAGTCCTCCGGCATGCGCCGCCTGCTGAAGGATGCGCGCCCCGACCGCTTCGAAGACCTGATCGCGCTGGTGTCGCTGTACCGCCCCGGACCGATGGACCTGATTCCTTCGTTCAACGCGCGCAAGCACGGGCAGGAAGAGATCATCTATCCCGATCCGCGCACCGAAGCCATCCTGAAGGACACCTACGGCATCATGGTGTACCAGGAGCAGGTCATGCAGATGGCGCAGATCGTCGGCGGCTACTCGCTGGGCGGCGCCGACCTGCTGCGCCGCGCGATGGGCAAGAAGGTGCCGGCGGAAATGGCCAAGCACCGCGAGATCTTCCGCGAAGGTGCAGCCAAGGGCGGCGTCGATGGCCCCAAGGCCGACGAAATATTCGACCTGATGGAGAAGTTCGCCGGCTATGGCTTCAACAAGTCGCACGCCGCCGCCTACGCGCTGGTCAGCTACCAGACCGCATGGCTGAAGCGCCACTACCCGGCCGAGTTCATGGCGGCCACGCTGTCGTCCGATCTGGACAACACCGACAAGGTGGTCGGCTTCCTCGACGAAGTGCGCAACCTCGGCCTGACCGTACTGCCGCCCAAGGTGAACCAGTCGGCCTTCATGTTCGAAGCGGTGACGCCGGACACCATCCAGTACGGCCTCGGTGCGATCAAGGGCGTCGGCCAGGGCGCCTGCGAAGCGGTGGTCGAGGAACGACTCAAGGGCGGCCCGTTCAAGGACCTGCTCGACTTCTGCACGCGCGTTGGTTCGGCCAAGCTCAATCGCCGTACCCTGGAAGCGATGATCAACTGCGGTGCGCTGGACGAGCTCGGCCGCAACCGGGCCTCGCTGATGCTGCAGCTGCCGGAAGTGATCAAGGCCACCGACCAGATGGCGCGCGAACGTGCCTCCGGGCAGAACTCGCTGTTCGGCGGTCCCGACCCGAGCGCCGTGTCGATCCAGCTGGACCTGCCCGAGGCCGAAGAATGGCCGCTGCTGCAGCGCCTGAACGGCGAGCGCGACACGCTGGGCTTCTACCTGAGCGGACACCCGTTCGATCCCTGGCGCGACGATGTGCGCGACCTGGTCGGCAACGACCTGGGTTCGGTGGAGAAGATCTGGAGCGCCAACAGCGGCGGCGGCGGGGGCGGCGAAAAGCGCTGGCGGCCGGAAGTGCAGACCGTGCTGGCCGGCCAGGTGGTCGGCGTGCGCCGCAAGGGCGAGAGCCAGATCTTCATCCAGCTGGAAGATGGCCGCGGCCGCGTCGAGTGCAGCGCGTTCTCCGACGCGATGGCCGAGTTCGGCCACCTGATGACCAAGGACCGCATCCTGGTGGTCAAGGGCGGCCTGCGCGAGGACGAGTTCAACGGCGGCTTCGCGCTGCGCATCCGCCAGTGCTGGGACTTCGACGAAGTCTGCGCCAACTACGCCACACGGTTGTCGCTGCGGCTGGACCTGCGCCAGCAGCGCCCGGTCTGGGAGCGCATCGATGCGCTGCTCGACCGCCATCGCCCCGGCCGCACGCCACTGCGCCTGGACCTGCTGCTGAAGGGGCCGCACGGCGGCGTCGCCGGCATGCTTGATGTGTCCGGGCAGAGCGCGGTGCGCATCGATTCCAAGCTGATGGAGGCGCTGCGCGCCGATCCTGCCGTGCGCACGCTGAAGGTGCGTTACAGCCCCCCCTGGGCCAGCTGAGGCTGGCTCCGTGGCTTTCCCGTTTCCGCGTTCCATGTATCAAGGACGATTGCCGATGAAGACCCTGCTGTTCCCGTTCGCCGCCGCGCTGGCCCTGGCCGCCTGCTCCCCGTCGAAGATCGAGTTCCAGATCGACAACCCGACCGACACGCCGCTGGCGCTGAGCATCGACGGCCAGGACCTGCCGGTGGCCGCACACGGTTCGCGCCCGGTCTCGCTCGCTGTCGGCGAGCATCGCCTGCATACCGAAAAGCTGGGTGATGTGCGCTTCATCGTCTACGTCGACGGCCGTGGCGGCCTGATCAACCCGACCCTGAGCGAGTACGTGATCGCCCGCGAGGTCTATGTCACCGACGAGAGCAAGCTGAAGAACTTCGGCACCGGCACGGCCGGCATCGAACTGGGCGGCGTCGACTTCGAAGGTCCCTTCGAGAAGCGCCACGACCTGTTCATCGACAAGACCTGGACCTACGGCGTGCGCGAGCCGTTCCCGAAGGAAAAGGTGGTGGCCCATGTCGATTCCAGCGGCGGCCAGATCGTGGCAAAGGTGTTCACCGCCCCGGACTTCATCACCTACGTCGAGGAAGGCATGGGCCAGCCCGGCGCGTTCAAGCGCGAACAGCCGGCCGGCTACGTCGCGCCGGCATTCAGCCTGGAGCCGGCCCCGGCCAGCCTGCCGGCCCTTGACCCCGCCTTCGAGGCGCATGCCGCGCCGCTGCGCGAGGTCTATGCGCGCTGGCTGAAGGCCACCACCGCCGATGAACAGAAGGCCCTGCGCAAGCAGGACTTCGACGCGCAGATGGCCTTCACCTCGGCCACCGCGACCCTCGGCGCCAACCTCGGCCGGGAGGCCAACGAGGCCTACAACGACTTCGTCTCCCAGCGCGGGCAGCTGATGGGCCGCAGCGCCCTGGTGGTGCCCTGAACTGACTGGCGCGCCCTGCCCGCCTGCGCTACCGTCGCCTTCCAGACGAAGGCGTACGGGCGGTTTGCACGCATTCGGCTAGAATTGCCCCCTTCTTTACACGACGGCTTCCGATGAATCCGAACTACCTCGACTTCGAGCAACCCATCGCCGACCTGGAAGCCAAGATCCAGGAGCTGCGCAACGCCAGCGCCGGGCCGGCGGTCAATGTCGAGGCGGAAGTGCATGCGCTGCAGGACAAGCTGCGCGTGCGCACCGCGCAGATCTTCCGCAACCTGACCTCGTGGCAGGTGCTGCAGCTGGCCCGCCACCCGTCGCGGCCGTACACCGCCGACTACATCCGCATCATCTGCGACGAGTTCCAGGAGCTGGCCGGTGACCGCGCCTTCGCCGACGACAAGGCCATCATGGGCGGCCTGGCCCGCATCAATGGCCGCGCAGTGATGGTGATCGGCCACCAGAAGGGCCGCGACACCAAGGAAAAGATCAAGCGCAACTTCGGCATGCCCAAGCCGGAGGGTTACCGCAAGGCGCTGCGCCTGATGAAGATGGCCGAGCGCTTCGGCCTGCCGGTGCTGACCCTGATCGACACCGCGGGCGCCTGGCCGGGCATCGACGCCGAATCGCGCGGCCAATCCGAAGCAATCGCGCGCAACCTGATCGAGATGGCCGAGCTGAAGGTGCCGATCATCTGCACCGTGATCGGTGAAGGCGGCTCCGGCGGCGCACTGGCGTTGGGCGTGGGCGACCGCACCGTCATGCTGGAATATGCGGTGTACTCGACCATCACCCCGGAAGGCTGCGCCTCGATCCTGTGGAAGGACGCCGGCAAGGCCAAGGAGGCGGCCGAGCAGCTGGGCCTGACCGCGCCGCGCCTGAAGAGCCTGGGCCTGGTCGACAAGGTCGTGCGCGAGCCGACCGGTGGCGCCCACCGCAACCCGACCCAGATGGCCAAGCGCCTGAAGGCGGTGCTGCTGAACGAACTGGACGCACTGGACGCGCTGTCCACCGAACAGCTGCTGGAGCAGCGCTACACGCGCCTGCGCAGCTACGGCACGTACGAAGCAGCCTAAGCCCGGTAGTGCCGGCCGCTGGCCGGCAACACGAGGTGATTGCAGAAATGAAAGAGCCGGGCATTTGCCCGGCTCCTTCGTTTGCGCCCTGACAGCATCCACGCATGGCGTCGATCTACCGGGCGCAGGTGACCCCGCCTCAGAACGGCTTGGCCAGCACCAGCCACACGATGGGAATGAACGCCAGCAGCGGGATCTCGTTGATCCAGCGCAGCGCGCGCGACGACGGCAGCGCCCGGCCCTTGGCCACGCCCTTGAGCAGGCGACCGGTCCAGCCGAAATACACCAGCAGCAGCACCACCAGGCCCAGCTTGGCGTGCAGCCAGCCGGCGCCGCCCGGAGCGACCATGGTCGGGAAATCGGGGATGACCTTGTAGCCCAGCCACAGCACCAGGCCGAGCAGGAACGCCAGCCCGAACATCGAGTGGCCGAAGCGGTACAGGCGCAGGCCCATCAGCTGCAGGCGCTCGGTCACCGCTGGCTGGCCCGCAGTTTCAGCCAGGTTGACCAGGATGCGCGGCAGGTAGAACACCGTGGCCATCCACGCCACCACGAACACGATGTGGAAGGTCTTGACCCAGTAGTAGCTCTGCATGCGCTCGCTCCGGCGGCTGGCGTAGGTTGGCAGCCATTCTCGCATGCCGTGGCGAAGCCGCCGCAGGCACGCATGCCGCGACACATCGACGCATGGCGCGTCGCAACACCGTACGATAGGCGCCGTTTTCCCCGATCGCGCACCGCCCCATGGACAAGACCTACGATGCCGCCTACTTCCAACGCTGGTACCGCCGTGCCGACATCGGCGGCAGCGCCCGCCTGGCGCGCAAGGTCGCATTGGCCGTGGCCAGCGCCGAGTACTACCTGGAGCGGCCGATCCGCAGCGTGCTGGACATCGGCTGCGGTGAAGGCGCCTGGCGCGCGCCGCTGCTGAAGCTGCGTCCGAAGGTCGAATACCTCGGCTTCGACAGCAGCGAGTACGCTGTGCGCCGCTACGGCAGGACCCGCAACCTGCACCTGGCGCGCTTCGGCGATTTCGCCTGGCTGCGGCCCTGCGCACCGGTCGACCTGCTGGTCTGCTCGGACGTGATGCATTACGTGCCCAACCGTGAACTGCGCGCCGGCCTGGCCGGCCTGGCCGAGCTGACCGGCGGGGTGGCCTTCCTGGAGACCTTCGCCGCCGAGGACGCGTTCGAAGGCGACCACGACGGCTTCCAGGCGCGCCCGGCGCGCTGGTACCGGCGTGAGCTGACCCGCCAGGGCCTGCAGCCGGTAGGGTCGCACTGCTGGCTCGGCCCCGCCCTGGCAGGCGATGCGGCCGCGCTGGAACGGATGTGAATCCGGATTCATTATTTTCAGCCGACTTAACCTGCGGGACACCCGGATGGGATATGCTGCGCGGCAACATATGACCATACATATTCGGTCGTCATGCTCTATCAACTGCACGAACTGACCCGCAACCTGCTCGCCCCGTGGGTGCACCAGGCCCAGGCCAACGCCAAGTTCTTCGCCAACCCGGGCCACTGGTGGTCGCAGATGCCCGGTGCCGATCGCCTGGCGGCGGTCAACGAGCTGTTCCATCGCATCGGCAAGGATTACGAGAAGCCCGAGTGGGGCATCAACGAAATCGAGGTCGAAGGCGAGCGCGTGCCGATCGTCGTGCACGAGGAAGTGAGCAAGCCGTTCTGCAAGCTGCTGCGCTTCAAGCGCCACAGCAATGAAGCCGACCAGCTGCACACCATGCTCAACCAGCCGTTCGTGCTGGTGGTGGCGCCGCTGTCGGGCCACCACGCCACGCTGCTGCGCGATACCGTGCGTACGCTGCTGCGCGACCACCGCGTGTACGTCACCGACTGGGTCGACGCGCGCATGGTGCCGTCCAGCGAAGGCGAGTTCGGGTTGGATGACTACATCGCCTACATCCAGGAGTTCATCCGCCACCTCGGCGTCGAACGCCTGCACGTGGTGAGCGTGTGCCAGCCGACCGTACCGGTGCTGGCCGCGGTTTCACTGATGGCCAGCCGTGGCGAACCGACGCCGCGCACGCTGGTGATGATGGGTGGCCCGATCGATGCGCGCTGCAGCCCGACCGCAGTGAACAACCTGGCCACGCAGAACCCGCTGTCGTGGTTCGAGAACAACGTCATCCACACCGTGCCGGCCAGCTATCCGGGTGCCGGTCGTCGCGTGTACCCGGGCTTCCTGCAGCACGCCGGCTTCCTGTCGATGAACCCGAGCCGCCACTTCAGCTCGCACTGGGATTTCTACACCGACCTGGTCAAGGGCGACCTGGAAGACGCCGACGCGCACCGTCGTTTCTACGACGAGTACAACGCGGTGCTGGACATGCCGGCCAAGTACTACCTGGACACCATCCGCGTGGTGTTCCAGGACTTCCTGCTGCCGCGTGGCGAGTGGGTGGTGAACGGCGAGAAGGTCGATCCGTCGGCAATCCGCGATACCGCACTGCTGAGCATCGAAGGCGAGCTGGACGACATCGCCGGCCTTGGCCAGACCGAGGCGGCGCAGGCGCTGTGCACCGGCATCACTGCGGACCGGCGTGAGCATTTCATCGTCGAAGGTGCCGGCCACTACGGCATCTTCAGCGGCCGTCGCTGGCGCGAGGTGGTGTACCCGAAGGTCCGCGACTTCTTCGCCGCGCATGCCGAAGCACCGGCAGCCAGGGCCACGAAGAAGAAGAGCAACGTCACCCCGTTGCGCCGGAAAGCGGGTTGATTCCCGGCAGGGGTCGGATCCCTTTCCAACGGAAAGGGCTCTGACCCCAGCATGATGGGATCCGGGATCAGAGCCCTGTTCTGCGAACAGGGCTCTGACCCCTGGCCTGTTACAACCGCACCAGCAGGTTCTTGGCGATCAGCCCGTGCAGCTTGCCGATGCCACGGGCCAGGTGCAGGGTCAGCACCAGCAGCAGCGCGCCGGCCGCGGCCAACGTGATCGCCACCAGCGGCGAGGCCGCCATCGGCAGTACATTCACGTCGTTGATGTACACGCCCGGGATGTCACCACTGAAGATCGCCGCGACCGGCGCCCAGATCAGGCTCAGCGACAGCGAGAGCAACGTCACCGCGATGGTGAAGTAGATGATGCCCAGCGGCAGCATCAGCACGAAGTACAGCAGGGTCAGCCAGGTGCGCCCGTCGGTGAACATGTCGCCGATGCGCTGCAGCCAGGTGCGGCTGCGGTCGGTGTAGCGCGGGCGGCGCGGCATGCGCTCGCCCAGCAACGCTTCCACCAGCCGGCCTTCCAGCAGCGCCAGCCCGCGCACCGAGCCGAAGAACAGCACGGTCAGCGGAATGCCGACGATCAGGATCAGCAGGCCGAGCGACAGCGACAGGCCGGTCACCACCCAGGTGAAGAAGAAGATGCCCGTGGCCAGCGACAGCAGCATGTAGAACAGCGCGCCGTAGGTGTGCGGATCGGCCACCACGCCGAAGAAGCGCGCCAGCAGCGAACGCGGCACCGGTGCCGGCGGCGGTGCGGCCGGCTCGACGCCACTGGCTTCGGCCGCCGCACGCAGCACCGGCGCGGTGTCCGCACGCGGCGTGCGCAGCGCGCGGTTCACCGTCACTTCGGTCTCGCGGTAGATCTCGGCCACTTCGTCCGGGGCGCCATAGCTGCCGGCCACGTCGGCGATGACCTCGGCTTCGCTGCGGCCGGGCTGCGCCGCCAGCTCCGAGCGCAGGTATTCCTCGGCGTCATACAGCGCGTCCTGCACCATCGCCGGGTCGGCGCCTTCCAGCGCCGCGCGCAGCTGCGCCAGGTACTGCGGGATGGTCGTGGGCAGGGCGCGGCCTGCCAGGCTCGGGTCGTTCATTGCGGTACCCCCTCCAACACGGAATCGACGGAATCGCGGGTGGCCTGCCAGGCCTGGCGCCACTGCGCCAGCACCTCGCGGCCACGTTCATTGATGCGGTAGTAGCGGCGCGGCGGACCGCTGCTGGACGGCTCCACGTGGCTTTCCAGCAGGCCGGCGCCCTCCAGGTTGCGCAGCACCGGGTACAGCGCACTCTGCTTGCCGCTCAGTACGCCCTCGCCCACCCGCTCCAGCTCCTTGGCAATGAGGTAGCCGTACAGCGGCTCCCCGGCCCGGGCCAGCACCGCCAGCAGGGCCAGCGACACCGTTCCGGCGCTGAGCTCCTTCTGGAACTTCTTCAGGTGGACATCGTCCTCGGACATGACCGGCCCTCCACTACGTTGAAGTCCACAGTAGTGCGAAGTTCGGTATAGCGAATGTGTCGTTAGTCACTCTGCCGGTTGGCGCGACTGCACGGCTCGCGCAGAATCGAAGCCTCGTTCATGTTCCGGGGTTCCCATGCCGCACCGCCGTTGCCTTGCCCTGACCGCCCTCGCCCTGTCCTGCCTGCTGCCCGCCCTCGCCAGCGCGGCCACGCCCTACCGCAGCCCGCAGCAGATCCTCGACGCCTCGGCGGCCAGCGACTGGCGCACCCCGGAACCGGCCAACCTGCTGTACATGGACCTGCCGGCCGGTCGGGTCATCATCGAGCTGGCACCGCAGTTCGCCCCGCGCCATGTCGCCAACATCCAGACCTTCGCCCACGAGCATTTCTGGGACGGCACCAGCATCTACCGTTCGCAGGACAACTTCGTGGTGCAGTTCGGCGATGCCGACGCCGATGACGCAGCCAAGGCCAAGCCGTTCGGCAGTGCCGCACGCAAGCTGCCGGCCGAGTTCGAGCGCGCCAGCGCCGGCCTGAAGGTCAGCGTGCTGCCGGACCGTGATGGCTGGGCCGCGCAGACCGGTTTCGTCGACGGCTTCCCGGTCGGCCAGGACCCGCAGGCCGGCAAGGCCTGGCTGGCGCACTGCTACGGCATGCTGGGCGCGGGCCGCAGCAACGAAGAGGACAGCAGCATCGGCGCCGAACTGTACGTGGTGACCGGGCAGTCGCCGCGCCAGCTGGACCGCAACATCACCCTGGTGGGTCGCGTGCTGAAGGGCATGGAGCTGCTCAGCGCGACGCCGCGTGGGCCGGCGCCGATGGGCTTCTACACCGACCCGACGCTGCGTACGCCGATCGTATCGATCCGCCGCGCCAGCGACGTGCCGGCGGCCGAGCGCACGCCGATCCAGGTACTGCGTACCGACTCGAAGACCTTCGCCGATACGGTGGAGGCGCGGCGCAATCGCGTGGATGATTTCTACAAGCGTCCGGCCGGGCATATCGATCTGTGCAATATTCCGGTGCCGGTGAAGTAACGCCGTCGCGGGTTCTGCGCGCGGCGCGTGCTGAAGGTGCTTCACGGTTCATGGGCGTTACTTTTCTTTGTACGCAAAGAAAAGTAACCAAAAGAAACGTTCCGCCAGCCGCGAGCCGATGCTGCGCATCGGTGCCCTGTGCTCCTCGGCCCGCCGAGGGACGGCGCGGGAACTCGCTGCGCTCAGACACCCGCGCCTCTTCGCCCTCGCCGGACCTGCGGTGCTCGGCTCGCTCAAGGCGGATCCAAGATCAAAGGCAGAAGCGGTCGCTTCGCTCGCCGGGCCCAGCCCGGCACTACCAAGCATCGTCGTGCAGCTGTGGCTCTTGACCTTGGGTCCGCCTTGAGTGAGCCGAGCATCGCAGGGGAATCAGGGGCGAAGAGGTGCGGATGTGCTGTAGAGCCGACTGCTAGTCGGCTGCCTTGTCCACACCGTCCCCGGATTCACCGAGAAGCGCAGGGGACCGACGTGCGAAGCACGGCGGCTCGCGACCTGGCGGCGCGTTTCTTTTGGTTACTTTTCTTTTCGCGCGAAAAGAAAAGTGACGCCCATGAACAGTGAAGCACCTTCAGCACGCGCCACGTGCAAAACACCTCAGCCCTTCTGACTCACCGCCACGCTCCCCAGAATCAACGCGCCCGCAATCAGCATCTGCAGCGTCACCGGCTCGCCCAGGAACAACCACGCAAACGCCGCGCCGAACAGCGGAATCAGGTAGGTCACCGTCGACGCACGCGACGGGCCGATGCGGCCGATCAGGCGGTAGAACATCAGGAACGCCAGGCCGGTACAGGCGACGCCCAGTGCGATCGCTGCGCCCCAGGCCTTCAGTGGAATCGCCGCCTGCGGCCAGTGGGTCACCGCCATCGGCAGCATCCACAGCGATGCACACGACAGCGTCGCCGCAGCGGCCGCGGCCGACGGCAGGCCGGTCATGTGCCGCTTCACCAGGTTCACGCCCAGGCCGTACAGCAGCGAGGCCGCCGCACCGGCCAGCACTGCAGTGCCGATGCTCAGGCCCGAGACCTTGGCCGTGGCCAGTACCACCACGCCGGCGAAGCCGACCAGCAGCGCGCCCGCACGGCGCATGCCGATCTTTTCACCGAAGAACAGGAACGCGATCAGCGCGGCGAACAGCACGGTCATCGCATTGCAGATCGCACCGATCGCGGCCGGTGCCTGCTCGGCCGCGTAGGCGAACAGCACGAACGGCAGCGCCGAGTTGATCAGGCCGATCGGTGCCAGCCACAGCCAGCGCCGTGGCGGGAACTGTGCGCGGGCGCGCCACAGGAACGGCAGCAGCACCAGCGCACCCAGCACCAGCCGAAGCTCGACCAGCGCGAACGGGCCGAACGAGGGCACCGCCACCCGCATGAACAGGAACGAGCAGCCCCAGATGGCGCCCAGCAGGGTCAACTCCAGCGGCGTGCGCCAGTCGCGCTCTGCTGCCTGTGGGACCGCATTCATGCCCTGCCTCCGTCCATCGTCTGTTCCTGGTCAAGGCGTACAGGATCAGGCGCAGACGCCCGCCGCACAAGCGCGTAGTATCGCTGCCAGCCACAAGTATGGTTTGAGGCTGGACATGCAGCTACGCCCTTCCCTGCTCCCCGCACTGGCCGTGTTCGCGGTCGCCGCGCGCCACCAGAACTTCGCCCAGGCCGCGCAGGAGCTGCACCTGACCGCCAGCGCGGTCAGCCATCACGTGCGCCGCCTGGAGGAGGTGCTGGAGACCCGGTTGTTCCTGCGCCACGCCCGCGGCGTGCGCCTGACCGCCGAGGGCCGGCAGCTGGCCGATGCCGCCAGCGCGGCCTTCACCGACGTTGCGGCGGTGGCCCACCACCTGCATCCGGATGCCGACAGCGTGCCGCTGCGGATCACCACGCTGCGCTCGCTCTCCTACTGCTGGTTGCTGCCCCGGCTGCCGCGCTTCACGCAGGCCTATCCGCATATCCGCATCGAGCTGCACACCGGCAGCGGCCTGGATCGCTACGACGACAACGGACCGGAAGTCGGCATCCGCTACGGGCTGGGCCAATGGCCGGGCCTGCGTGCGCAGCACCTGATGGATGACTACCTGTTCCCGGTGGCCTCACCGGCGCTGGCCGGGGTCGAAACGCTGCTCGATCCGGCGCGCATCGCCGACCTGCCGCTGCTCACCGACCTGTCACCGCAGGGCTGGCGCGACTGGTTCCGCCACGCCGGCGTGCGCCCCCCGTCGCCGCTGCCACCGATGCACACCTTCGCCGACAGCACCGATGCGATGCGTGCGGCGGTGTATGGCATGGGCGCGGTGCTGGCGCGCACCCATATCGCCCAGCCCTACCTGCAGCGTTACGAGGTGGTGCGCCTGCCCGGCCCCGCACTGAAGGCGCGCTACGCGTATCACGTGGTGCACGCCGAGGGACAGCCTCCCAGCCCCGCCGCACGCCTGTTCATCGACTGGTTGCTGGAACAGGCGCAGCACGAGCGCACGCCGGTTCCGGCGTTGCCGGAAAGCCTGCTCGGCCGCCCGGCCACGCTTGCCTGACTTCGCCCTCACCCGTTCTTTGCCCGATGCTGGCTAGGCTGCGTGCACCTCCACAACCTACCTACGCCATGGCCATGCTACGACTGCGCATCACCGGAACCGAAGACGACGCCCGTGCCATCAGTGACCTGCTGCTCGGCCTGGACGGCATCGAACATGTCGAGGAAACCGACGACCTGATGCCACACATGGACGACGACGATTCCAGTTCGGCCGGGCTGTCCGACGACATCGGCCCCGGCATCCATGAGCTGGAAGTGGAAGTCGGCAATGAAAGCACCGCGCAGAAGGTACGCGACGCTGTGCAGGAGCTGGCGCTGGAGCTGGATGTGTTCGTCGAGTACGAGACCGACGAGGGCTGATGCCGGCCGGCTGCCGGCATCAGCCTTGACCTCAGACGTTGGGCGGCAGCGTGCGGCGGCGGCGACGCCACCACGCGCGGGCCCCCCAGGCCACGACCAGGGCCAGCACGCCCACCGGCAGCAGGGCCGCCACCGCGCGGATCAGGAACGCGATGCTGCTGCCGAGGATGCCGCCCGATTCGCTCAGCGCCTCGCCGATCTCGCTGCGGCTGCGCTGGCCAGAGGTGGTCTCGAAGTGCAGCGTCACCAGCTGGGTATCGATGCGACGACGCTGCTGCGCGGCGTCCTTGTTGGCCTGCTCGACGCCGGCCTCGATTTCCGACAGGCGCGTGGTGATCGCCATCAGGTCTTCGATCTTCAGGTCCTTGCGGTCCTGGTAGGACAGCAGACGGGCGTGTTCCTTCTCCAGCCGCGCCTTGGTCAGCGCCGTGTCCGCCACGGCCTGTGCCAGATCCTCGGCGCGGGTGGTGCGCGACTGCAGCGTGCCGCCCTCACCGGCCATCGCGATCAGCGGCTCGGCGCCCTTCGGCGCGATGCGCACCTTGACCTCCCCGCTGGGTTGCTCGCCACTGCGCTGGTCGACCTGCAATACCGCGCAGTCGCCGAACTTCGCGCTCTGGCAGGCCTGGGCGATCTGCTGGATGCGCGGTGCGATCTTCGCCGCCTCCAGCTGCACCTGCACGTCATGTTCATAGGCCAGGAACGCACCTTCCGGCGACGCGACCGCCGCTTCGGCGGCCGGGGCGCCCGCATCGGCGGCCATGTCGCCCTGCTTGGCGCAGCCCGCCAATGCCAGCAGCACCACCGGCATCGCCAGACTCCGCGTCCAGGCGCGCGCGCCCGTCACAGTGCGGCTCCGTTGTAAGAGGTGACCGAAAGACCGGCCAGATCCACCTGCGGTACGCAGCGCACGTTCACCGCCACCATCGGCGTGCCGGTACGCGGGTCGACCGCCTCGCTGTAGGGTGCGATGCCGCACGTGCGGCAGTGGTGATGGTCGATGTGGGCCTTGTTGAAATGGTAGGTGGCTACGTCCGCCGGATCGGTGACCAACTCGAACGCCTCACGCGGGGCAAACCACAGCAGGCCGCCGCGGCGGCGGCACAGCGAGCAGTTGCAGTCGAGGACGTCGCTGATCGGCGCCTCGGCCTGTACGGTGAATGCGATCCTGCCGCAATGGCAGCTTCCCTGGTATTGCATGTCCTGCGCTCCGCTGGAGGGTCCTTGTCTGTGTCCATGGTAATCCTATGGCACGGGGACAAAGCAGCCCCAGGGCCCTATGCTCGGGGTTTGCCCCTGTACAGGAACGCCGATGCGCCCGCATCTTCTTGCCCTCGCCCTGGTCGCTGCGCTGGCCGGTTGCCAGCCAGCCGACGCCCCGACCACCGCTGCCGCCCCGGCCGCCGGCCAGCAGGCCGCTGACGCGGCGGTCGACGCCGCCTTCGCCGATCTGTCCAAGCGCGCGCTGGACACCTGGATGCAGCTGTCGCCGGTCAGCGCCACCCAGATCGGCGACCACCGCTACGACAGCGAACTGGACGACCTGAGCGCCGCCGGCCAGCAGAAGACCGTGGACGCCTACAAGGCGTTGCTGGGCGAGCTGGACAAGATCGATGTGGCCAAGCTGGGCCGCGAGAACCAGGTGGACGCGGCGATCCTGCGCAACCAGCTGCAGTCGGAAATCTGGAACGCCGAAGTGCTGCAGTCCGGCAAGTGGGACCCGCAGCTGTACAACGGCATCGCCGGCAGTGCGATCTATGGCCTGATGGCGCGCGAGTTCGCGCCGCTGCCGGAACGCCTGAAGTCGGCCACCGCGCGCATGGAAAAGCTGCCGGCGATCTTCGCCCAGGCGCGCGAGAACCTGGATCCGGCCCGCGTGCCGAAGATCCACGCCGAGACCGTGGCCAAGCAGAACAAGGGCATCCTCAGCATCGTCGATACCTTCATCACCCCGCACATCGGCGAACTGCCGCAGGCCGACCAGCAGCGTCTGCAGGCGGCCATCGAGGGCCTGAAGAAGGCGGTGGACGAGCAGCAGACCTGGCTGGACAAGACGCTGGTACCCAATGCCAAGGGCGACTTCCGCATCGGTGCGGAAAAGTACGACCAGAAGCTGAAGTTCGCGCTGAACTCCTCGCTGTCGCGCCAGCAGATCGGTGAGCGTGCGCGCGCCGAACTGACGCGCGTTCGCCGGGACATGTACGGCATCGCGCAGACCGTGCTGAAGGACAAGCCGGGGGCGCCGGAGATGCCGGCCCAGCCGACCGACGAGCAGCAGCAGAAGGCGATCGAGGCCGCGCTGGAACTGGCCTACGCCGACAAGCCGGCACGCGACAAGGTGGTCGACGACGCCAAGGCCGCGCTGGCGCAGTCCACTGCATTCGTGCGCGAACACGACCTGATGACCCTGCCCGACGCGCCGGTGGACATCATCCTGATGCCGGAATTCCAGCGCGGCGTGGCCGTGGCCTACTGCGATTCGCCGGGCCCGCTGGACAAGAACCTGAAGACCTTCTACGCCGTGTCGCCGATTCCGGACGACTGGAACGAGAAGCAGGTCGACTCGTTCCTGCGTGAGTACAACTCGCGCATGATCCACCTGCTGAGCATCCACGAAGGCACCCCGGGCCACTACCTGGAAGGCTGGCACTCGGCCAAGTTCCCCTCCACCCTGCGTGCGGTGCTGCGTTCGGGCCTGTTCGCCGAGGGCTGGGCGGTCTACACCGAGCGCATGATGCAGGAGCAGGGCTACCTCAACAACGACCCGCTGTTCCACCTGGTGCAGCTGAAGTTCTACCTGCGCACGATCTCCAACGCGATCCTCGACCAGGGCGTGCACGTGGACAACTGGGATCGCGAGAAGGCGATGCACCTGATGACCCACGACGCGTTCCAGCAGGAAAGCGAAGCGGCCGGCAAGTGGGTGCGTGCGCAGCTGACCTCGGCGCAGCTGCCGACCTACTTCGTCGGCGCGCAGGAACACTTCGACACCCGCAAGGCGGTGCAGGAGAAGCTGGGCGACAAGTTCAACCTCAAGGCCTACCACGACCAGATGCTGTCCTACGGCGCACCGCCGGTGCGTTTCGCACGCCAGCTGATGCTGGACCAGCCGATCGAGTGATTGGTTGGGTGTGAGATGGAAACGGAACGGCCCGGAGAGACCCGGGCCGTTTTCTTGTTTATGGCTTAAAAGAAAGTGCTTCTGCCACCTGGTGGTCAGTTGAAGGTCTTCACTATTGCGACTATCAACAAGACTACCGAGATTCCAGCCAAGAACTGCTTCAAATAAAACAGCCATGTGCGCATTCGATAGAGTATTGATTTACTATCAAATGTTACGCTATCGGATCCCGCAGATTCTGCGGCATCGTGCGCTGCCTTTGAGCTCGCATACGCGAACAAATACTGGAAGTAGCCAGCGACCAACGATAACAACGACGCAATAATGGAGAAAGCAATAAGGTAAGTGTCGACCTGATTCGGAAGTGCGGGAGCGTCTTTACCTCCGAGAAGTAGCACCCAACACAGACCGATCACGCTCAGAGCAATGGTCTTGGACAGCTCCGAAATTTTTTCGCTGACGGATTTGAGATCAGCGCGAGCATCGTTAAGGGTACTCATCACATGCTCCCGCTCGGACCAGGGTATCCAGTTCCATCTGATTTTCGGCGAGCAACTTTTTTCGCAACCTTTTTTACTGCCTTCTTAGCAGCAACCTTCTTGGCAGCCTTCTTCACTGTCTTTTTAGCAGTCTTCTTCATCAACTTCTCCCTGTTCCTTCAGATCATGCTGTTAGACTCACCAATCACATCACTACTTTTCCAACTCAAGATAGCCGCGATGGCCACCTGAATTCAGCTAGTTATCGGCCAAGTACAAATAAAATTTAGTCCTTGACGATCGCCTAGCGAGCTAGAGCGCATTCGCGACGCGCTGAGAAGCAGAAATTCGGTCGACCCCATTGTCTTACGCAGCTACGTACTCGCCTAGCACTTGTCCGCAAACTAGATTCAATTCCAGCGACTACCGCAGTTCGGTGCTGTAGCTGCAACTTAGGTAGCCAGATTGAACGCCAACAGTAGGGTGTGCGGGAATTGGGTCAGACTAGTCTCTGCTCCAGAAGCCGATCACATTGAGAGCCCTCCCGCAGGGAGGGATCCGACCCCGAAGCGATCATTGATCGGCCGCCACGAAACCACCGGTCTGCCGCGCCCACAACCGTGCGTACAGGCCACCGGCGGCAATCAGCTCGGCATGGCTGCCGGTCTCGACGATGCGGCCCTGGTCCATCACCACCAGCCGGTCCATGCGCGCGATGGTCGACAGCCGGTGCGCGATCGCGATCACCGTCTTGCCGCCCATCAGCTCATCCAGGCTGTCCTGGATCGCCGCTTCCACTTCCGAGTCCAGCGCCGAGGTGGCTTCGTCCAGCACCAGGATCGGGGCGTCCTTCAGCAGCACGCGGGCAATGGCGATGCGCTGGCGCTGGCCGCCGGAGAGCTTCACGCCACGCTCGCCGACATGCGCGTCGTAGCCGCGACGCCCCTGCCCGTCCACCAGCGTGTCGATGAAGGCTTCGGCACGCGCCTTGGCCACGGCAGCGCGCAACTGCTCTTCGGTTGCGTCTGGACGGCCATACAACAGGTTGTCGCGGATCGAGCGATGCAGCAGCGAGGTGTCCTGGGTGACCACGCCGATCTGCTGCCGCAGGCTTTCCTGGGTGACGCGCGCAATGTCCTGACCATCGATCAGGATGCGGCCGCTCTCCAGGTCGTACAGGCGCAGCAGCACGTTGACCAGGGTCGACTTGCCGGCGCCGGAGGGACCGACCAGGCCGATCTTCTCACCCGGCTTCACCACCAGGTCGAGGCCGGCGATCACGCCGCCCTTCTTGCCATAGTGGAAGTGGATGTCCTGGAAGTGCACGCCACCGCGGGTCACCTGCAGCGGTACCGCATCCTCGCGGTCCTGCACGGTCAGCGGCTGGGCGATGGTGGTGATGCCATCCTGTACCGTGCCGATGTCCTCGAAGATGCCGTTGATGGTCCACATGATCCAGCCGGACATGTTGTGGATGCGGATCACCAGGCCGGTCGCGAGCGTGATCGCGCCGACGGTGATGTGGCCGCCATTCCACAGCCACAGGGCCAGGCCACAGGTACCGGCAATCAGGAAACCGTTGACGATGGCGATGGTCAGGTCCATGCCGGTGGTCACCCGGGTCTGCGCGCGGTGCTTGACTGCCAGCTCCTGGATCGACTCGGCCACGTAGGCCTGCTCGCGTCCGCCGTGGGCGAACAGCTTCAGCGTGGGGATGTTGGTGTAGCCATCGACGATGCGGCCCATCGCCTTGGAACGCGCTTCGGACGCAATCCAGGCCCGTTCCTTCGCGCGCGGGACGAAGTAGACCAGGATCACCGCGTAGGCCAGCAGCCACAGGATCAGTGGCACCATCAGCCGCCAGTCGGCCTGCGCGAACAGGTACAGCGCGGTGCCGGTATAGACCACGATGTACCAGAGCGAGTCGACCATCTGCACCGCCGACTCGCGCAGCGAGGTACCGGTCTGCATCACCCGGTTGGCAACGCTGCCGGCAAAGTCGTTCTGGAAGAAGCTCAGGCTCTGCCGCACCACGTAGTTGTGCATCAGCCAGCGCGAGCGGTTGCTCAGGCCGGGCACGATGGCCTGGTTGACCAGCAGGTTGTGCAGGCCGACCAGGATCGGCCGCGCGATGACCGTGATGAACAGCATCCAGCCCAGTTCATTGGCATGGCGCCTGAAGAAATCGGCACCGGGCTGCTCGGCGACCATGTCGACGATGCGGCCCAGGTAATCGAACATCGCCACTTCCACCAGCGCCAGCAGCAGGCCGGCGATCAGCGTCGCCAGCAGCACCGGCCACACCGGGCGCAGGTAGTGCAGGTAGAACGGCAGCACCTTGCGCGGTGGCATGCGCCCATCCACGGGCGGGAACACTGGAATCAGGGATTCAAACCAACGGAACATCGCATTCCCTCGCCTCTTGCAAGCGGCGGAGTATCCCACGACGGATGTGTACGCCAGCCGACGGTCACCCGCGGCTCCGGTAGTGCCGGCCGCTGGCCGGCAGCCTCGCGACGCATCCGGGGATCATCGGGTTGCCGGCCAGCGGCCGGCACCAGCCTCACTCCCTGACCGGGGTGAACAGCAGGTCCTGGAAATCGAAGCTGAAGTCGGTCAGGTCGGAAATCGACTGCATCCGTACCTCGCGCACCTTGCCATCCGGATCCAGGCTGAAGTTCACGAACGCGTCGGCGTTGAGCGAACGGTCGTCCCAGCGCACGATGAAGGTGTCGTGCTGCCAGTGCTCCAGGCGGCCGCTCAGCTGCGCGGTCTTCATGAAGCGCAGGCGCAGGCCCTTGCCTGCGGCACTGATCTGCATGTCGCCGTACCACTGGTCGCGGAACGTGCCGGTGTAGCCGGCCAGCGCCAGCGACGGCTTGCTGCCGGCGTCGCGCGCACGCTGGTGCTTGGCCCAGGCCTCGTCGGCCTTGTCCTGGCCCTTGGCCACAGCCTTGGCATAGGCGTCCACCCAGTCGTGCTTGTCGCCACCCAGGTAAGCGTCGAGCACGCTCAGGGTGATCGCGTTGAACGCCGCGCCCACTTCCTGGTTGGTCAGCACCACCACGCCCAGCTTTTCGCCCGGCACCAGGGTCAGCCGCGAGACCATGCCCGGCCAGCCGCCGGTGTGCCAGACCAGCTTGCGTCCACGGTAATCGCTCAGGCTCCAGCCCTCGCCATAGCCGGCAAAATTGGCCCGTGCCGGTGCCAGCTCCGGCACGCTCGGCGCCGGGATCGACTGCGGGGTGATCATCCGCCACATCTGCTGCTGGCTTTTTTCACTGAACAGCACCGTGCCATCGGCAAGCTTGCCCTCGGCCAGCTGCACCTGCATCCAGCGCGCCATGTCGTGCGCGCTGGAATAGATGCCACCGGCACCGGCATTGTTCGACCAGGTCAGCGGCGCGACGGTGCGCAGGTCCTTGAAATCGTACTTGGCGTGGCCGACCGCGGCCTTGTCGCCCGGCTTCAGGTGGTCGGCGTTGTAGCGCGTGCCGGCCATGCCCACCTTGTCGAAGATGCGGGTCTGCAGGAACTGCTGGTAGCTCATGCCGGAGACATGTTCGATCACCTGCTGGGCCACCGCGTACAGGATGTTGTCGTAGGCATAGTTTTCGCGGAAGCCGCCCTTCAGCGGCACCCTGCCCAGCCGCTCCACCACTTCGGCATTGCTGTAGGAGGTGGTCGGCCAGAACAGCAGGTCGCCGGCGCCCAGGCTCAGTCCGCTGCGGTGCGAGAGCAGGTCGCGGATCGTCATCTGCCCGGTCACGAAGGGATCGGACATGCGGAACGATGGCAGGTGCTCGATCACCTTGTCGTCCATCTTCAGCTTGCCGTCCTCGGCCAGCAGGTTCAGCGAAGTGGCGGTGAACGCCTTGGTATTGGAGGCGATGGCGAACAGCGTGTCGGCCTCCACCGGCTCCGGCTTGCCCTGCTCGCGCACGCCCCAGCCGCGCTCCAGCACCACCTCGCCGTCCTTGACCACGGCCACCGCGATGCCGGGCACGTCGAACTGCGCGCGCACGCGCTCGACGGTCGCATCCAGATCCTGCAGCGGCGGCGGGGTCGCCGCGCTCGCCATGGTCGTGCACGCCAGCAGCACGGCTCCTCCAATCCAGGTGTTCATGCAGCACGATCTCCGAACAGGGGTGGCGGCCGTGTGCAGGCCGTCACCGGGGTTTCGCGGGATGGTAACGGTCACCGATGCACCCTGCCCTGTGCCATAGGAGGGGTGTCATGGGACAGAACGGGCAGTCCAGCAAGGGCTCCACCATCATTCCATGCCTGCGCTACCGCGATGCGCTGGCCGCCATCGACTGGCTGCAGCGCGCCTTCGGTTTCCATGCCCAGGCTGTATACGCCGACGGCGATACCGTGTTCCACGCCCAGATGACCTTCGGCACCGGCATGGTCATGCTGGGCTCGGCGGGTAACCAGAGCACATGGAGCGAACACGCGGTACTGCCCGAAGAAGTCGGCGGGCGCCAGACCCAGAGCGCCTGCGTGATCGTCAGCGATGCCGACGCGCACTATGCCCGGGCCAAGGCTGCCGGCGCGCGCATCGTCATCGACATCGCCGACCAGGACTACGGCGGCCGTGGCTACGCCTGCGCCGATCCGGAAGGCTACCTGTGGTGGTTTGGCAGCTACGACCCGTGGCGCGAGGACCACGGCCAGTGATCGCGTCGTCGCACCCGGCGGAGATCCGCTGTGGCATCGGTGGCTGGGTGTTTCCCGCGTGGCGCGGGGGCGTGTTCTATCCGGCAGGGCTGCCACAGCGCGAGGAACTGGCCCATGCCAGTCGCGCCCTGCGCTGCATCGAGATCAATGGCACCTTCTACCGCACGCCCACCCCTGGCCAGTGCGCGCAGTGGGCAGCGCAGACGCCACAGGGCTTCCGTTTCTCGATGAAGGCGCCACGCTACCTGGTCCAGCGTCGCGACCTGTCCAGCACCGTGGACGCGGCCGCGCCCTTCCTGGAGGCGGCGCTGGCGCTGGGTGACCGGCTCGGCCCGTTGCTGTGGCAGTTCGATCCACGCCATCCGGCCGATGCCGAGGCGCTGGATCGGCTGATGGCTGAGCTTCCCAAGCAGCTGCAGGGTGTGCCGCTGCAGCACGCGCTGGAGGTGCGCAACGCCGCGGCACATGGTCCGGCGCTGGTCGCCGCCGCGCGCCGCCACGGCGTGGCGCTGGTGATCGAAGACAGCGACGAGGCGCCGTTGCACGGCGATGTCAGTGCCGGCTTCGTCTACGCACGGATCAAGCGCAGCCAGGCCCGCTTGAAGGAGGGGCTGCCCGCCCCGGTGCAGCGGCGCTGGGCCGAGCGTGCGCTGCGCTGGTCACGCGGCGAGCCGGTGGACGACCTGCCCTGCCTGGCCAAGCCAGCCGCGCTCGCACCACGCGAGGTCTACCTGCTGTGCATCGGCGCGGGCAAGGCACGCAATCCGGCCGCGGCGATGGCCCTTCAGCGCCTCATCGACGACGCCAGCGATCCAGCCCCCACAGCAGCGTCCACCCCGTCACGAACACGCCCGCCACGCGCAGCACGTTGAGCAGGAACGCGGCCAGCCCCAGCCGTTGCAGTTCCAGGAACGGATACGGCGCCTGCCCTGTCACAACGGCCACCCACATCGCCCACCCCAGGTAGATCAGCGGCACCCACAGCACCGTGCCCAGCGCGCGCCAGCGCAGCGCCCCATGCGGCAGCAGCCAGCACCACCCCAGCAGGTACAGCGCCGGTACCGCGTAGTGCAGGCCGGCATCGACCCACCACTGCAATCCGCTGGGCTGCCACAGGCCCTGCAGCGCCAGCACGTAGACGCAGGCCGTCACCCCGATGCACAACGCGAGCACTGCGGCGACCGTCGTGCCCAGCACGCCCGCACGCACCAGCCTGACGCATCCCACGCACACCGCCAGGTTGCTGAGGATGGTGAAGTAACCGAAGAAGCGCAGCGTCACCGTGCCGATCCCGGCCCCTGCGCCTGCCCCGCGCACCAGCAGCAGGTACTGCAGCAGCAACGACGCGGCGGCGATCAGTGCGGTCAGCGCGGCCCAGGTGCGCAGGACGGAGCGGTCGGCAGCCATGGCGGGGTCCCTGGGCAGGTTTCCGCGAGCATGCCACAGGCATCGCCGGCTGCCGCGCGATTGCCTCACAATAGGCGGATGAGCACACCCGACACCCGCAAAGCGCTGTGGCAGATCCACTTCTGTGTCCTGCTGTGGGGCGTCACCGCCATCCTCGGCAAGCTGATCACCCTGCCCGCACTGCCGCTGGTGTGGTGGCGCATGCTGCTGGTGACGGCGATGCTGGCGTTGCTGCCGCGGGTCTGGCGAGGATTGCGCACGCTGCCGCTACGGCTGGTGGCCGGCTACGCCGGCATCGGTGCGCTGGTGGCCCTGCACTGGCTGACGTTCTACGGCGCGGTGAAGCTGGCCAATGCCTCGGTGGCGGCCACCTGCATCGCGCTGGCGCCGGTGTTCACCTCCATCATCGAACCCTGGGTCGCCAAGCGTCCGTTCCAGCTGCGTGAACTGGCGTTCGGCCTGGCGGTGCTGCCGGGCGTTGCGCTGGTGGTCGGCGGCGTGCCCGATGGCATGCGCCTGGGCGTGTTGATCGGTGCGCTGTCGGCGCTGCTGGTGGCCGTGTTCGGCTCGCTCAACAAGCGCATGGTCAGCCACGCCGATCCACTTACGGTCACCGCGCTGGAACTGGGTGCCGGCACCCTGACCCTGACCCTGCTGGCGCCGCTGATGCCGTTCCTGCTGCCCGCGCTGGCCAGCCCGCTATGGGTGGTCCCGAATCTGCACGACGGCATCCTGCTGCTGGTGCTGGCCGGGTTCTGCACGCTGCTGCCGTTTGCCCTGGCCCTGGTCGCGCTGCGCCACCTGAGCGCCTACACGGTGCAGCTGGTGACCAACCTGGAGCCGGTCTATGCGGTGGTGCTGGCGGTGGTGCTGCTGCGCGAACAGCACGAGGTGACCCCGTGGTTCTACCTGGGCGTGGCGATCATCGTCGGCGCGGTGTTCCTGCATCCACTGCTGAACCGCCGCAAGCCGGTGCAGCACCCTGAAATCCTTGGCACGGCCGAGGCGCGCAACATCGCCGATTGAGCGCAGCCACGCAGGCGCTGGTAGTGGGCCGGTGCTGATTCAGTCCGCCCGTTCCACCCGGTTGCGGCCATTGCCCTTGGCCCGGTACAGCGCCTTGTCGGCGCGTGCCAGCATTTGATCCACGGTCTCCCCTGGCTGGTGCTGGGCAACGCCGATGCTGATCGTGACCGGGAAGCCAAGCGGCAGGTCGGCCACCGCCAGGCGCAGGAATTCGCATTGCAGTTCGGCGGTGCGCAGGTCGGTCGCCGGCATCACCACCACGAACTCCTCGCCGCCATAGCGCGCGGCCATGCCACGGCCGGCGAAGTGCGAGCGCAGCAGCACGCCCAGCTCGGCCAGCACGCGGTCGCCGGTGGCGTGGCCCTGGAAGTCATTGATGTGCTTGAAATGGTCGACGTCCAGCAGCGCCACGCACGCCACACCGGGCAGGTCTCCGCTTGGCGCAACGGCCTCTTCCAGCGCCGCCGCCATCGCGCGGCGGTTCGGCAGGCCGGTCAACGCATCGGTGCGGCTCTGCGCGGCCAGGTCGGCATTCTGCGCCAGCAGCACGTCCTGGTACTCCGACAGCAGGCGCTCGTAGTCATCGCGTTCCAGCATGTGCTTCTGGATGTCGAGCGCGAAGCGGCGCAGCTCCATCACCAGCATCACCTGCCGCGACAGCGCAGCCAGCGCCTCGGCCTTGTCGCTGGCCAGATGCTGCGGCTGCGCATCGAACACGCACAGCGTGCCCAGCGGCAGGCCATCGGAACTGATCAGCGGCGCACCGGCATAGAAACGGATGTGCGGATCACCCACCACCACCGGGTTGTCGTGGAAGCGGATGTCCTGCAGTGCATCCTCGACCACCATGATCTGCTGCGGCTGCAGGATGGCGTGGCCGCACATCGATTCGCTGCGCAGGTTTTCTGCCGCATCGATGCCCTGGATCGACTTGAACCATTGCCGCTCGACATCGATCAGGGTCACCGCCGCCATCGAGGTGCCACAGACCGCCTTGGCGATCACCACCAGGTCGTCGAAGGATTTTTCACGTTCCGAATCAAGGATGCGGTAGCGGTACAGCGCCTCGAGCCTCAGAGCTTCGTTGGCAGGCTTGTCGGGCTTGATCATGCAGCGTCACGTTCCGGCAGGTCACCGCGAAGTCTAGCGGATGCCGGTCCCCAATCTGCACCCTGGGTGGTGCCGGCCGTTGGCCGGCATCCGCGCTCATTCGATGCCGGATGCAGCCGGCCAGCGGCCGGCACTCCCGCGCGTTACCAGTCCAGCTGCTTCGGCAGCAGGCCCTGCAGCTCCTGCTCGGTCAGGTTGCGCCACTGGCCCGGCTTCAGGGCACCGATCTTGATGTTGTCGATGCGGACGCGGCGCAGCTGGGTCACCCGATAGCCGAACTCGGCGGCCATCAGGCGGATCTGCCGGTTCAGGCCCTGCTGCAGGGTAATGCGGAAACCGAACTTGGCGATGCGCGAGGTCTTGCACGGCAGCGTTATCTGGTCGTGGATGCGAACGCCACGGGCCATGCCGCGCAGGAACTCATCGGTGACCGGCTTGTTCACCGCCACCAGGTACTCCTTCTGGTGGCCGTTCTCGGCACGCAGGATCTGGTTGACGATGTCGCCGTTGCTGGTCATCAGGATCAGGCCTTCGGAGTCCTTGTCGAGGCGGCCGATCGGGAAGATGCGCTGTTCATGGCCGACGAAGTCGACGATGTTGCCCTTGACCGACGTTTCGGTGGTGCAGGTGACGCCGACCGGCTTGTTCAGCGCGATGTAGACGTGGCGGCGGGCGCCGGGCTTGCGGGCCACGCGCGCGCGCAGCGGCTGGCCGTCGACCAGCACCTGGTCGTCCTCGCCCACCACCGCGCCGGTGCCGGCCGGATGGCCGTTGACGGTGACCCGGCGGGCGGCGATCAGGCGATCGGCCTCGCGGCGGGAGCAGAAGCCGGTGTCGGCGATATGTTTGTTGAGTCGGGTGGTCATCGGCCCATTATCCGGCATTGCCGCGCGCGGCGCTTCATGCGAGCCCGGGCGGATCGAGCGCTTCGCCGTCGAATACGCGGTTGCGGCCGGCGCGCTTGGCCACGTACATGGCGTGGTCGGCGCGGCGCAGCAGCGCGGCCAGGTCGTCCTCGCCCGGCCGCCATTGCGCCAGGCCGATGCTGGCGGTCACCTCCAGACCGGGCACCTGCAACGCCCGACCGGCCTCGGTGATGTGCTGGCGCAGGCGATCCAGGCGGGCCGACGCGGCCTCGCGCGGCATCCCCGGCATCAGCAGCAGGAATTCCTCGCCGCCCATCCGCACCACCTGGTCCTGGCTGCGGACCGCGGACCGCAACGCACGCGCCACCGCCACCAGCACCTGGTCGCCCACGCCGTGGCCGTGGCGGTCATTGATGTCCTTGAACAGGTCGATGTCGAGAAAACCGATCACCAGCGGGCCGCGCTCGCGATCCACCCGCTCCAGGTGCTGGGCCAGCTGCTGCAGCCCGGCGCGGCGGTTGGGCAGGCCGGTCAGGCCATCGGTTTCGGCCAGCTGGCGCAGTTCATCGCGCTGCTGGCGCAGGCGCCCCAGCCGCTGGTTCAGCGCATAGGCGGCCATCATCAGCAGCCAGGTCACCGCCAGCTGCAGGGCTTCCACGCGGTATTCCAGCAACCACCCGGCGCGGCAGGCATCGGCCAGGATCAGTACCAGCATCGGTGCCAGCGCGGCCAGCCCTGCCTGCGCCCAGCGATCGCCGCGCAGCCGCGCCCACACCCCGACTGCCAGCGCCAGGCCACAGCCCAGCAGGTAGGACAGCTGCAGGCCCTGCGCCACCCAGGCCAGGCTGCGCCACGGCAGCCAGGGCACCAGTACGGCCAGCAGCAGCAGTCCCCACAGCGCCAGCCGCTGCAATGGACGCGAACCCGGCAGCAGGCGGTCACCGCCGTTCAGGCGCCACAACGCCGGCAGCACCAGCGCCTGGGACGCCGCGGTCAATGCCAGCAGCCACCACGCGCTGCGCTCACCTACCGGCAGCCAGGGCTCGGGGTAGCCGCTCAGCCCCCCGAGGATGGCCTGCCACAGCACCAGCACGGTGGTACCGGCGATGTAGACCAGGAAACTGCGGTCGCGGGTGGTGAGGAAGGCCATCAGTGCCGACAATGCCAGCGCGATTGCCACGGCGATGCAGGCCGCGCGCACCAGCAGGCGGGCGGTATCGTTCTGCTGCACCGGGCTGGGCGCCCCCAACCGCAGGGTCGGTACCCAGCGCGCCTTCAGCGGTGTCTGCCACGAAACCCGGAACGGTTCGTGGCTGCCCGCCGGCGGCACCGCCACCAGCCCGATGCCGGCGCGGAAGCGTGAGTCTCGGGTACGGGCATCGTGCATGTTGCCGCAGATTTCGCGATCACCGTGCTGCACGCGGACTTCGCCGGCGAACACATTGAACACGTCCAGTGCCTGCGGCTGGCCTGACCAGCCTTCCGGCGGCGCGGGCACCAGCACCTGCTGCCGCGAACCGGCCAGCATGGCCGCCGTGCATGCGCGATGCGGGGTCGGCTCATCGGTGCCTGCACCGACCAGCAGATAGTCGCGCCCGGCTTCGGCTGCGGCGGCCCACAACGGCCACGGCGTCGCCAACCACACCAGCAGCACGACCAGCACCGCTCCTGTTCCGTACTGCCACTGCCTGCCGCCCACGCCAGTCCCGTTTCCTGCTTACGCCCGCGCCCACTGCACGTCGCCCCTGGCGGGCATTATCGCAGCCACGGCCACCGCCCACGTGTAGACCAAGGTCGCTGTCAGGTTCAGCCAGCGGCGGGCGGCCCCTTCACCGCCACCAGGCGCACCGGCCGCAGGTCGGCCAGGGTCATCCGCTCCAGCGGCTGCGGCCGCTCGATCGCATAGCCCTGCAGGCCCTGCACCCCGAGCCGGGTCAGTGCGGCGGCCACTTCGGCGGTCTCCACCCATTCGGCCACCACCTCCATCTGCAGCTCGCGCCCCAGCTCACTGATCGCGCGCACCGTGGCATGGCTGACCGGATCAGTATCCATGTCGCGCACGAATGCCCCGTCGATCTTCAGGATATCGGCCGGCAACTGGCGCAGGTATCCGAACGAGGACAGGCCGGAGCCGAAATCATCCAGGGCCATCCGGCACCCCCGTGCCTTCACCGCGTCGATGAAGGCGCGCGCCTGGCTGAGGTTGCTGATCGCCGCCGTTTCGGTGATCTCGAAGCACAGCTTGGCGGCCAGCGCGCGGTTGCGCTCCAGCAGGTCGCAGACAAAGGCAAGGAAGCCGGGCTCGGCGATCGACTGCGCCGACACGTTGACGTTGCACAGTCCCAGCTGCCGCACGTGCGCCGGGCATACCTGCAGATGCCGGAACAGCAGGCCGAGCACGTGCCGGTCCAGCGCCACGGCCATTCCGTAGCGCTCCACCGCCGGCATGAACTGGCCTGGCAGGTGCAGGCTGCCATCGCTGCCGCGCATGCGCACCAGGACCTCATAGTGCAGGTAGCTGGGATCGCCGACGCGGGCGATGCGCTGCGCGTACAGGACCATGCGGTTCTCGGCCATGGCCAGGCTGACGCCCTGCAGGCGCTCGGCTTCCTGGCGCCGCTCCTCCAGTGCCATGCGGTCTTCGTTGAAGCAGTGCACGCGGTTGCGGCCGGCCTGCTTGGCCGCGTAGCAGGCGCTGTCGGCGGCGCTCATCAACCAGTTCACATCCGGTGCCTCGGCGCTGACCTCGACCACGCCGATGCTGCAGCTCAGCTGCGGGCTGCCCTCGCTGATCGGGAACGTCGCCTGCCCCAGATTGCGGATCACCCGCTGCAGCACGCGCTTGGCCTCGTCCTGCCCGGCATGGGCAAGGAACACCGCGAATTCGTCCGCACCCAGCCGGCCCACCCAGTCGCCATCGCGCACCGCCGCCACCAGGTAGTCGGCGAAGCTGCGCAGCATCTGGTCGCCGGCGGCGTGGCCGAAGCTGTCGTTGACCAGCTTGAAGTGGTCCAGGTTGATGTAGCACAGCGCATGCGTGCCGCCTTCGCTGCGCACCTGCAGCAGCGCGCGTTCCAGCAGCCGCTCGATCTCGCGGCGGTTGATCAGGCCCGTCAGCGGATCATGGCTGGCGTGGTGTTCGATCTCGCGCGCCAGGGCATGGTTCTGGCTGACGTCTTCGATGATGGCGAACACCGACAACCCGCCCCCGGCGCTGCGCACCCCGGTGCCGCTCCAGCGGCCCCAGACCAGGCTGCCGTCGCGACGGCGGAAGCGCAGTTCGCTCGGCCGCAGCTGGCGGTCCCAGTCGATGCGCCCCACTCCGTCGATGACCAGCTCACCGTCCATCAGCAGGTCACCCAGCGACAGCTGCAGCAGCACGTCGCGGCGATGGTCGAGGATATCGGCCATCGCCTGGTTGGCCTCGATCACCTTGCCTTCGGTGTCGAGCTTGAGCATGCCGACGTTGGCCTGGTAGAACGCTGCGCGGAAACGGCTCTCGTGCTCGGTCAGGTCCTTGCCGACGCGGCGCGCCAGGGCGACCGCCATCAGGCTGATCGCCAGCACCGACAGGCCCGCGACCATCAGGGTCGCCAGCCGCACCAGCGTGGCCATCCGCAGCAGTGCCTGCGAGAACGCCTGGCTCTGCACCTTCATCCGCTGGTCCAGGTCACGCAGCTGCTGCAGGTAGTGGTCGCGTGTGGCAACGGGCACCAGGCTGCCGTCGTGCCGCAGCTGCAGTTCATCGATCAGTCGCTGCAGCGCCATCAGGTCGCCATCGGTCTGCCGCCACAACGCGCTCGCTTCGCGGAAGGCACCGATGTCGCGCGCGTAGCGGAACGAGAACACCAGACGTGGGATGTCGGCGCGCGCGTTGCCGCCCTGCAGGAAGCCCTGCCTGGCTTTTTCCTCGTCCGGTTCGGCCTGTTCCAGCGCCAGTCGCGCCTGCAGGTCGCCCAACGGCACCTGCAGGGCCTGGCGTGCGTCGTCCAGGTCCTGGGCATCGCCGCGCGCCAGGTAGCGACTGAGTGCGGCAGTGGCATCCTGCTGGCCACGCGACCAGTAGCCCTGGCCGGCGATCCAGGCAGTGGAGGCCGCCTGCAGTTCCTGGATCAGGGCGGACAGAGCGACCAGTCCGATCGCCATGCCCGTCAACAACGCAAATCGCAGTCCCAGCCCCCGGGTCATCGGCACCCGCCGGCTGTGTTGGTCCGTGCCACTCCTACCCATCCCGGATCCCCCTGAATGTGCTGCGGTGACAACCTCCTTAGGAACCGGCTCAGCCTAGGACCGGCAATGTGTGGGCCATGCGAAAAAGGGGACGGAGGGGATTAAGTCGTTCTTGGCACAGGCGCATGGCCGGCCAAATACGACTTAATCCCCTCCGTCCCCTTTTTCTGTCCGCCAGCCCGGGGGCTGGCGGTGGTGTGGACGGCTGCGGCTTAGAAGCTGCGCGGGCCGCGCGGCTTGAAGCCGTCACGACGCGGCGGGCGGCTGTCACGGTCACCGCCGCGGTCGCCAGCCGGGCCACCCGGCCCGCTGCGACGGGGGCCACCCGGGCCGCCCGGGCCACGCTTGTCGAAGCGCGGCTTGAACGGACGCGGTGCCGGGTTGGTGTCTTCACCCGGGGCCAGCGCACGCATCTGCAGCTGCTGGCCGGACACCCAGACCTTCTGCAGGTGCGACAGCACGTCCGGCGGCATCTGTGCCGGCAGGTCCAGCAGCGAGAAGTCGTCGTGGATGTCGATGCGGCCGATGAAGCGGCTTTCCAGGCCGGCTTCGTTGGCGATGGCGCCGACGATGTTGGCCGGCTTCACGCCATGCTGGTGGCCGACCGAAATGCGGTAGGTCTCCATGCCCTGCTCCGGTGCACCACGCGGCGGAACCTCGCGGCGCGGACGCGGCTCGAAACCACCTTCGGCGTCGTCGCGACGCGGGCCGCGCTCGAAGCGCGGACCCCGATCGTTGCGCTCGAAGCGATCGCCGCGCTCCGGGCGGTCGCCACGGTCGAAGCGCTCGCGCGGGGCGCGCTCTTCGCGCGGGGCACGCACCGGCGGCTGCAGCAGGAACGGGGTGTCACCCTGCAGCAGCTTGGCCAGCGCGGCGGCGATCTCGATGGCCGGCACGTTCTGCTCGTTCTCGAAGCGCTCCAGCAGCTGGCGGTAGAAGTCCAGGCCGCCGGCACCCAGGGTTTCGCTGATGCGCGAGGTGAACTTGTTGATGCGGGTGTCGTTGACCGCTTCCACGCTCGGCAGCTGCATCTCTTCGATCGGCTGGCGGGTGGCGCGCTCGATCTGGCGCAGCATGCCCTTCTCGCGCGGGGTCGCGAACAGGATCGCCTCGCCGCTGCGGCCGGCACGGCCGGTACGGCCGATGCGGTGCACGTAGCTTTCGGTGTCGTACGGGATGTCGTAGTTCAGCACGTGGCTGATGCGCTCCACGTCCAGGCCGCGGGCGGCCACGTCGGTGGCGACCAGGATGTCCAGCTTGCCTTCCTTCAGCATGGCGATGGTGCGCTCACGCTGGGCCTGCTGCATGTCACCGTTGATGGCGGCAGCGGCCAGGCCACGGGCCTGCAGCTTGCTGGCCAGTTCTTCGGTGCCGGCCTTGGTCCGCGCGAAGATGATCATCGCGTCGAACGGCTCGACTTCCAGGATGCGGGTCAGCGCGTCCAGCTTGTGCATGCCGCTCACCCACCAGTAACGCTGGCGGATGTTGGCCGAGGTGGTGGTCTTGGCCGCGATGGTCACTTCCACCGGGTCCTGCAGGTAGGTCTGCGCGATGCGACGGATCTGCGGCGGCATGGTGGCCGAGAACAGGGCCACCTGGCGCTGCTCCGGCAGCTTCTTCAGCACGGCTTCGACGTCGTCGATGAAGCCCATGCGCAGCATTTCATCGGCTTCGTCCAGCACCAGCGTCTTCAGCTCGGACAGGTCCAGGGTGCTGCGGTCCAGGTGATCGATCACGCGGCCCGGGGTACCGACCACGATGTGCACGCCGCGGCGCAGGGCCGACAGCTGCTGGCCGTAGGGCTGGCCGCCGTACACCGGCAGCACGCGGAAGCCGGGAATCTTCGACGAATAGGACTGGAACGCCTCGGCAACCTGGATGGCCAGTTCGCGGGTCGGCGCCAGGATCAGGGCCTGGGGCTTGATCTGCTGCAGGTCGATGTTGGACAGTACCGGCAGTGCAAAGGCGGCGGTCTTGCCGGTACCGGTCTGGGCCTGGCCCAGCACGTCGCGGCCTTCCAGCATCGCCGGGATGGTAGCGGCCTGGATCGGCGACGGGGTTTCATAGCCGATGGCGGTGACCGCCTGCATCACGGGCTCGGACAGGCCGAGCTGCGCGAACTGCAGCGGCGCTTGGGAATCTTGGGACATGGGGAACTCCGAAGGCACTGCCGTCTTCCTGGCAGTGCGATAAAAAAGGTGATGGTCCGCGCTTTGGGCGCCCTTCTTATCGCGTGCCCTGGCGCTGCTCGGTCGGAGGAGATTTCACTCGCTCAGAGCGGAATGATACCGCATTGATGCTGAACGAGGCATACAGCTTTCCTCACACGTGCCGTCGCGCCCGTGCTGGCGCACAATACGCGCCCTCTTCCCGGCCCGGCCGCTGGCCTGTGCCCTCCTCCCAGGAACGCGCTCCATGCAGATTCTCGAATTCGACCTCGACGGCGACTACGTCGAACTCAAGCAGCTGCTCAAGCTGGCCGACCTGGTCACCAGTGGCGGCGAGGCCAAGATGGTCATCAGCGAAGGCCAGGTACGGGTCGACGGCGAAGTCGAACTGCGCAAGGCCTGCAAGATCCGCGCGGGCCAGGTAGTCGATTTCGCCGACAGCCAGATCCGCGTGCTGGCCGCCGGCTGAGCTGAAGCGGTTCAGGCCACGCGCTGGGTCAGGTGCGTGGCGATCAACTGCCTGAACGGTGCCACGCCCTGCGCCACGCGCAGGCCGGCCGCCCGCAGCAGCCGTGCCGGCCGGCGATCGTCGGTGTACAGGCTGGCGATCGCATTGGTGGCTTCATACAACGGACGCGATGCCAGCCGATGACCGCGCTGGTAGCGGGCCAGCATGCCGGCGGCGGCAATGTCGGCACCGCGGCGCTGCTGTTCGACGATGCCCTGCGCCAGTCGTTGTGCGCTGGCCAGGCCCAGGTTGAAGCCATGCGCGGTGACCGGGTGCATGCCCACGGCGGCATCGCCGATCAGCGCCGATCGCTCGCCGACGAAGCGGTGCGCGTACACCCCCACCAGCGGATACGCCTGCGCCGTGGCCACCGGCTGCATCCGGCCCAGGCGGTGTTCGAAGCAGGCGCTGATGGCCTCACCGAAAGCCACCTCGTCCATCGCCAGCAGTTGTTCGATCTGCCGCGGCGGCAGCGTGATCACCGCCGATGCCTGGCCCGCGTTGAGCGGCAGCAGCGCCATCGTGCGGCCGTAGCCGAACCATTCCCAGGCAGTGTGGTGATGGTCGCGCTCGACCTGCATGCGGCATACCAGCATGGACTTGCCGAAGTCGCGCATCTGCGCACCGATGCCGAGCATGCGACGCGTGGCGGAGAAGCGGCTGTCGGCCGCGACCAGCAGCCGCGCGTGCAGCGTACTGCCGTCGTCCAGCGTGACCACGTGGCCCTGCGCATCGGCCTGCGCGCCCAGCACCTTGCGCCCGTCGAACAGGTGCAGGCCATCCTGGCCCTGCACGGCGTCCCAGGCAGCACGGCGGATCAGATGGTTGGGTACCAGCCAGCCCAGCGGCTGGCCGTCGACCTGGCTGCTGGCGAAGGTCAGCGCGAACGGCGAGCTGCCGTTCATCACCTTGGCATCGCGCAGTTCAGCGACTTCGGCCTGCGGCAGGCGCTGCCACAGCCCCAGCTGCTCCATGCTCTGCCGCGAGGCATGGGTCAACGCGATCTCGCGGCCATCGAAGGCGGCTTCGGCCAGCGCCTGACGCGGTTGCACTTCGACCAGCCCGACCTGCAGGCCATTGCCCGCCAGCGCACGCGCGAAACACAGGCCCGCCGGTCCGGCGCCGACCACCACCACGTCCATCCTGCGCATGCGCGCCTCCTGCCGTTGATTCCGTCCGCGCCAGCATAGCGCCGCGCAGCTGAGCGGCCTTGATCTGGATCAGGCCCGGATCACAGCAGTGCGAACACCAGCGCCAGGATCGACAGCAGCGACACCAGCCACACCAGGCTGCGCACGTAGGGCACGCCTGCGGCGTACAGGGGCAGGTAGACCACGCGCGCCCAGAAGTAAGCCTGCGCGGCCAGCGCGGTGGTGTCGTTGCCGCGCCCGGCCAGCACGACCGCGATCGCCGCGGCGGCGAAGAACGGGAACGTC
Organism: Stenotrophomonas sp. YJH_SMC_10; assembly: GCF_059371555.1. Lineage (NCBI taxonomy): Bacteria > Pseudomonadati > Pseudomonadota > Gammaproteobacteria > Lysobacterales > Lysobacteraceae > Stenotrophomonas > Stenotrophomonas sp. YJH_SMC_10. Next base: position 282,195 of record NZ_JCAFUS010000002.1, on the reverse strand, counting down.
TCCAGGAAGTTGGCCTGGGCCCGCTGCAGGCGACCGGCCAGCGGACTGAGCGGCCTTGCGTCGCCATCCCGTGCCGAGGCATTCCACTTCATTCCCCGTTCGCGGGTGACCACGGTGGAGGTGGCGAAGATATAGACAAAACCCAGCAGCACCGACCAGGCCAGCATCGTCAGTTCAGTTGCCATCGCTCATCTCCTCAGGGCGCCGACGCGCGCAGGCTGTAGCCGGCCAGGCGCCACACCTGGTCTTCGTCGAAGCGGAACGAAACCAGCTCGCGCACCGGCTGCGCGCTGTTGGCGAAACGGGTCGGGAAGCTGACGTTGATGTAGAGGCCTTCGGGCACCGCAGCGCCGGCGCTGTACTTGACCCGGGTAATGGTCGGCTGGCCACGACCGGCCAGCGCCCCCAGGCGCGTGCGCTCGGCGCTCAGCTGGCTGACGAAGGCCGCCTTGGGCACTGCACGACGCGCGACGGCCGAGGCCCCGTCCCACAATTCGCCGGCGCGATTGGCATCCACCAGCTGCGCCGCCTTCAATGCAGCCGCGCCCATTTCCGCGTCCTGTTTCTGCACCTGTGCCTGCTGCGCGGCGGTCAGCGCCGGTGTGCCGGCGGTGGCCGGTTTCGCGGCTGCCGGCGAGGCCGGGGCCGGGCGTGCCGGGGCCGGGGCGGGCGTGGCCGGCGCAGGTGCCTGCGCCAATGCGGTCAGGGGCAGCAGGGACAGCAGCAGGAGCACGCGCTTCATGGACACCGCCGGTTTTCTGGAGAGAACCGCAGTCTACGCCAGCGTGGTGACTATGCTGTCAGCGTGCTGGGGCGTTGCCCTCCACCGCTGCCGTATCAGCCTGCGCGGCGGGCGCGGCGGTGTTCACTGGCGCCTGTTCGGCCACCGGCGGCGGCTCCGGCGGTGCCGGCGGCAGCGTCGCCACGTCGATCTCCGACAGCGGGCTTTCTTCCGGGCACACCGCGTCCGGGAAGCCGAAGCGCTGCTTCAGGGCCTGGCCGCAGCTGTTGATCGACTCCATGTCGGCGCCGTCGCGCTTGCACTGCTGGTCGAAGGCGATCAGGAAGGCATCCTTGCGCTGCACGAAGTCATCGCCGCAGGCACGCATCTGCTTGATCCTTTCCAGATCGTCCTGCACCGCATTGGTGCCGTCCAGGCCGAACTGGCGCAGCTCCTCCGGCGTCAGCAGGCGCAGGCTGCGGTTGGGCACGGTCATCATCAGGTCGGCCACGCCCACGGCCACGCCATTGCGCTGCAGGTAGTCCTTGACGTTGTCGTAGACCTCGTGCAGCTCGCGGTTGAGTTCCGCGCGCGAGGTGGCCTTGGAACTGATACGCATCATGCGGTGGATGCCGACCTTGCCGGACAGCAGCCGATTGTCACCTGCGGCCAGCACGAACACGCAGGCACTGTGGCAGATCGAGCCTTCGCGCACCCAGATGGTCCAGCCCGATTCACCAATGCTGTCGCCGGCGACGATCGCCGATTCCACCTGGCCACCACTGGAATCCAGGTCGAGGATGCGCTTGTGGATCTTCTGCTGGTCGGCGACCACCGCCAGCCGCCACATCATCTCGGCGAAGCCAGGATTGATCTTGCCGGCATAGCGCACCCGCACCAGGCCACGCGCGGCGCAGGGTGCCAGGGCCTGGGTGATCTGCTCGCGCTGCAGGCCTTCCAGCTCGGCACCATCGCCAGCCTCGCCGGCGTACTCGGTGCTGCAACTGACCCACGCGCGGCCGTTCTCCAGCTGCGCCTGCGGCCACGGCCGATCGCCCTGGCTGCGCGGTGGTGCCGGCGGCGGCGGTGCATCGGCGGCATTGATCGACACCATGTTCTCGCCATCGCTGGCCGGTGCCCGCGCCGCCTTGTCGGCTGCGGTCACGTTGCCCGGATTCTCCAGCTGACTGCAGCCCGCCAGGGCCAGGCACAACAGGGGCAACCAGCGGAGTTTGGCGGACATCGGGCAACCGGTCTTCACGTGGGCAAGAGCCACAGTCTACCCGCCCGGGGCGCGCATTCAGCGCGTGGCACTGAACCCCCTCTGACCCTTGGGAAAGCGTGTGGAACGAGGCCGACACGCACGCGCGGCCGCGCAGGACGCCGTGTTATTGCTGCCGGCCAGCGGCCGGCACTACCACCGCCAGCGGCCGGCATTACCGCGGGTACCGGGTGCAACCCGGCCTGACTCGCGTCAGCATCCATGTCCGAATGTGGCGAGTATCACCGCCCGCACCCGCCTAGACTGGCGCCATGGACACCGCTCTCGCCCTCGACACTGCCGCCTGTGATCGGGCCCGCCTGGCCCGCGACGCACGCTTCGACGGCGTGTTCTTCACCGCAGTGCGCAGCACCGGCATCTACTGCCGCCCGGTGTGCCCGGCCCCGCCACCGAAGCCGCGCAACATCAGCTATTTTCCGACCGCCGCTGCGGCCTCCGCCGCCGGCTACCGGCCGTGCCTGCGCTGTCGCCCCGAACTGGCACCACAGGCGCAGCAGGCGTTGGCCGGGCAGGCCGTGCAGCGCGCCCTGGCGCTGATCCACGGTGGATTCCTGCAGGAACACGCCGTCGCTGACCTCGCGCGGAAAATCGGACTCAGCGCGCGCCAGCTGCAGCGCCTGTTTGTCGAGCATCTGGGCGCGACGCCCGGACAGCTCCATGCCACCCACCGCCTGCTGCTGGCCAAGCAGCTGCTGACCGAAACCATGCTGCCGGTGACCGACGTCGCACTGGCCGCCGGCTACAACAGCCTGCGCCGTTTCAATACCGCCTTCCTGCAGGGCTGCGGGATGGCGCCGAGCGCACTGCGTCGCCAGCACCCGCCGTTGGCCGCAGAGGATGACGGCCTGGTTCTGCGTCTGGCCTACCGCCCCCCCCTGGATTTTGCGCGCATGCTGGCGTTCCTGCGGAAGCGCAGCCTGCCCGGCATCGAGCTGATCGGCGAGGACAGCTACCAGCGCGTGCTCGGCACACCCGAGCGCCCCACCCTGCTGCGCGTCACCGCCGACCCGAAGCGCCCGGAGCTGCGCCTGCAGCTGGGAGCAGTCGATCCACGCCTGATCCCGGACATCGTGCGCCGCGTGCGTCGCGTATTCGATCTGGATGCCGATCTGCAGCAGGTCCACGCCGCACTGGCCGAAGAACCGCTGCTGGCGCGTGGCATCGCCGAACGCCCCGGGCTGCGCGTGCCCGGCGGCTGGGATGGCTTCGAGGTGGGTGTGCGTGCCGTGCTCGGCCAGCAGGTCAGCGTGGCCGCGGCCACCACCTTCGCGCGGCGCCTGGTCGATGCCTACGGCGCACACCTGCCGGGCATGCCCCCGGCATTCGATCGCCAGTTCCCGGCACCTGCGATGCTGGCCGAAGCACCGCTGGAATCGATCGGCCTGCCCCGCAGCCGCGCGGCCACCGTGCGCGCACTGGCCGCGGCCTGCGCCAGCGGCCAGCTCGACTTCGGGCCTGGCCAGGCCGTGGAGGAATTCGTTGCGCGCTGCGTTGCACTGCCCGGCATCGGCCCGTGGACCGCGCATTACATCGCCCTGCGCGGGCTCGGCCAGCCCGATGCGTTCCCGGCCGGCGATCTTGTACTGCAGCAGGTCCTCGGCCACGCGCGGGGCCAGCGCCTGAGCGAACGTGCGACCGAAGCGCGCTCGCAACCGTGGCGCCCGTGGCGCGCCTACGCCGTGCTGCACCTGTGGCACCTGTCCGGCACCTTTGTTGGAGAACCGACATGACCCTGTTGTTCGATCGTTTCGACAGCCCGATCGGCGTGTTGACCATTGCCGGCGACGAGCGCGGTCTTTCGCATGTGCTGTTCCCGGAGAACCGCCACCCCGCACGCGGGCGCGATGATTGGCACTACGCACCGGACGCGTTGCCGGAAGCGCGCGAACAGCTGCTGCAGTTCCTGCACGGTGAACGCCGCCGGTTCGACCTGCGACTGGCACCGCGCGGCACTCCGTTCCAGCTGCGTGTCTGGCAGGCACTGGCGTTGATTCCGTTCGGCCAGACCTGGAGCTACCTGCAGCTGGCACAGCACCTGGGCCAGCCCAGCGCGACCCGCGCGGTGGGCGCGGCCAACGGCCGCAATCCACTGCCGATCATCCTGCCCTGCCATCGCGTGATCGGCAGCAACGGTGCGCTGACCGGCTTCGGCGGCGGCCTGGAAACCAAGGCCGCGCTGCTGCGACTGGAACAACGCCAGGCCCCGCTGTTCGCTTGAGCATCGGGGTCAGATCCCTTTTCCGGTGGAAAAAGGGATCTGACCCCGGACGGTCCTGGCGCGCCGTGTCTTGGGCCGGTAATTGCACCGACTTATCATGCACGGATGACTTCCGTACGCCTGACCTTTTCGCTGGCACTGCTGCTGCCATTGGCCGCCTGCAGCACCGCGCCCGCCCCTTCCGCCGCCGTTCCCCCTGCGTCCGTCGCTGCGGCCGCGCCGCCGAAGCTGCTGCTGATCTCCATCGATGGCCTGCGCGCCGACGCGCTGGACCGCGGGCTGACCCCGAACCTGCAGCGGATGATCGACGGCGGCGTGCGCGCCCGCTGGATGACGCCGTCCTACCCTTCACTGACCTTCCCCAACCACTACACGATCGTCACCGGCCTGCGCCCTGACCACCACGGCATCGTCAACAACAGCATGGACGATGAGGCGCTGGGCCGGTTCGAGCTGAGCAACCGCGAGGCAGTCACCACCAGTGCGTGGTGGGGCGGCGAACCGATCTGGGTCGGTGCCGAGAATGTCGGCGTGCGCACTGCAACGACCTCGTGGCCGGGCAGTGAATCGGCGATCCGTGGCGTGCGCCCGAGCCAGTGGCGCGTCTACGACGCCACGGAGCCCCTGGAACAGCGCGCCGGCATCGTGCTGGACTGGCTGGCACAGACCGACGCGGACGCGCCGCGACTGACCACGCTGTACATGGAGCATGTGGACAAGGCCGGCCACAACTACGGCCCCGAGTCGACGCAGTACGCCGATGCGATCGCACGCGCCGATCTGATCGTCGGCCAGGTCCTCGATGGACTGCAGCAGCGCGGGCTGGCGGCGACCACCAACGTGATCGTGGTCTCCGACCATGGCATGGCATCCGTGCCTGAGGACCAGGTGATTTCCACCGAATCGATGGCCGACCCGTCGATTGCGCGCAACGTCAGCCAGGGCCAGTCGGTCGGCTTCGTACCGGTGGCCGGTCGCGAGAAGGAGGCCGAGCGCGCACTGCTCGGCCGCCACGCACACTACGCGTGCTGGAAGAAGGAAAACCTGCCGGCACGCTGGCACTACGGCACGCATCCGCGGGTGCCGGCCATCGTCTGTGCGATGGATGAGGGCTGGGACGCGCTGCACCTGGAGAAGATCGCCAAGCGCGCAAGACGGGATCGGGGCTCGCACGGATACGACAATGCCCTGCCTTCCATGCGCGCGGTGTTCGTGGCCAAGGGTCCCTCGTTCCGCCAGGGCCTGGTGATCGACGGCTTCGACAACGTGGACGTCTATCCGCTGCTGGCCCATCTGCTGCAGGTGCCGGCCGCACCGAACGATGGCAACCCGGACACGCTGAAGCAGATCCTGCGCTGATGCGGTTGTAGCGGCGAGCCCGCGCTCGGCTGCATTTCCGGCCAGCCGGGCATGGGCTCGGCGCTACAAGAACGCGCATAAAAAAACGCGGCGCCAGGCGCCGCGTTCTTCGTGGACCGGTCGGTCGGCCGGATCAGGCCTTGGCGACGGCCTTCTTCGCAACGGCCTTCTTCGCCGGAGCCTTGGCCACGGTCTTCTTGGCAACCGGGGCGGCGGCGCCTACGGCGACCTTGCTCGCAGTGTGCGAACGGGCGTTGCCGTAGCTGGCGTTGTAGCGCTTGCCCTTGGCGGTCTTGCGGTCACCCTTACCCATGTCTTCAACTCCTCAAGTGTGAAATCTGGTTACCCCGTACTGACACGGGTTCGGCGGGGCCGCCTTGCTGGGCGCCCCCGCGCACGATCGAAAATCCTATCACGGAGCACCTAGTGCGCGCAGCTGGCGTCGTGCACGTGGCCATGGTTGAGGCGCAGGTTGACCAAGTGGGCCACCCCCACCAGCAGGCCGCCGATGGTCATCACCACCGCATGCGGTACCGCGTTGTGGTGCAGCGGGTCGTACAGCACACCGGCCCACAGCGCGACCAGGCCGGGGATCAGGAAGCCGAGCGCACGCAGCGCACCGTGGCGGCGGTAGCCCCAGACCAGGCTGAACAGCCCGAGCAGGGTCACAAACACCACCAGGCCCTGCTCCACCCCATCGCTCAGCCAGAACGACAGGCCCAGCGAGGGCGCCGCCGCCAGCAGCACCGGGATGACCGCGCAGTGCACCGCGCACAGCATCGAACCCGTGGCACCGAAACGGTCAAGCAGATGGCGCATTCGTGAGGACAGGGACATGACTTCCAGCAGGGTCGGCGAATCGTTATGGAATAATATAACATCCCTTCCCGACCCGCACGGTGTCCCCTCCCCCTGTCCCATCGACGGGATTCGTGCGCCCCGTGATTGATATAGTGTAACAAAGGACCTGCCCATGCCCGCCCGTACCCCGCGGTTGAAGCCGCATTCCCTCGCCCTGGCCCTGACCGCCCTGCTCCCGACCGTTGCCTTCGCCGCCGGCGAAGACGATTCCCACCGTGACCGCCACCTGACTGAACTGTCGTCGGTGCAGGTCACCGCTTCGCCGCTGCAGGGCGACGCCGAATCGCTGGCACGCCCGGTGGAGGTTCTGGCCGGTGAACGCCTGGACGAGCAGAAGGCCGGCACCCTCGGTGATACCGTGGCCAAGCTGCCCGGCGTGCAGAGCACCTTCTTCGGGCCGGGTGTCGGCCGCCCCATCATCCGCGGCCAGGAGGGCCCACGCGTGGCGGTGCTCTCCAATGGCATGGGCAACATGGATGCCTCCACCGTCAGCGCCGACCATGCCACCAGCATCGAGCCGTTCCTGGCCGACCAGATCGAGGTCCTGAAAGGCCCGGCCACCCTGCTGTTCGGCAGCGGTGCGATCGGCGGCGCGGTCAATGTGGTCGATGGCCGCATCGCGCGCGAACTGCCGGAGCGACCGCTGAGCGGCCGCGCCGAACTGCGCGGCAACTCGGTGAACAACGAGCGCAGTGGCATGTTCCGCCTCGATGGCGTCAGCGGCAACGTCGTGCTGCACGTGGATGGCCTGGTCCGCAACGGCGATGACTACCGTATTCCCGGCTACGCAGTGATCGACAGCCTGGAAGACCACCATGACCACGATCACGACCATGAAGCGGCCGAAGGCGAAGAACCGCGTCGCGGCCGCCTCGACAACAGCTCCATCCGTACCCGCGCCGGTGGCGTCGGTGCGACCTGGCTGGGCGACGGCGGCTATTTCGGCGTATCGGCCAGCACCTACCGCACCAACTACGGCATTCCCAATGGCGCGCACGTGCATGCCGACGGCGATGACCACGACCACGGCCACGATCATGGCGATGAAGAGGAAGGCGGTGACGAGCACGACGTGCGCATCGACATGGTGCAGAACCGCTTCGAGACCAAGGCCGGCATCTACGACCCGGTCTCGTTCCTGAAGAACATCAACGCGCGCGTGGCCTACACCGACTACGAGCACGTGGAGCTGGAGGCCGGCACGCCGTCGACCCGCTTCACCAACCGCGGCATCGAGGCACGCCTGGAAGCCGTGCAGCAGCAGATCGGCGGCTGGGATGGTGCCTTCGGCCTGCAGTTCGGCAACAGTGATTTCGGCGCCAAGGGTGAAGAAGCGTTCGTACCGGATACCGGCACCCGGAACATCGGCCTGTTCGTGCTGCAGGAAAAGCAGTTCGGCCCGTTCAAGCTGGAACTGGGCGGCCGCCACGACCAGGTCAAGCTGGACCCGAGCGGTGACTACCGCCGCCGCACGTTCGGCGCCACCAACCTGTCTGCCGCTGGCATCTGGAAGCTCAACGATGCGGTTGACCTGCGCATCGGCGTGGACAGCTCCGAGCGTGCACCGACCAACGAAGAGCTGTATGCCGCCGGCGCGCACATCGCCACCCGCTCGCTGGAAATCGGCGATGCCAACCTGAAGACCGAGCGCGGCCAGCGCGTGGAACTGGGCATTCACACCCACAGCGAACGCCTGGACTTCTCCGCGTCGGTCTACCAGACGAAGTTCAAGGACTTCATCTACCTGGCCGACACCGGCGTTACCGAGGGGCTGCCGGTGCGCGCCTGGACCCAGCAGGACGCGGTGTTCCGCGGCGCCGAGGCCGAAGCGCTGGTGCACCTGTTCGAGGGCGGCGCCGGTGACTGGGACCTGCGCCTGTTCGGCGACTACGTCAAGGCCAAGCTGGATGGCAGCGGCAGCCGCAACCTGGACATCGCCGTGCCGCACGGCGACCACAACCACAACTACACGGTGGAGCTGGCCAACACCGGCTACCTGCCGCGCATCGCCCCGGCCCGCGTCGGCGCCGACCTGCGCTGGTCGAAGGATGGCTGGCGTGCCTCGGTCGGTGCGGTGCGCTACAGCCGCCAGAAGGATGTCGCCCAGAACGAAGCACCGAGCGACGGCTACACCCTGGTCGATGCACACCTGGCCTACCGCTGGGATCGCAACGCGAGCAACAGCTACGAGGTGTTCCTGGATGGCAGCAACCTGACCAACCGCGAAGTGCGTCCGCATACCTCGCTGCTGCGCGACTACTCGCCGCTGCCGGGCCGTGGTGTCGCATTCGGCATCCGCGCGTTCTTCTGACCGCGCACGGCGGGGCCGGATCCCTTTCCGAAGGAACGGGCTCTGACCCCAAGCCATTCCACGGGGGCCTTCGGGCCCCCGTTTTCTTTTCACCCCGTGCCATCACGCATCCGTCACAAAGATGTGCGTACGACAACAACCGGACAATCCCGTCACTCACTGTCTCGCCAAACGGACAATTTTGTCCGAAAATCAATCCATGACCGCTCAACGTGCCGATGCTGCCGCCCGCCGTGCCCTCATCCTCGACGCCGCCGATCATGTCTTCGGCCAACATGGCGTCACCGCCCCGCTGGACCTGGTGGTCGAACGTGCCCAGGTGGGCCGCGCCACCCTGTACCGCAACTTCCCCGACCGTACCGCACTGATCCAGGCGCTGCTGCAGCGCACGGTCGACCGCATCCGGCGCCAGGTCGAACAGCTCGGCGACCGCGACGACGCCCTGTTCGAGGTGTTCGAAGGCATGGCCCAGCGCATCATCGATTCGCCGGCACTGGCCGACTACTGGCGTGCGGTTGATTCGGACGTGCCGTCCATGCGCGCCGCGCGCGAGACCGTGCGCGACCTGCTGGAGGAACCGATCGCCCGCGCCAAGGCCGCCGGGCTGTGCCGTGCCGACCTGGAAAAGACGGATATTTCACTGATCTCGGGCATGCTGGGTGCGGCCCTGCGCGGCAAGACCCGCGACGAGCGCGCCCAGTTGGCCGGGCGCGCCCTGCAGCTGCTGCGTGGGGGTCTCCAGGGAGCTGCCAGCGAGGCCCGTTGATGGTCCAGCCGTATCTGAAGCCGGTTCCGGATTGGGAGGAGCATGAGAAGCCGACCATGCCCGGCTCGGCGTCGATGCCCTGGCACCCGCCGTACCGGCGCGCGGCCTATGCGCTGGTATCGCTGCTGGTGGCGATCACCGGCGGCCTCGGCAATGCGCTGGTCACCGCCAACCTGCCGTTCCTGCAGGGCCAGCTGGCACTGACACCGACCCAGGGCAGCTGGCTGGTAGCGGCCTATGCCATGGTCAACGTCACCGCCAACCTGCTGGCCTTCAAGTTCCGCCAGCAGTACGGCATCCGCCTGTTCGCCGAGATCGGGCTGGGCCTGTATGCGGCGCTGGCGGTGCTGCACCTGTTCGTCGGCAGCTTCGAGACCACGATGCTGACCCGTGCCGCCAGCGGCTTCGCCGGCGCGGCGTGTTCAACGCTGGGCACGCTGTACATGCTGCAGGCACTGCCGCGACGGTTCACGGGCAACCTGCTGGTGATCGGTGTCGGCCTTTCGCAGCTGGCGGTGCCGATTGCCTGGATCGTCTCGCCGGGCCTGGTCGATACCGGCCAATGGCACCAGCTGTACTCGTTCGAGGCCGGTCTGGCCCTGTGTGCGTTCGCGGCGGTGGTGCTGCTGAAGCTGCCGCCGGGCATCCAGGTCAAGGCCTTCGAACCGCTGGATTTCCTCACCTTCGCCCTGCTTGCCCCGGCCGTTGCCCTGCTGGTGATCGTACTGGCGCAGGGCTACACGCGCTGGTGGCTCAACACAGCGTGGCTGGGCTGGGCGCTGATCGCCTCGATCGTGCTGTCCACCACCGCCCTGATCATCGAGCACTACCGGCGCAATCCGCTGCTGCAGATCCGCTGGCTGTCGACGCTGCCGGTCCTGCATTTCATCGTCGGCGCCTTCCTGATCCGCTTCCTGACCACCGAGCAGTCCTACGGGGTGGTCAACCTGATGCGTACGCTGGGCATGGGGCCGGACCAGATGCGCCCGCTGTTCGTGGTGATCCTGGCCGGCGTGGTCACCGGCATCGCCGGCGCCGCGTTGACCTTCGGGCCCAAGCGGTTGATCGCCCAGTTGCTGATGGCGATCCTGCTGCTGGGAACCGCCGCGTTCTTCGACCAGCACCGCACCAGCCTCGATCGGCCGCACGACTTCTATGTCAGCCAGTTCCTGGCGTCGGTGGGCGCCGGCATGTTCATGGGCCCGCTGATCATGCTCGGCATTTCCGCCGCATTGAAGCAGGGCGTGGACCACATGATCACCTTCCTGGTGACGCTGTCGATCACGCAGACGCTGGGCGGCCTGGCCGGCTCGGCAGTGCTGGGCACCTTCCAGCTGCATCGGGAGCAACTCTATTCCAGCGCGTTGACCAGCCAGCTCGACCCGGCCGATCCGGTGGTCGCGCAACGCCTGCGCATCCAGCAGCAGCTGTACGCTGCGCAGATCACCGACCCGGTGCTGCGCAGTGCGCAGGGCAGCGCGCAGCTGGCACAGACCACGCGCCGCGAAGCCAACGTGCGTGGCTTCAATGACGTGTTCACGCTGAGCGGCTGGCTGGCGATCGGCTTCCTGTGCTGGCTGCTGCTGCTCTCGCTGCGCACTGCCGTACTCAAGCAATGGCGCAAGCGCCACCCCACTCCTCCCATTGCGGCCACGCCAGCCGCGCCCCGCTGAGTTCTCGACCATGCCCCCCGTCCCGCCCCGACCCGACGACGCCGACAACGTGACCCCACCGCCGCCGACCGACGCGGCGCCTGCGCCCACGCCCGTTGAACCGGCGGCCGCGCCGAAATACCTCAAGCCCAGCGCGCGCAGCGTGGTAGTGATGGTGGTGGTGGCCCTGCTGGGCATCGCGCTGATCCTGCGCGCGTGGCACCTGTGGCCGTTCACCAGCAGCGTGATGGTGACCGACAACGCCTACGTGCGCGGGCAGATCACGGTGATGGCACCCCAGGTGAACGGCTATGTCACCGAAGTGCTGGTGAAGGATTTCCAGCATGTGCGGCAGGGCGAGCCCCTGCTGCGCATCGATGACCGCATCCATGCGCAGCGCGTGGCCCAGGCGCAGGCGACGCTGGACAGCGCGCGCGCGGCGCTGGCCAATTCGGACCAGTCACAGGCGCAGAACCGCGCACAGATTGCGTCCGCCCGCGCCACGCTCTCGGCCGGCCAGGCGGAACTGCAGCGCTCGCGCAATGAGCTGAAACGCTACGAGGAACTGGCGGCGCAGCAGCTGGTGTCCATCAACGACCGCGACAAGTTCCGCACCACCCAGGCGTCGGCACAGGCCAGTGTGCAACAGGCGCAGGCGCAGATCCGCATCGCCGAGGAGACCCTGGTATCGACCCAGGTGGCGCGCAAGAGCCTGGAGGCCCAGGTGGAGAGCGCCCAGGCGCAGCTGGAGCTGGCACGCATCGACCTGGCCAACACGGTGATCCACGCGCCGCGCGACGGCCAGATCAGTGAGGCCAGCGTACGCGTGGGCCAGTACGTCGCGGCCGGTTCGCAGCTGCTGTTCCTGGTGCCCGATACGCTGTGGGTGGTGGCCAACTACAAGGAGGGCCAGACCTGGGGAATGGCGATCGGCCAGCCGGCCACGTTCTCAGTGGACGCGTTCCAGGGCCAGGTGCTGCGGGGCCGCGTGCAGGAGATTGCGCCGGCCACCGGGTCGGAATTCAGCGTGCTGCGCCCGGACAACGCCAGCGGCAATTTCACCAAGGTGGTGCAGCGGCTGCCGGTGCGGATATCGATCAATGAAGGCCAGAAGCTGGCCGCGCAGCTGCGGCCCGGCATGTCGGTGATCGTGCGGGTGGATACCCGGTCCAAGCCGATGGACTAGGACGCAGGCCCTGTCGCGCCGATATGAAACGGGGTCAGATCCCTTTGCCACTGGCAAAGGGATCTGACCCCGTTTCCAAAATGCCGGCCAGCGACCGGCACTACCGTTGCGTTAGCCGGCGCAGCGCGCGCAGAGGCCGTGCACTTCCAGCGTCTGCGCCTGTGGCTGGAAGCCCAGTTCCTTGGCGCGCTTCTCCAGCTGGGTGACGATCTCGCGGTCCTCCAGCTCCACTGCGCTGTGGCAGCTGTTGCAGATCAGGAACGGCACCGAATGCGCGGCACTGCTGGGGTGATGGCAGGCCACGAAGGCATTGACCGATTCCAGCTTGTGCACGAACCCGTTGGCCATCAGGAAGTCCAGCGCGCGGTACACGGTGGGCGGGGCATCCGCGCCCACGCCCTTGCCGTTGCGCACCCATTCCAGCAGCTCGTAGGCCTTGACCGGCTTGCCGGCCTCGGCGATCAGCTTCAGCACATTGGCGCGGATCGGGGTCAGGCGCAGCCCGCGTTCGCGCGAGACACGCTCGACCACCGCCACGAAATCCGATGCGTCGTGGACGTGGTGGTGCGGGGCGGTACAGGCAGTGGCGGTCTTGGCGGGCATGCGTGTTCTCCGGTTCGGGCCTGGCGGGGATGCGTCAGGCCGTTGCTACCTTGGTGATGGCCACATCGATGCGTTTCAAGGCCTGCTCGCGGCCGGCCAGGTACACGGTGTGGGAAATGTCAGGACTGACCTGGGTGCCGGTGATGGCCACGCGCAGCGGCTGGGCGACCTTGCCCATGCCGATTTCCAGTGCCGCCGCCGCGTCATGCAGGGCCACGCCCACCGCCTCGGCGGTCCACTCCGGCAACGCCGCCAGCAGCTCGCGGGCCTTGCCCAGCGCGACCTCGGCACCGGCCTTGAGGTGCTTGGCCACCGCCGCTTCGTCGTACTCGGTCAACGGCTGGTACCAGACCACGGCCTTCTCGGCCATTTCCTTCAGGGTCTGCACGCGTTCACGCAGGGCGATCACCACGTCCTCCGGGGCCGGGCCGGCGGCCACGTCCAGGCCCAGCTTCTGCAGCTGGTAGACCAGGTGCGGCACGATGCTGGCCACGTCCTCGGTCTTCAGGAAGTGCTGGTTGACCCAGCCCAGCTTGGCCATGTCCAGGCGCGAGGCCTTGGAATTGCAGTCCTTCACGTCGAACAGGTCGATCAGCTCCTGGCGGCTGAACAGCTCCTGGTCACCGTGCGACCAGCCCAGGCGGGCCAAATAGCTCAGCAGCGCGTCGGGCAGGTAGCCGGCGTCCTTGTACTGCATCACGTCGGCCGCACCGGTGCGCTTGGACAGCTTGGCGCCCTGCTCGTCCAGGATCATCGGCATGTGGCCGAACTTCGGCACCGGGGCCCCGATGCCTTCGTACAGGTTGATCTGGCGCGGGGTGTTGTTGATGTGGTCGTCGCCGCGGATGACCTCGGTGATGCCCATGTCCCAGTCGTCCACCACCACCGCGAAGTTGTAGGTCGGGTAGCCATCCGGGCGGAAGATCACCATGTCATCCAGCTCGCTGTTGGCGATCTCGATGCGGCCCTTGATCAGGTCATCGAACACCACCGTGCCTTCCAGCGGGTTCTTGAAGCGGATGACACGGTTCGGGTCGTCCCGGTACGGCAGGCCGAGCTCGCGCGCGGCGCCGTTGTAGCGCGGCTTCTCCTGCCTGGCCATGGCGGCCTCGCGCATGGCGTCCAGTTCTTCGCGGGTTTCATAGGCGTAGTACGCCTTGCCTTCAGCGATCAGCTGCTCGGCCACTTCCCGGTAGCGGGCAACGCGGTCGGTCTGGTAGATCGGGCCTTCATCGTAATCCAGGCCCAGCCAGTCCATCGCCTCCAGGATGGCGTCGATCGCGCCCTGGGTGCTGCGTTCACGGTCAGTGTCCTCGATGCGCAGCACGAACTCGCCGCCGCGGTGGCGGGCCTCCAGCCAGCAGTACAGCGCGGTGCGGGCACCACCGATATGCAGATAACCGGTGGGACTGGGGGCGAAGCGGGTGCGGCAGGTCATGGAGGGCTCGAGGAACGGGAATCCCCCCGATTTTACCGGATTCACTGCCCCTGCAATTGCAACTTTCCCCATAGCCGCCATTCGTGCCCCAACGGAACCTGAATATTCTGGAATGAGGCAAGGACGTTTCAATGACCCCTCCAACCATCGGATCAGATAACGCCTCCGGATCGGGCGGTACCGCAGCCCAGCGCAAGCAGGGCCTCATTGATCGAGGATGTCTGAAATCCAGCGCGGTGAAAGCGGTCTGCGTGATGGCGAGCCTGTCTGCAGTTGCCCTCTTTGGACTGGCTGAATCGAAGGCTTCAACAACAGTCAAAATCAACAGCCATTACTACACGTGCCAGAATTCGTGCGTCGTTTCCACGCGGCCAGGAGGAGGCTTTTCCGTCTGGGACAGCAGGGGTGGCTGGGTAACCAAGACGGCCGAGAAGGGCGAAGCGCTTGTGGAAACCGGGCCAGTAACCTGAGCGCTCCATATGAAGGCGAAAGCAACAGCTCTCTGGCTCCTGGTGACCTCGGCATTGGCCGGTGCACTGGCATGGCACTTTTCGATAAACGACCCTTCACATCGTTCTGCTGCGCAGAACTCACACCGCTCTTCCACAAACGCGCCCACCGCCACTGAGCGAGAGCCCGCCAGCGTAGCGGGTCGTTCGGGTGCAAATCGCCGCCCAGCGACTCGTCTCCCGGGTGACGTGCCCAAGGAGGCCGATCTGATCTACGACAATGCACTGGATGAAAACCGAATCGACCGGCTACTTGCAAGCGCCGGCGCCTTCGCTGCCATGACCAACACCATGCACGCGGCAGCTTCGACAGACAGGGAACTGTCGGAGTCGACCGCTCTGTTTGCCAGCCACCTCCAGAGTGGCCTTTCGGCGGAAGGCCACGCCCGGACAGTGCTGGACTTCAGCTGCGGGCGACGGCTGTGTCTGGCACAGCTGTCAGACCCTGCCAGCGCGCCGTTGGATCTCCGGCCCCTGATGCAGCATGACGGAACGACCTACTTTCAGGCGGCGAGTGTGTCAGATCAGGTGAAGACCCTCGACGGCAGGCCATCACTCCGGGCAGTGTTCGCGATCGATCCGGCCATCAACCAGATCGTCTCGATACCCGACTGACAGGGTCTACGGCAACGGAGGGGAGATACGACTTAATCCCCTCCGTCCCCTTTTAGGGTTCGGCCTTGCGCGGGAACGGCTGCTCGCGCATCGCGGCGTTGTAGGCGAACGAGGCGACGATGGCCGCGGCCTGCTTCAGGTCTTCCGGCTCGGCGTGGTCCCAGGTGTCCAGGTGGCTGTGGTGGACATTGGTGAAGTAGTCCAGCCGGTCCTGGATGAACTGGAAGCCCGGCAGGCCGATGCGGTCGAAGCTGATGTGGTCGGTGCTGCCGGTGTTGCGGGTGGCCACGGTGGTGGCGCCCACGTCATGGAACGGGGCCAGCCAGGCCTCGAAGATCGGCATCGCCGCCAGGTTTTCCTGCGCATAGATGCCACGGAACCGGCCCGAGCCGTTGTCCATGTTGAAGTAGACCTGGAACCTGCTGTAATCGCGGGTCTTCTGCAGCGCACCGGTTGGCTCGCGCAGCGACGCCGGCAGCGCCTTCTGGGCCGGGTCGGTGGGCTCCGGGAACCGGCCGAAATGCTTGGCCACATAAGCCTGCGAGCCGATCAGCCCCTGCTCTTCGCCGCTCCACAGCGCCACGCGGATCGTGCGCTTGGGCTTGGCGCCAGTGGCCTTGAGGATGCGCATCGCCTCCATCATCACCGCCACGCCGGCGGCGTTGTCGGCTGCGCCCGTGCCGCTGTGCCAGGAATCCAGGTGCGCACCGATCATCACCACTTCATCGGGCCTGCTGCTGCCACGGATCTCGGCCAGCGTGTTGTAGCCGGGCTGGTCGGCCTCGTCGGTGAAGCGCGCGGCCACGTCCACGCGCAGGCGCACGGGCTGCTTGGCCTTCAGCGCGCGCACCAGCGGGTTGAAGTGCTCGCTGATCATCGCCAGCTCGGGAATGCCGACCGCCTCGCCGGCCTTGCGCGAACCGCCACCGGCGACGCGGATGATGCCGTTGTCCCAGCTGCTGACGCTGATCGAGGCCAGCGCGCCCTCTTCGACGAAGAAGGCGTTGACCTTGCTCGCCAGCAGCTGGCGCTCCTGGTATTCCTTGACCCGCTTGGCGCGCTCGGCGGTGGCGTCCTGGTCCTTGGGCACGGTGAACGCCTGCAGGCCTTCCAGCGAGGTCGCGTCGTGCCGGTGCGAATCCGGTTCGGTGCCGCGCTTGTACTCGCGCGCCTCGCCCAGCAGCAGGATTTTGCCGCGCAGCTTGCCGCGGTACTTCTCGATGTCTTCGGGCTTCTTGATGTCGACCTGCACCAGTTCGCCTTCGACCGGCCCGTTCGTGCCCGGCGTCCAGGCCTTCGGCAGCGCATGCAGCGGCTGGATGCGGTCACCCAGCATTTCCACGCTGGCCGAGGTGAACTCCCAGCCACGGCCGAAGTCATCAAAGGCTTCATCGTGGACGTTGTCCAGCTTCCATTCGGTGAACTTGCCGCGGGTCCATGCGTTGGCGCGGCCCATCGCCGGCGAGTTGGTCAGGCGCGGGCCGATGCGCTCGGTGAGATAGCTGAAGGTGTCCATCACCTGCGAACGGTGGAACGCCTCCTGCCGGATGCGGCTGACCATGTCCAGGTCCACCGCCTCGCGCTGCTGCGCCACGGCATTGCCCCCGATCGCCAGCGCTACGGCCAGCACACCCCACTTCAACACATCGCACCCCTGCCCTTCGGCTCGATCATCAACCCACCGAGTCTAGCCAGCAGGGACGGGCGGATACCGTCCCATCGGTCATGGACAGCGGTAGAAGCGTGCGAACCACGGTTCGCACCCACAGAAGAGTGCTTGGTTCGCACCTGCCAAGCCGCTTCACCCACTCCACCCCAGCCACAGCTGCGCCCGCTCCGGGAGCAGCAGCAACCAGTGCCGCCGGTCGAAGCTGCTGCAACCGTACACCGCTGCATGCGCAGGCCAGTCATCGGGCAGGCCGCCGATGCCGATCTCGGCCAGCGCGTCCGCCCCGGCCTTCCATGGCCGGTAGCGCGGCACCTTCCCCGCCAGCGCGCCGCGTCCCTGCCGCGCGTCCTGCAACCAGGCCAGTCCCTGGCCCCGCAGTCCCTCGCAGGTCACCGCCGCCAGCTGGAAGCGGACCAGGCCGGGGGCGATCCGTGCCCCCGGCAGGGCCGCCAGCACGCCATGTGCCTGCAGCAGTGCATCCACTTCCAGCAGGGCCGGAATGCCCTGCCGCGCCCGTTGCCGGAAACTCTGGCGCCAGCCCATGGCGCGCTCCTTACTTCAGGTCCGCGCCGAGCGCGTACCAGTCGACCCGGCGGGTCACCCACATCGCCAGCGCCAGGATCACGAACAGCAGCAGCGACCCCATCAGCAGAGCGTTGTTCTCCGACACCAGCAGGCCATACAGCGCGCCGTACAGCACGGTCAGCAGCGCAGCGAAACCAAGGCCGCGCTTCCAGTGGCCCAGCACGTTGGCCAGGTACACCGCCTGCAGGCCGATACAGGCCACCGCCGAAACCAGGTAGGCCTTCCAGAACGCGATGTGCTCGGACAGGCTGATCAGCAGCAGGAAGAAGATCGCCAGCGCCAGTCCGACCATCAGGTACTGCAGCGGATGGATGCGCAGCGATTTGATCAGCTCGAACAGGATGAAGCCGACGAAGGTCAGCACCACGAACAGCACGCCGTACTTGGAGGCCCGGTCGGCCTGCGTGTAGGCATCGACCGGATCGACCAGCGACACCGTCACTGCCTGCGAATCGATGGCGCCGTCGCTACGCAGCTGGCGCTGTGCGTCGGAGGCCAGCGAAGACACCGCCCACTGTGCATCGAAGCCGCCGGCATCGACGCGGCGCTCGTTGGGCAGGAACGCACCGCTGAACGACGGATGCGGCCAGCTCGACCGCAGCGCGATGCGGGTGTCGTCACCTACCGGCACCACCGACAGCATGCGGCTGCCATCCAGGCGCAGGTCCAGCTCAACGGTACTGGCCGCGAGGGTGCCGCCCTGATCCACCGCGAAACCCCTTACCGGCGCATGCAGGCCACGCCCGATCTCGCTGGCCGCGCCGACGCCCGGCAACAGTCGCAGCGGCTTGCCGTCCACCCGCAGGTTCGGCGTTCCCACCAGGCCACGCACATCGGAAACCCCGAGCGCAACGTACGGCTGCCCATACGTGCGTCCCGCCTTCACCGGATAGTCGTCGGCGGCGAAGCTCGCCTTCAGCTGGCCGTTCCAGCTGTACACCGGCACCTTGAACAGGCCGACCTCGCGCTGGCTCGGCAGCATCTCGCCACCCACCTCCAGCGACGCCGGCATCTGCAGCCAGTGGCCCTCGGTCACCTGGATCTCGGTCTTCTTGACGCCCAGCGGGTCAACCAGTTCAACCTGCTTGCGTTCCACCCACGGCACCACCCGTACCGGCCCCACCAGCTGCTGCGCCCCGGCGCGGCTGTCGGCCACCCGGGTAAAGGCTTCGTCACGGTACTGGCTGCGCTCGTTGATGACGCCGCGGATCATCATCAGCGGCACCAGCAGCAACAGGATCAGCCCGCCGACAATGGCGAACCGCAGCAGCATCTTCAGGGATTTCATGGTCCATCCTCGTTGGAGAGGGCTGCAGGATGGACTGCCGCGGTGAGCAGGGTTTGTGGCGAATTTGAAGCGAGTGTGAAGTCAGCGGCGCGGGCGCTGGCCCGGGTTCGCCAACGGCAGCCACAGGCTGGCCACGGTGCCACCGCCGTCGCGGGTGTCGACGCTGGCGCGGCCGTCATGCAGGCGCGCGACCTCCTGCACGAACGGCAGGCCCAGGCCGGAACTGCGCCGGCCGCTGCCCGGTCGCGCCAGCGAATAGAAGCGCTCGAACACGCGTTCGCGCGCATAGTCGGGAATGCCGGTACCGCGGTCGGCCACCTGCAGGCGTACGCCCTGCTCATCCACCTCGGCCTGCAGCGCGATGTCCGCGCCGGCCGGCGAGAAGGCGATCGCGTTGTCGATCAGGTTGTGCAGCGCCTGCCGCAGAAGATAGGCGTCGCCCTGCACGCGCAGGTCGGGCGCGCTGCCGATGCTGACCTGCACGCCGGCCGCCTGCGCGCGCACCTGCGCGGACGCTGCCGCATCGGCCAGCAGCGACGGCAGCGCGATGGGGTCGCGGGTCTGCAACCAGCCATGCTGTTCCACCTCGGCCAGGGCCAGCAGCTTGTCGATGGTCTCGGTCAGCCGCTCCTGCTGGTCGACGATGCTGCGCGCGAAATGCAGGCGGTCAGCCTCCGGCAACGGTTCCTGCAGCAGCTCGGCAGCACCGCGGATCGCCGCCAGCGGGCTCTTCATTTCATGCGTCAGTGACTGCACGTACTGCTCGACGTAGGCCTTGCCTTCCAGCTTGCGGCGCATCGTTTCCAAAGCCTGGCCCAGGTCGCCGATCTCGTCGCGGCGCCGCCGCGGCGGCGGCACCGGTTCGCCGGCAGTGACCGCGCGCGCATAGCGGCTCAGCTGGCCCAGGCCGGTGGTGAGCCACATCGTCACCAGCACGCCGACCAGTGCCGACAATCCGATCAGCCAGGCACCGCGCTCGATGATGGCGCGCTGGCTGGCGGCGATGAACGGATCGATGCTCCGATTGGGCTGGGCCAGGCTGAGCACGCCGATCAGGGTCCGCCCATCGGCCGGGTCGTATACCGGCGCGGCCACATGCATGACCGTATCGCCTTCCTGACCCGGGATCTCGGGGCTGGAACGGGCACCGTACTCGCCTCGCAGGGTGCGGTACACGTCGTTCCAGCGCGAGTTGTCGCGCCCCAGGTCGCGGCCCAGTGAGTCATAGATGACGATGCCCTTGGCGTCGGTGATGGTCACCCGATAGTCCAGCGAGCGCTTCGGAAAGCGCCAGACCATCGCCTTCAGATCGCGCTGCCGCGCCTTGGCCAGGTTGCGGGTGAAACTGCCGCTGCGGAGCGTGCCCGCCTTGACGTCGGCGGCCGCCATCTCGGCCAGCACGTTGGCAGCATCG
Source organism: Stenotrophomonas sp. YJH_SMC_10 (assembly GCF_059371555.1). Lineage (NCBI taxonomy): Bacteria > Pseudomonadati > Pseudomonadota > Gammaproteobacteria > Lysobacterales > Lysobacteraceae > Stenotrophomonas > Stenotrophomonas sp. YJH_SMC_10. Next base: position 261,718 of record NZ_JCAFUS010000002.1, on the reverse strand, counting down.
ACCAGGGTCGATTCCATCGCCTGGCGCACGCCGGGCTTCACCTCGTTGACGAACACGCGCATCACGAAGAATGCGGCGATGCCGGTGATCAGGAAGAAGCCGAGGAACAGCTTCAGTACCAGGCGCATGGCTAGACCTCCAGCGCGTAGCCGAGGCCACGGTGGGTGCGGATCGGGTCGCTGGCGCCGGCCGCGCGCAGCTTGGCGCGCAGGGTCTTTACGTGGGTGTCGACCGTTCGGTCGGCGCTGTCGGCACTGCTGTCCCATCCGCGATCCATCAGCTGGGCACGGCTGAGGATCGCCCCCGGCCGCTGCAGCAGGGCCTCCAGCAGCGCGTACTCGTAACGGGTCAGGTCCAGCGCGTGGCCACGGAAGCGGATGCGCCGGCCTTCGCGGTCGATGGCGAAGGCGCCATGTTCCTGCCAGCCCGCCTCGGCGCTGGTTGCTGCCACCGCCGGTGCCGCACGACGCAGCCGCGCGCGCACCCGCGCCACCAGTTCGCGCGGCGAGAACGGCTTGGTCATGTAGTCGTCGGCGCCCAGCTCCAGGCCGAGCACGCGGTCCACTTCATCATTGCGGGCGGTCAGGAAGATCACCGGCAGCTGCGCCGCCGGCCCGGGCTGCGCGCGCAGCCGCCGGCAGACCTCGAAACCGCCGAGGTCGGGCAGGCCCACGTCCAGCACCACCACGTCGATATCGCCGGCCTGCAGCCGCTGCAGGGCCTCCCCGCCGAGCAGGCAGTGGCTGGCGGCATAGCCTTCGCTGCGCAGCGCGTACAGCACGGTTTCGGCGATGGCGGCTTCGTCCTCGACCACCAGGACATGGGCAACGGGAGCTGTCATGGCGCGCAGCATAGCCGCTGCGGCCGCCGCCCCGTACACTGCCGCCCATGAACTATCGCCACGCCTTCCATGCCGGCAACCACGCCGACGTGCTCAAACACATCGTGCAGCTGGCCCTGATCGACAGCTTCAAGCGCAAGGACAGCCCGTTCTTCGTGCTGGACACCCACGGCGGTGCCGGCCGCTACCTGCTGGCCAGCGAAGAGAGCCGCAAGACCCTGGAGGCCGAATCGGGGATCATGCGGCTGATGGCACAGCCCAGGCTGCCGGAGGTGGTCGAGCGCTATCTGAAGGCCGTGCAGGCCGACAATCCGGTGGGGGCACTGACCAATTACCCCGGTTCGCCGCTGCTGAGCGCCCAGGCGATGCGTGCGCAGGACCGGATGGCGGTGTGCGAGCTGCAGGAAGCTGAAACGGCCACGCTGAAGGCACTGTTCGCCCATGACAGCCGTGTCGACGTGCGCGCCGGCGACGGCTACGCCCTGCTGCGTTCGCTGCTGCCGCCGAAATTCAACGGCAGCAAGATCGGTCGGGGCCTGGTGCTGATCGACCCGCCGTACGAGGCGCAGGACGCCGAATACCAGAACATCCTGGCCGCCCTGGCCGAGACCCTGGCGCGCTGGCCGCAGGCGACCTGTGCGGTCTGGTTCCCGATCAAGCAGCGCCGCACCATCCTGCATTTCCTGCGCAAGGCCTCCGCCCTGCCGGTGAAATCGGCGATGACGATCGAGTTCCTGGTGCGTCCGGACGACTCGCCGCTGCGCCTCAATGGCAGTGGCATGCTGCTGCTCAACCCGCCGTGGCAGTTCGACCGGGTGGTCGGCCCGGCCCTGCCGGCGTTGCGACAGCACCTGGGCGAACCCGGCGCCAGCACCCGCCTGGACTGGCTCAAAGCCCCCGAATAGCGGCCTTCACGAGGCTGTACCGCCGTGAGCCTTTCGTTCACGGAATGCAGCCCCGGTGATGCCACAATCGATGGACCACCAAGGAATCACCCGGTATGGCCACTCGCAACCGCATGCCGCCCTGGCATGAGATCTTCAAGGCTCCCAGCGGCCACGAGCTGCTGATCCGCCCCATCCGCCCGGAAGATGGCGCACCGCTGCAAGCGGCGTTCAGCCTGTTCGGGCCGGAAGAAATCCGCGATCGTTTCCTGCAGGCGGTGACCGAGCTGTCGCCGGAAACCACCCAGCGCCTGACCCATCCCAATCCCAAGACCGAGATCACCCTGGTCGCAGCCGAATCGCTGCCTGCGGGCGAAGCGGTGGTCGGCGCGGTTGCCCGGGCCTCGATCATCCCCGGTACCCGCGAGGCCGAGTACGCGATCCTGATCAGCCGCTTCCTGATCGGCCAGGGCCTTGGCCGGCAGTTGATGCGCAAGCTGGTGAAGTGGGGCCGTGGCAAGTACCTGGACCGCCTGTACGGCGATGTTGCCGCCGAAAACGAGCCGATGAAGCAGCTGGCCGCCTCGCTGGGCTTCAAGCCGGTGCCGCACCCGGCCGGTGCCGAGGGGCTGGTGCGCATGGTGCTGGAGCTGGACAACTGACGGAGGCGCCGGGCCTTGCCCGCCGACGCATTCCGGTAATGCCGGCCGCTGGCCGGCATTGCCAAACCCCAACGGTACATGAGGCGGCCAGCCAGCGGCCGGCACGACCGGACGGGCGTTGACCGGGCTTCTGCTAAAATCGGCGGTCCATGTCGCGTACCTCATACCCCGCCCCGCCGCTGCCGCGCGCCGGCCAGCTCCGCGCCTGGTGGCGCGCCCCCGCATCGCCGACCGCCCTGGCCTGGTACCTGGCCCAGGCCGCGCGCGCGCACGATGCCCCGCTGTTGGTGATCGCCCGTGACAACCACGGGGCCAACCAGCTCGAAGCCGACCTGCAGACCCTGCTCGGCGGCGACCCGGCCGTGCCGGTGGTCGCCTTCCCGGACTGGGAAACCCTGCCCTACGACCGCTTCAGCCCGCACCCGGACATCATCTCGCAGCGCCTGGCCGCCCTGCACCGCCTGCCCGCGCTGAAGCGCGGCCTGGTGATCGTGCCGGTGCAGACCCTGCTGCAGCAGCTGGCCCCGCGCAGCTACGTGATCGGTGGCAGCTTCGACCTGAAGGTCGGCCAGCGCCTGGACCTGGACGCCGAGAGGCGGCGCCTGGAAAGCGCCGGCTACCGCAACGTGCCGCAGGTGATGGACCCGGGTGACTTCGCCGTGCGCGGTGGCCTGCTCGACGTGTTCCCGATGGGGGCCGACGAGCCGCTGCGGATCGAGCTGCTGGACGAGGACATCGACTCGATCCGCGCCTTCGACCCGGAAAGCCAGCGCTCGCTGGACAAGGTCGACGCCGTGCACATGCTGCCCGGCCGCGAAGTGCCGATGGACGAGGCCAGCATCGCCCGCGTGCTGGCCACGCTGCGCGAGCGCTTCGACGTGGACACCCGGCGCAGTTCGCTGTACCAGGATCTGAAGTCCGGGCTGGCCCCGGCCGGCGTCGAGTACTACCTGCCGCTGTTCTTCGAGCGCACCGCGACGCTGTTCGACTATCTGCCCGACGGCAGCCTGCCGGTGGTCTGCACCGGTGCGTATGAAGCGTCCGTCGCGTTCTGGGCGCAGACCGCTGACCGCTATGAGCAGCGCCGCCATGATGTGGAGCGCCCGCTGCTGCCGCCGTCGGCGCTGTACCTGTCACCGGAGCTGCTGCGCGAGCGCCTCAATGATGCCCCGCGCATCGAGGTGTGGTCGGCGGACCACGCACGCATCGCCGACGCGCACGCGCTGGGCGACCAGCCGCTGCCACCGCTGCCGGTGGCGGCGCGCGATGCGCCGGCCGGCGAGGCGCTGAAATCCTTCCTCGGCCATTACCCGGGCCGGGTGCTGATCGCGGCCGATTCGCCCGGCCGCCGCGAGGCCCTGCTGGAAGTGTTGCAGGCCGCTGAACTGAAGCCGCCGGTGGTGGCCGACCTGCCCGGCTTCCTCGCCGACGATGCGCGCTTCGCGATCGCGGTGGCCCCGCTGGAAGATGGCTTCGCGCTGGACGACCCGCGCATCGCGGTGCTGACCGAGCGCCAGCTGTTCCCCGAGCGCGCCGGCAGCACCCGCCGCACGCGCCGTGCCGGGCGCGAGCCGGAAGCGATCATCCGCGACCTCGGCGAACTGACCGAAGGCGCGCCGATCGTGCACGAGGACCATGGCGTCGGCCGCTACCGTGGCCTGATCGCAATGGACGTCGGCGGCATGCCCGGCGAGTTCCTGGAAATCGAGTACGCCAAGGGCGACCGGCTGTATGTGCCGGTCGCGCAGCTGCACCTGATCAGCCGCTACTCCGGTGCGTCGCCGGAAACCGCGCCGCTGCACTCGCTCGGTGGCGAGCAGTGGAGCAAGGCCAAGCGCAAGGCCGCCGAGAAGGTGCGCGACGTTGCCGCCGAACTGCTGGAGATCCAGGCCCGCCGCCAGGCGCGTGCCGGCCTGGCATTGCAGGTGGACCGCGCGATGTACGAGCCGTTCGCGGCCGGTTTCCCGTTCGAGGAAACCCCGGACCAGCTGGCGGCGATCGATGCCACGCTGCGTGACCTGGCCAGCAGCCAGCCGATGGACCGCGTGGTCTGCGGCGACGTCGGCTTCGGCAAGACCGAGGTTGCGGTGCGGGCTGCCTTCGCCGCGGCCAGCGCCGGCAAGCAGGTGGCCGTGCTGGTGCCAACCACGCTGCTGGCCGAGCAGCACTACCGCAATTTCCGCGACCGTTTCGCCGATTACCCGCTGAAGGTCGAGGTGCTGTCGCGCTTCAAGACCAGCAAGGAAATCAAGGCCGAACTGGAGAAGGTCGCCGCCGGCACCATCGACGTGATCGTCGGCACCCACCGCCTGCTGCAGCCGGACGTGAAGTTCAAGGACCTGGGCATGGTCATCGTCGACGAGGAGCAGCGTTTCGGCGTGCGCCAGAAGGAAGCGCTGAAGGCGCTGCGCGCCAACGTGCACCTGCTGACCCTGACCGCCACGCCGATCCCGCGCACGTTGAACATGGCCATGGCCGGCCTGCGCGACCTGTCGATCATCGCCACGCCGCCGCCGAACCGGCTGGCGGTGCAGACCTTCATCACCCAGTGGGACAACGCGCTGCTGCGCGAGGCGTTCCAGCGCGAGCTGGCGCGTGGTGGCCAGCTGTACTTCCTGCACAACGACGTGGAGAGCATCGGCCGCATGCAGCGCGAGCTGTCCGAGCTGGTGCCCGAAGCCCGTATCGGTATCGCCCACGGGCAGATGCCCGAGCGCGAGCTGGAAAAGGTGATGCTGGATTTCCAGAAGCAGCGCTTCAACGTGCTGCTGTCGACCACGATCATCGAGTCCGGCATCGACATCCCCAACGCCAACACCATCATCATCAACCGCGCCGACCGCTTCGGCCTGGCCCAGCTGCACCAGCTGCGCGGCCGCGTCGGGCGTTCACACCACCGCGCCTACGCCTACCTGATCACCCCTGACCGCCGCGCGATCACGCCCGATGCCGAAAAGCGCCTGGAAGCGATCGCATCGATGGACGAACTGGGTGCCGGTTTCACCCTGGCCACGCACGACCTGGAGATCCGTGGCGCCGGTGAACTGCTCGGCGAGGACCAGAGCGGGCAGATGGCCGAAGTCGGCTTCAGCCTGTACACCGAGCTGCTGGAGCGCGCGGTGCGCAGCATCAGGCTGGGCAAGCTGCCCGACCTGGATGCCGGCGAGGAAGTACGCGGCGCCGAGGTCGAGCTGCATGTGCCGGCGCTGATCCCGGAAGACTACCTGCCCGACGTGCACACCCGCCTGACGCTGTACAAGCGTATTTCCAGCGCGCGCGACAGCGACGCGCTGCGTGAGCTGCAGGTGGAGATGATCGACCGCTTCGGCCTGCTGCCGGATGCGGCCAAGCACCTGTTCGCCATCGCCGAGCTGAAGTTGAAGGCCAACACGCTGGGCATCCGCAAGCTGGACCTGGGCGAGAACGGTGGCCGCATCGTGTTCGAGTCCAAGCCCAACATCGACCCGATGGCGGTGATCCAGCTGATCCAGAAGCAACCGAACCTCTACGCCATGGAAGGGCCTGACAAGCTGCGCATCAAGCATCCGCTGCCGTTGCCGGAAGACCGCTTCAACGCGGCCCGCGCCCTTCTGACCACCCTCGCCCCGGGTTGATCGCCCCCCCCCCGCACACCCGCATCGGCGCGCAGCCGGTGCGGGCGGATGACCATGTTTCCTGACGCCGTACCCGCCCCCGACCTGCTGCACGCGCAGGCCTGCCTGATCGATGCCCTCTCGATGTCGCTGCAGATGCGCGACGCCTACACCCGTCACCACTGCGACCGCGTGGGCCTGCTGGCCCGCTGCCTGGCCACGCACTGCGATCTCGCCCCCCCGGCCTGTGCACAGATCGGCCTGGCCGCACGCTTCCACGACATCGGCAAGATCGGCATACCCGACGATGTTCTGCTGGCGCCGCGCCAGCATACCGAAGAAGAACGCGCGATCATGCGCGAGCATCCGGTGCGCGGCGAGCATATATTCCTGGCCACCGGCCGCAGCGATGCCGCACCGGTAGCACGGCTGATCCGCGCCCATCACGAAGCCTTCGATGGCAGCGGCTACCCCGACGGATTGCGCGGCGAGGCCATCCCGCTGGGCGCGCGCATCGTCACCATCGTCGATGCCTACGATGCGCTGACCAGCGTACGCCCGTATCGCGATGCGATGGAGCACGAAACCGCGTTGCGGATCATCGAAGCGCAGTCCGGCGGGCTGGTGGACCCCTACGTGCTGCAGCGCTTCCATCGCATGCTGGCGCGCGCGCCGGCGCTGGCCTGAGATCTTCCCGACGGTGAAACAACCCGCCGGTAGAGTCGACTGTTAGTCGACTGCTCTTCGTCCAGATCGCGAAAATCCCGCGCTGCGCGCGATAGTCGACTAACAGTCGACTCTACCAGTCGGCGCTGTGCTGCCGGCCTGGACGACAAAAGGCCCGGCATTCGCCGGGCCTTTCGCATCACGCGTTCACGGGTGATCGATTACCAGATCACCACGCGCTTGTCGTCGGCACGCACCATTGCATCGCCGGCCTTGCACTGGAAGGCGGCCGCGAACGAAGGCATGTTCGACGGTGCACCGTTGGCACGGAAGTTGGCCGGCGCATGCGGATCGGTGTTGAGGCGGACGCGCAGCTCACCATCGGTGAAATTGCGGCGCCACACCGTGGCCCAGTTCATGAAGAAGCGCTGGTCCTGGCTGTGGCCATCGACCTCGACATTCGCCTTCGGGTCTTCCTTCAGCGCCATCTGCAGCGCGTCATAGGCCACGGTCAGCCCGCCCAGGTCGCCGATGTTCTCGCCCAGGGTCAGCTTGCCCTTCACGTTCACCCCCGGCACCGCTTCATAGCCGTCGAACTGCGCGACCAGCTGGTCGGTACGCTCGGTGAAGGCCTTGCGGTCGGCGTCGGTCCACCAGTTGTCGAAGTTGCCGTTGGCGGCGAACTGGCTGCCCGAGTCGTCGTAGCCGTGCATCATTTCGTGGCCGATGACCGCACCGATGCCGCCGTAGTTCAGCGCCGGATCGGCCTTGGCGTCGAAGAACGGCGCCTGCAGGATCGCCGCCGGGAACACGATCTCGTTCTTGGTGGCGTTGTAGTACGCGTTGACGGTCTGCGGGGTCATGCCCCACTCGGTCTTGTCCACCGGCTTGCCGATCTTGTCCAGCATGTAGCGGTAATTGAACGCACGCGCCGCCTGCATGTTGCCCAGGTAGCTGTCGCCGTTGGTCTGCAGGCCCGCCCAGTCACGCCACTTGTCCGGGTAACCGATCTTCGGGGTGAAGCTGGCCCACTTTTCCAGCGCCTTCTTCTTGGTTTCTTCGCCCATCCACGGCAGCTGCTCCAGGCGCGCCTTCAGCGCCTGCGACAGGTTCTCCACCAGGTGCTGCATGGCGACCTTCGACTCGGCCGGGAACACGGCATCCACGTACAGCTGGCCCAGCGCTTCACCCATGCCACCGTTGACCGACTCCAGCACGCGCTTCCAGCGCGGCTGCATTTCCTTCTGGCCGCGCAGGGTGGTGCCGTAGAAATCGAAGTTGGCCTTCTCGAACTGGCTGCTCAGGTACGGCGAGGCGTCGTCGATGGTGTGGAAGCGCAGATAGGCCTGCCAGGTGCTGGCCGGCACGTCGGCGAGCATCTTGTCCATTTCACTGAAGAAGCCGGGCTGGGCCAGCGAGAACTTCTGCGCGGCCGGCACCTTCAGGGTGTCGAACAGCGCGGTCCAGCTGAAGTTCGGGGTCAGCCTGTCGGCGTCGGCGGCGCTGAGCGGGTTGTAGCGCTTGGCCGGATCACGCATTTCGATGCGCGACATCGAGGCCTTGGCCAGGCGGGTTTCGAAGGCCATCACGGCCTTGGCCTGCTCGGCGGCCTGCGCCGCGTCCACGCCGGACAGGGTCAGCACCTGTGCGATGTAGGCCACGTAGGCATCGCGGATCTTGGCCTGCGCATCGTCGAAGTAGTAGCCCTTCTCCGGCAGGCCCAGGCCACCCTGGCCGACGTAGGCGATGACGTTGGCCGAATCCTTGTAGTCGGCATTGGCGAACAGCGAGAACAGCACGCCCTTGCCCTCGGCCTGGCTGTCGCGCAGGTACCGGGTGATGGCGGCGGTGTCGTTCAGCGCGGCGATCTTGTCCAGCTGCGGCTGCAGCGGCGCCAGGCCGGCAGCTTCGATCTTCGCTTCGTCGTTGCCGGTCTTCCAGATGTCACCGATCTTGGCTTCCACCGAGCCGGCCTTGGCCTGGCTGGCGGCGGCCTGCTGCACCAGCGCGTGCTGCACTTCCAGCGAGCGCTCGCGCAGGATCTCGAAGCTGCCCCAGGTGGTCTGGTCGCCCGGCACCGGGTTGGCCTTCAGCCACTTGCTGTTGACGAAGCCATTGAGGTCGGTACAGGCCGAAATGGCCGGATCGAGGTCGGCGCTGTTGAGCGAGATCAGCGGCGTCTTGATCTGCGACAGGTCGAAGGCCGGCTTGGCGTCGGCACTGGCCGCCGGGGCGGTTTCGTTCTTGCCACACGCCGCCAGTGAGGCAGCGATGGCGATGGTCAGGCCCAGCGGGACCAGGTTGCGGACGTTCATGAGGCTCTCCTGCGGTTAATTTCACAGGGTAGCCGGGGGAGCGACGCCGGGGACCGGCCAAAGGTCACGAGCCCACGGCGCAGCTCCCGCCGCGCGCCGGTATGCTCTGGCCTCTGCGATCACTGGACCTCATGACCATGGACGAACCTGCGCTGCTGCTGGCCCTCGACACCTGTGAGTTTCTGTTCCTGACTGAGATTGGCGAGCCGGAAGCGAATCGTCTGCGCCTGGTCGTCGGGGAGGGCCAGGTGGTCGGAAAGCCCTCCCGCGTGGAGCTCGGTCATGGACGTTCAATCGATGATGTGCGTGCGATAGAGGTGGTGCCCCACTCGCAGCGGTTTGAATTGATCTGGGACCACTACATCAGCTACGCCGTGCACAACGAGTCCTACCAGAGCTGGGACGACTCCGAAGCCTGGAGCGGCAATCTGTTCCGCCGCTACAGCCGATCGAAGTTCCTTGAATATCTGGACCGTGCCACCTTCGCTGATACCCGTTACCCAGGCCCATTCACGCATTACCAGGTGATATGCCAGGACCACGTCATCGACATTGCTGCGTTGCAGCCGCCGAAGGCGCGCCTGCTGGGCCCTTCGTAGCTGGCAGATGCAGCCACCCATGGGTGGCTCTACCGGGTTACGACAGCGCCAGCCGAGCGTGGGCTCGGCTCTACAAAAGCGAAGGCCGGCTTGCGCCGGCCTTCTGCTTCTTACTTCGCCTTGCCCTGGTTGGCCACGGCTTCGGCAGCCTTGCGTGCTGCTTCCGGGTCGCCCAGGTAGCGGAACGACTGCACGGTCAGGTCGTCGTTCAGTTCGAACAGCAGCGGGATGCCGGTCGGGATGTTCAGCTCGAGGATCTCCTCGCGCGAAACATTGTTGAGGTACTTGTACAGCGCGCGCAGCGAGTTGCCGTGGGCGGTGACCAGTACGGTCTTGCCGTCCTTCAGCTGCGGTGCGATGGCGTCGTGCCAGTACGGCAGCACGCGGTCCAGGGTGGTGGCCAGCGACTCGGTGCCCGGCAGCGCGTTGCGGTCCAGGCCGGCGTAGCGGCGGTCATGGATCGGGTGGCCCGGATCTTCCAGGTCCATCGGCGGCGGCGGGATGTCGTACGAACGACGCCAGACCTTGACCTGCTCTTCGCCGTGCTTGGCCGCGGTCTCGGCCTTGTCCAGCCCCTGCAGGCCGCCGTAGTGCCGCTCGTTGAGGCGCCAGGACTTGTTCACCGGCAGCCAGTCCTGCTCCAGCTCGGCCAGCGCACCCTGCAGGGTGTGGATGGCGCGCTTGAGCACGGAGGTGTGCGCAACGTCGAACTGCAGGCCTTCCTCGCGCATCAGGCGGCCGGCGGCGGCCGCTTCGCGACGCCCCTGCTCGGTCAGGTCGACATCGACCCAGCCGGTGAAGCGGTTGTCCAGGTTCCACTGGCTCTGGCCATGGCGCAACAGTACGAGTCTACGGGTCACTGCAGGGTCTCCAACGCGAGGAAAGGCAGGCCGCCATTGTAGCCCGGCCGCCGCTCACCGGGCCGTGGCGCCGCCCGTGCGATGCTGTGACCCATGAATACGGTGATCGACCCCGGACGCTGGGAAGGCAGCGTCGCTGCCGCCCGTGCGCAGCAGCTGCAACTGGCAGGCCGCGTGGAGCGCCAGGACCGCCTGCCACGCAACGTGCGCTGGCTGGCCGGGATGGATGTCGGCTTCGAGGACAACGGCGCCATCACCCGCGCCGCGGCGGTACTGCTGGACGCGGAGACGCTGAAGCCCGTGGCGCAGGAGATCGCGCGCATCCCCACGGTGATGCCCTACATCCCCGGCCTGCTCAGCTTCCGCGAGCTGCCGGCACTGCTGGCCGCACTGGCGCTGCTGCCACGCGTGCCGGACCTGGTGTTCGTCGATGGCCACGGCATCAGCCATCCGCGCAGGCTGGGCGTGGCTGCGCATCTGGGCGTGGTCACCGACCTGCCGAGCATCGGGGTAGCGAAGTCGAAGCTGGTGGGGCGATTCGTCGAACCGGGCGCCGAGGCCGGTGCACATGCGCCGCTGCAGGATGGCGACGAACAACTGGGCTGGGTGCTGCGCAGCAAGGTGCGCTGCAAGCCGCTGTTCGTGGCCGGTGGCCATCGGGTCAGTGCCGATACCGCGCTGGACTGGGTGCAGCGCACGCTGCGCGGCTACCGGCTGCCGGAGCCGACCCGGCTGGCGGATCGGCTGGCCTCGCGACGCGACGAATGACCGCACCGGGCATTCCCCGGTGCGGCCTTCATTTTCATTCAACGATGCACGTGGCCGCGATGGCCCTGCGCATCCTCGCCGTGGTCGTGGCCTTCATGGCCCTGCTGCGCGCCGCCCTTGGCCGACGCCGGTCCAGCGCAGGCTTCACCACAGTGGTCCGCTTCGATCTGCAGCGTCACGTGTTCGATGCCGAAGTCATCGTGCAGGCGCCCGCCCAGCTCGCGGCGCAGCACATCGGCATCGGTGCCGTCGCGCATCACGATGTGCGCGGTCAGCGCCGGCGTGCTCGAGGCCAGCGCCCACACATGCAGGTCATGCACGTCCATCACCGCGGCATGGCCGGACAGGCTGTCGCGCACCTTGGCCACGTCCATGCCCTTGGGCACGCCTTCCAGCAGCACGTTGATCGCCTCGCGCATCAACACGTAGGTGCGCGGCAGTACCCATAGCCCGATCAGTACCGCCAGGATCGGATCGATCGGCTTCCAGCCCGTCCACTTGATCAACAATGCGCCGGCAATCACCGCCACCGAACCGAGCATGTCCGCCCACACTTCCAGGTAGGCGCCCTTCACGTTGAGGCTCTCGCCACTGCCGGCCTGCAGCAGGCGCATCGAGATCAGGTTGATGACCAGACCGACGGCCGCGATCACCAGCATGCCGGAGGACGCGATCTCCTGCGGCTGGCGAAAACGGCCGACCGCTTCCCACAGGATGTAGGCGGCGACCACGAACAGCATGGCACCGTTGATCATCGCGCCCAGCGCCTCCAGCCGTGCATAGCCGTAGGTGCGGCGCGCATCGGGTGGGCGCCGGCTCAGCCGCACCGCAACCAGCGCGATCATCAGCGCCAGCGCGTCGGTGGCCATGTGTGCCGCGTCGGACAGCAGCGCCAGGCTGTTGGTCCAGAACGCGCCCACCACCTCGACGACGAGGAAGGTGGAGGTCAGGCCGAGCGCCCACCACAAGGGTTTCTCGTGGCGGATCTGGGACGGCAGGTGATCGTGGTCGTGGCCCATGGCAACAGCTCCTTTGCGATGCGGTGCAGGCTACGCCGTGCTGGCGGGGGAGACTATTACGGTGTTTATAACATTGCAGGCGTGCAGCACCGGTGCCGCCGGGCAGGACCCGGCGGCCACGGCAGATCTGCACTTGCGTATGCTCAGAACCCGAAGCGCAGGCTGGCCCAGTAGGCGCGGCCGGGCTCGTTGTAGGTCGCCGCGCCGGCATCGCTGCTGTTGGCCTCGCGGAACAGGCGCTTGTCGGCCAGGTTGTTGACGCCGAAGCCGAAGCTGACGGTCTCGGTCACCCTGTAGCGGGCGCTCACGCCCCAGATGTTGTAGGCACCCCGGTCCTGCAGCGCGATCGAGGGATCGCAGCTGCCGGTGCAGCGCGGATCATTGTTGATGTTGGCGGTGGCCGGTTCCTGCTTGCCGTAGAACGTGCCGGTCAGCAGCAGCGACAGCCTGTCGGTGGCCTGCCAGTCCAGCATGGTGTTGATCGTGTACTTCGGAATCACCGACAGCGGCTGGCGCGTGGTCTTGTTCTCGTTCTCCACCATGTAGGTGAAGTTGTTGCTCCACTTCAGGCGGCTGCCCTGCTCGCCCAGCAACGGGATCACCAGGTTGCCTTCCAGGCCCTGCACGATCGCCTTCGGCGCATTCTCCCAGCGGAAGATGCGGCCCTTGGTGTCGGCGGTCAGGCCAATCTGGGTGTAACCGGCCTGGATCTTGTCCTTGTAGTCGTTGTGGAAGTAGGTCAACGACGCCTGCCAGCCGCTCTGCGGTGCCCACTCGACGCCCAGTTCCTTGTTCAGGCTGGTTTCCGCCTTCAGGTCCGCATTGCCGCGCATGTAGCAGCCGGCGCCCAGGCTCGGCAGTGCATTCGGGCAGCCATTGCCACGGGTGTAGTACAGATAGTCCGGATTGGACTGGTACAGGTTCGGCGCCTTGAATGCCCGGGCGATACCGCCCTTCACCACCCAGTCGCCGCTGATGCGGAACTGCGCATTGAGGCTGGGGCTGGTGTTGTTGCCGAACTGGCTGTGGTGGTCGAAGCGCAGGCCCGGGGTCACGATCCAGCGCTCGCCCAGGTAGATGTTGTCTTCCACGAACACCGCAGTGGTCTGCGCGTCGGCCTTGCCACGCGCACGATCGGCCGACAGCCCCGGGATGCCGCCGCCGCTGCTGCTGGACTGGCTCATCGAATAGGGATCGGTCAAGCGGCTGTCCAGGTACTCGAAGCCGAGCGTCCAGACATTCTCGGCGCCGCCCAGCGTGGTCGGGAAACTCACTTCGCCATCCAGCTGGTAGTTGCGCAGGCGCGAGGTCGACCAGTCGGTGCCGTTGAAGCTGCCCTCCGGGCCACCGGCCAGGCCTTCGTTGATGCGCGAGTTGTTGACCGCCTCCACCGCAGCCGTCACCCGCGAGGTCACATCGCCCCAGCGCCCACGATGGGTGATCGCGCCGGTGGTGCGGTACATGCGGTTGGTCTCCGCTTCGCCTTCGGCCAGCGCCGCCAGATCGACGCCGGTCGAGGTACCGGTAGTGCTGACCGCGCGGTCGCCGGCATAGATGTTGCCCTGGCGGCTGGTGCCGGCTTCGAACTCCACCACCTGGTCGGCGGTCACGTCCCAGCGCAGCAACGCGTTGACGTCGCGGTTCTTGACGCCCTCGCGGCCAGCCGGCGGCACCGCGTTCGGGTTGGTCGCGTACTGGCGGTTGAGGTCCAGTGAGTCGGCGTCGGTCCTGTTGAGGTTGCCGTACAGGCGGAACGACAGGGTGTCGGTCATCGGCCCGCTCAGCTGCAGGCCGACGCGCTCGCTGCCGCCTTCGGCGCTGTGCTCGGGCACCAGGCCATACAGGTCGACCGCGCCGGTCAGGTCGCCGGTCGGGCGCTTGGTGATGATGTTGACCACGCCGCCGGACGCGCCGGAACCATAGCGTGCCGCCGCCGGGCCGCGCAGCACTTCGATGCGCTCGATCATTTCCGCCGGCACCCAGTTGGTATCGCCGCGCGTATTGCGTTCGCCACTGCGGCCCATGCGCACGGCATCGCGCGCGCCGATGCGCTTGCCATCGACCAGGATCAGGGTGTTTTCCGGACCCATGCCGCGCAGGTCGATCTGGCGATTGTTGCCGTACTGGCCCGAGGCGCTGTTGCCGGTGAGGTTGACGCCCGGCATGGTCCGCAGCAGTTCGGCGATGTCGTTGGCCGGCGGGCGCCGGGCGATGTCCTCGGCGGTAATGGTCGAGGTGCCCAACGCCTGGCGGGCAATCTGCGAAGCGGTGACATGCACCGTGTCGATATCGGTGGCGTCGGTTTCAGCCTGGGCGGTCAGGGCGCTGCCGGCCAGCAGGGCAGCAACGGCAAGCGCCAGCGGGCGCGGCGAAAGGACAACGGCAGGGGACATGATCTGGACCTTCTGGCAGGGCAACGGGGCCTCTGGCAAAGGGCTTGAGGCAACGACGAGGAGGGAGGCGGAGCGTCGCTGCAGTCGCCTGCGGCCCGATCCGTGCGCGCATTCTCCCACCAATGCGAGTGATTCTCAAATGCGTTCACTCATTGCAGCGGCGATGCCGATGTGCTTCGCGCACGGCACGCGCCTGCATCACGCTTAAACTGGCGGGCCAACCCGCCATCAACCGCACGCCAGCCCGGCCGATATCGGTGGTTTGCCGTACGCAGTCAGAGAACGACGTGGAAACACCCCAACTGGACGACGCCAGCCAGCCGCTGGCCGACGCCTGGCAGCAGTGCCTGCTGCAGGCCGGCCCCACCGCCACCGCGCTGCTGCACGCCGCCGCTGCCGATGCGCCACCTGCGCTGGCCCAGCGCTTCTATGACGTCCTGTTGCAGGACCCGCGCGCGCGCCGCTTCCTGTCCCACGACCAGGTCAAGCAGCGCCTGCAGCCGGCCATGCAGCGCTGGCTGGTGCAGCTGCTGACCACCGGTGCCGACGGCATTGCCAGCGCGGTTGCCTCGCAACGGGTGATCGGCGATGTGCATGCCCGGGTCGGCATTCCGGTCGACCTGGTCACCCGCGGCGCGCGCGTGCTCAAGCACGACCTGTTCGTGCGCCTGCGCGACGACGCGCCCGACAGTGCCACCGCGTTCGCCGCCATCGACTGCCTCAGCGCGATCGTGGACATCGCCATGGAAGGCATGACCCTGGCCTACACCCATGCACGCGAGCGCTCTACCCGTGCCGATGCGGCATACCGCCTGTTCTCTCTGGTGCAGAACGTCGGCGCCGAACGCGAGCGCCAGCGTGCACTGCTGCTGGACTGGGAGAACACCCTGCTCTACGCGCTGGCCGGCCATGTGCAGGCCAGTGACAGCGCCCGCCTGGCCACCTCGGAATTCGGCCTGTGGTTCACCCACAAGGGGATTCCCAGTTTCGGCGAGAGCAGCGAGACCCAGCAGGTCGGCCAGTTGATGTCCCGCATCGACAGCCATCTCCAGCGTGCACGCAGCGATGAGCCGGCGCAGCGCCTGGCGGTGCTGCCTGCCATCCGCGAGGACCTGGCGGCCATCCGCACCCTGATGACGCTGCTGTTCGAGCGCATCGGCGAACTGGACGCCGGCAGCGACGCACTGACCAACCTGCTCAACCGCCGCTTCCTGCCCACGGTCCTGCGCAGGGAGATCGAGCTGGCCACGCGCAACCGCACGCCGTTCTCGCTGCTGCTGCTCGACCTGGATCATTTCAAGGCGATCAACGATGGCCACGGCCACGATGCCGGCGACCGCGCATTGCAGCACGTGGCTGGTCTGCTCGGCCAGCTGACACGCGGCAGCGACTACCTGTTCCGCTATGGCGGCGAGGAGTTCGTGGTGGTGCTGGTGGCGGCGAGCGAATCGCAGGCGACCGTGATCGCCGAGAGCCTGCGCCGGCAGATCGCACAATCGCCCGTTGCGCTGGCCAATGGCCAGGTGCTGGCACTGACCGCCAGTATCGGCGTGGCTGGCCATGACGGCCATCCGGACTACGAGCGGCTGATGGCACGGGCCGATGCAGCGATGTACGAGGCCAAGCGCAGCGGCCGCAACCGCGTGGTGGTAGCCAGCGAGGCACTACAGGAAGCACCGGGACGGCGGGCATTGCAGCGGTAGCCCGACGCGGACGGCAACCCAGGTGTAGAGTCGACTGCCAGTCGACTATCGCGCGCAGCGCGGAGCTTTTCGCCGTCGGAACGAAGAGCAGTCGACTAACAGTCGACTCTACCGGTTCGCGCGCCAGCCGCTGCTTTCACCGCCCCCACTTGCCACGCGGCCCACCACAGCAGGGCGAGCGCCGCGATGCCGGCACCCAGCAGGCACACCGCAGGCCAGCCATGCCGGGCCTGCATCCAGGGCCCGGCCGCCGCGCCTGCGCCGCTGCCCACTGCGTAGAACAGCATGTACAGCGCCACCAGGCGTCCGTGCTGCTCACCCGGTGCACGCAGCAGCAGCGCCTGGTTCGATACATGCAACGCCTGGCCGCCGAGGTCGAGCACGATCACGCCCAGCAGCAGCCACGGCAGCGACTGCGGCAACTCCAGCAGCGGCCACCACGCGACCAGCATCAACAGCAACGCGCCAACGCTGACCCGATGCACGAAGCCGCGGTCCATCCAGTGCCCGACCCTCGCCGCCATCAACGCACCGGCCACCCCGGCCAAACCGAGCGCACCGATGGCCGCCGTCGACCAGTGCAGCGGCGGTGCCGACAGCGGCAAGGGTGCCGCCGCCCAGAACACATTGAGGCCGGCAAACAGCAGCAGGGCCAGTGGACCGCGCTCGCGCAGCGTCCGGTCCTCGCGCAGCATGCCCAGCATCGAGCCCAGCAGCTCGCCCCAACGCGGCGGCACCGCCGGTGCCGGCACGGCCGGCAGGCGCCGCCACAGCAGCACGGCCAGCGCCGCCATCACCGCAGCCGACAGCAGATAGACCGCTTGCCAGCCGGCAATGGCCGCCACGCTGCCGGACAGCACCCGCGCCAGCAGCAGCCCGATGAACACCCCACCCTGCACCGTGCCCACCACGCGCCCGCGCTGCGCGGGCGCTGCCATCGCCGCCGTGCAGGCGATCAAGCCCTGGGTCAGCGCGGTCCCCAACAACCCGACCAGCAGCATGCCCGACAACAGCCAACTGGCCGTGCGTGCCGCCGCCAGCCACAGCAGCGCGGCCACCAGTGCCGCCAGCTGCACGCGCAACAGGCGCCGCCGGTCCCCTCGATCAGCCAGCGGCAACACGCCCAGCAGTGCCAGCACACTGCCGGCCTGGGTGGCCGCCAGCACGGTACCGGCTGCCGCCCGCTCCAGCGCGAACGCCTGTGCCAGCCGATCCAGCAGTGGCTGCGCGTAATAGACATTGGCGACGCTGGCACCGGCGGCCACCGCGAGCAAGACCAGCAGGGAGCGTGGAATCGGCATGGCATTCATGTACTGGTTGCATATTGAAACCATATGCAGGCTAGCTCCATTGGTTTTAAACTGCAACCACATAGAACGGAGACCGCCATGCACGCCGACAGCCCCTGCCCCGTCGCCCGTAGCGCCGACCTGCTCGGTGACCGCTGGGCATTGCTGGTGATCCGCGACGCGTTCGACGGCATCACCCGCTTCGGCGATTTCCAGCGGAGCCTCGGCGCGGCACGCAACATCCTCAGTGATCGCCTGCGCAAACTGGTCGAGGCCGGCATCCTGCAACTGCAACCGGCCTCCGATGGCTCGGCCTACCAGGAATACGTGCTCACCCACGCCGGCCAGGAACTGTTCCCGCTGCTGGTGGCGCTGCGCCAATGGGGCGAGCGCCATCGCTTCGGGGCGGGCGAAGCCCACTCGCAGCTGATCGAATCGGCGACGCGGCGGCCGCTGCCGTACATGCAGCCGCGCGGGCGCGACGGTCAGGCCCTGCAGGCCGCCGCCACGCGTGTGCGCAAACTCAAGATCGACGGGCGCGGCGCCTGACCCGCCCATTCGCGCACACCGCGATGCGGCGGCGCCGGTTAGCATCGGGTCTTTCCGCCGCTGGATGCCGCCGATGCCGCGCTTTCGCCCTTCCCTGCTGACCGCCCTGCTGCTGCCGCTGCTGGCCTGCGCGACAGCCACGCAGGCGCGCGAGGTCGCCGCGCCCGCCGACCACGTGCAGGCCGATGGCCCGTATGTGTTCCGCCAGGGCGACCAGCTGCAGGCCCAATGGATCTGCGCCGACAAGGTCGAATCGCGCACGCTGGCCACGCAGACCGCAGGCACCGACATCGCCCCGCGCTGCGGCTACGCGCACACCGTGCATGTGGCCGCGCCGAATGCGCCTTCGATTTCCGTACTGCCGGCCACGCCGCGCATCGTCGCGCTGTCCGACATCCATGGCCAGTACGGGCTGCTGGTGCGCCTGCTGCGCGCCCACCAGGTCATCGACGCCCAGGACCGCTGGGCACTGGGCAAGGACACGCTGGTCGTCGCCGGCGATGTGTTCGACCGCGGCCCGCAGGTCACCGAAGCCTTCTGGCTGCTGTATGGCCTGCAGCAGCAGGCCGCTGCCGCCGGCGGTGCGGTGCACTTCGTGCTCGGCAACCACGAGACCATGGTGCTGTACGACGACCTGCGCTACGTCAACCCGAAGTACCTGCGCAGCGCCCAGCTGCTGGGCCGCAGCTACCCGCAGCTGTACGGCAAGGACTCGGTGATCGGCCAGTGGCTGCGCACCCGCCCGGTGCTGTTGAAGATCGGCGACACCCTGTTCCTGCACGGCGGCATCTCACCCGAAGCGGTGCAGCTGGCGCTGGACCCGGCGCGCACCAACGCGGCCTACCAGGCCTCGCTGGGGCTGCCCAAGGCCGAAGTGAAGGCGGACCCGGCCACCGCACCGCTGTACGACGGCAAGACCAGCCCGATCTGGTACCGGGGTTACTTCGACGGCCGCCTCGACACCGCGGGGGTGCAGGCCGTGCTTGACCGGCTGCAGCTCAAGCGGATCGTGGTCGGCCATACCTCGATGCCACACGTCAGCAGCTTCCACGGTGACCGCGTGATCGCCATCGACAGCAGCATCAAGAACGGCGAGAACGGCGAGCTGCTGTTCATCGACGACGGTGTGCTCAGTCGTGGGCTGCTGGATGGCTCGCGGGTGCCGCTGGCGCTCGGTGAACCGGGCCTGCAGGACTGAATGGCAGGACAGCGCGACGGCGCCGGCAGGTGCCGGCCCGCTCCACCTTCCCCCGGTTTGCGGCTACCCTCGGCAGCCGAGAGGCCTGCCCCGTCCAGCCGGTGGGCCTGACCGTTACAGGAGCCTCCGCGCATGCGCGTACTGATTGCTGAAGACGACCCGGACATCGCCTCCGGCCTGTGCGCCTCGCTGCGCCGGCAGGGGCACGTGGTCGACCACGTCGACAATGGCGCGCACGCCGACGCCGCGCTGGGCTCGACCCAGTACGCACTGCTGGTGCTGGACCTGGGCCTGCCGCAACTGGATGGCCGCGACGTGCTGCAACGCCTGCGCCAGCGCGGCGATGGCCTGGCAGTGCTGGTGGTGACCGCCCGCGACGGCCTGGCCGAGCGCGTGCGCGTGCTCGACCTCGGCGCCGACGACTACCTGGTCAAGCCGTTTGCACTGGACGAATTCGAAGCACGCGTGCGCGCACAGCTGCGCCGGGTCACCAGCAACGGCACCCCGGACCTGCGCATCGGCCGCCTGCGCCTGGACCTGGCCGGGCACCGGGTGTGGATCGACGACCAGTCACTGGAACTGACCGCACGCGAGTTCGGGCTGCTGTCGGCGCTGGCGGTACGCGCCGAGCGCATTGTGTCGCGCGCGCAGCTGGTGGAAGCCCTGTGCGACTGGGGACAGGACCTGACCGACAACGGCCTGGACATCGCCCTGCACCGCCTGCGCCGCAAGCTGCAGCCCGGTGGCATGGGCATCCGCACCGTGCGTGGGCTGGGCTACATGCTGGAAGACGCACAGGACGACAGCGCCCCGTGATCAACGGTCCCCCGAGCCTGCGCCGGCGCCTGCTCGCCTTCCTGGCGTTGCCGATGCTGGGCCTGCTCATCTTCAACACGATCCTGGCCTATTACGTTGCGCTGGACTATTCCAACCGCATCCACGACCGCAACCTGATCGACGACACGCACTCGTTCGCGCAGATGCTGAGCACCATGCCGGTGACCAGCGATCTGTCACCGCAGGCGCGCTTCCTGATCGAGTACGACCCCGACGGCCACCGCTATTTCAACGTCGACAGCAGCCGCAAGGGCACGCTCAGCGGCAATGCGGACTTCAGCCCGTATGCGCCTTCGCAGGACTGCACCGGCGTGCATCCGGCACTGTACGACGGCACGCTCAACGGCCAGCAGGTACGCATGGCCACTGTCTGCACGCGGGCGATGAACGACCCGCAGGACGAGCTGGCGGTGACGGTGGCCGAAAGCATGGCCGACCGCCGCCAGCGTGCGCGCGAGATCCTGATGATCATCATCCCGCTGATGACCATGCTGGCGCTGGGAACCGCCGCGCTGGTCTGGTTCGGCGTGACCTACGGCCTGCGCATCCTGACCCCGTTGCGGACCCGCCTGGCGCAGCGCCGGGGCGAACTGGCACCGATCTCCGACGCCGATGTACCCGAGGAGATCCAGCCGCTGATCAGCACCATCGACGACCTGTTTGCCCGCCAGGCGGAAATGATCACGCTGCAGAACCGCTTCATCGCCGACGCCGCGCACCAGCTGCGCTCGCCGCTGGCCGGCATGGCCCTGCACGTGGACCAGGCGCTGGCCCATGGAGACCCGGACACGGTACGCGAGGCCCTGCAGCACATCCGCCGCCTCAACCAGCGTACCGCGCGGGTCAGCACCCAGCTGCTGGCGCTGAGCCGGGCGCAGACCGTTCCGGAAACCGTGGAAGCGTTGGACCTGAGCGAACGGGTGCCGCACTGGGTCGGGATGCGCGTGCCCGAAGCCATCCGCGATGGCATTGATCTGGGGTACCGCGGCAGTCCCCAGCCGCTGCGCATCCTGGGCAACGGTGCCCAGCTGCAGGAGGCACTGGACAACCTGATCGACAACGCACTGCGCTATGCCGGCCGCGATGCGACCGTCACCGTCGGCGTGCACGCGCTGGACGACAATGACGTCGAACTGTACGTGGAGGACAATGGGCCAGGGGTGCCCGAGGATGTGATGCCGCGGCTGGGTGAGCGCTTCTTCCGCGCCCCCGGCACCACCGCCAGCGGCACCGGCCTGGGCCTGGCCATCGCCCATGAAGCGGTGGAGCACCTCGGCGGCCGCCTGACCTTCCTCAACCGTGCCGGTGGTGGCCTGAAAGTTGCCATCACGTTGCCGCTGCTGAAGGCCCCCTGACCCGGACCGGGGGGCTGAAAGGCTGGTGAAAATCGCGCTTGCGATCCTGACCTTCCCCACTGCCGCCCCCGGAGCCGCCAGGTGACCCAATCGCATGACTTCTTCCTCCCTGGTGGCCCGCAGGGCGTGCTGCTGGTCCACGGCCTGACCGGCACCCCGGCGGAAATGCGCATGCTCGGCAAGGGCCTGAACAACGCGGGCTTCACCGTACACGGCGTGCAGCTGCCCGGTCATTGCGGCAGCGTGGACGACCTGCTGGCGACCACCTGGGAACAGTGGTACCAGGGCGTGGAAGACGCGGCGGCAAGCCTGCGTGGCAAGGTCGACCAGTTGTTCGTCGGGGGCCTGTCGATGGGTGCGGTGCTGTCGCTGGCGCTGGCCGCGCGCCGCCCCGAGTGGGTGTCCGGGGTCGGTGTGTATGGCGCCACGTTCCGCTACGACGGCTGGAACATTCCCGCCGTGGCCCGCCTGTCGTTCCTGCTGCCGTGGTTCAAGCGCTTCAACATCGGCCGCGACCGCATGTTCATGGAAGAACCACCCTACGGCCTGCGTGACGAGCGCCTGCGCGCGCAGGTCAGCGCCGCCATGCTGTCCGGCGACAGCGCGGCCGCCGGCCTCCCGGGCAACCCCTGGCATGCACTGGCCGAGATGCGCGCCCTGAGCATCTGGACCCGCCGCCACCTGCACCAGGTCACCGCCCCCTGCCTGGTGATGCACGCCCGCGAAGACGACGTGGCCAGCATGGGCAATGCCGAACTGGTGATGTCGCGGGTCAGTGGCCCGGCGGAACTGGTGGTACTGGAAGACAGTTACCACATGATCACGATCGACCGCGAGCGCCGCGAGGTGATCCGCCGCAGCGCGCGCTTCTTCACCGGGATCGGTGAACGCAGCGGCGTGCTCAAGGCGGTGGCCTGAGATGGGGGCACTTGCCACGCTGCTGTGGCTGGCCAATGTCGTGCTCGATACCGGTGGCCAGCTCGCCTTCAAGGCCGCCGCCAGCGACCCGCAGGATGGCGAAGGACTGCAACGCTGGAAACACATGCTCAGCCGACCCTGGCTGTGGATCGGCATCGCCTGCTACGTGCTTGAGTTCGTCGCCTGGATCGCGTTCCTGTCACTTGTGCCGCTGTCCAAGGGCGTGCTGCTGGGCTCGATCAACATCGTTGCGCTGATGATCGCTGGCCGCATCCTGTTCCGCGAGAAGCTCACGCCGCTGCGGGTGACCGGCATGCTGCTGGTCACGGCGGGCGTGGCGGTGGTGGGGGCCGGCTCATGAGGCGCCTGTATGTGATCGGCTTCCCGCTGCTGATGGCCTTCGATACGCTGGCCCAGCTGTGCTTCAAGTATGCCGGCGATGCCGCGCTGCCGGTCGAGGCCAACACCGCCTGGCTGCTGCGCGTGCTGTCGCAGCCCTGGGTGTACGGCGCGATCCTGGGCTACGTCGGCGCGTTCTTCACCTGGATGAGCCTGCTGCGCCATGCGCCGATCGGCCCCGCATTCGCGGCCTCGCACCTGGAAGTGATCAGCGTGCTGCTGCTGTCGGCGTGGCTGTTGAACGAGCCACTGACCTTGCACCACCTGGTCGGTGCGGTCCTGATCGTGGCCGGCATCGTCTGCCTCGGTCGCGCCGAAGCAGACGATCCACACAGCCCCGCCGCAAGCACGCCATGAGCGCGCGGCGATGAGCCTGTTCGCGCGCGAACTGCCGCCGACGGCCGGCCTGCCGATGCGGGCCAGCGACTTCCTGCCCGGTGGCGGCGACCTGCGCGAGATCCTGGCGAACCAGCTCGGCACACCGCCGCTGCAGCTGACCTGCTCCGGCACCCATGCCCTGCTGATCGCGCTGCGCACCCTGCGCAAGCGCGCACCCAAGCGCGATACCGTGATCCTGCCGGCCTACACCTGCCCGCTGGTGCCGATCGCGGTACACAGCCTCGGCCTGCGCGTGCAGCTGTGCGATACCCGCCGTGGCCATTTCGACTTTGATCCGGCACAGCTCTCGCGCCTGGCCGATGCGCGCACCTTGGCCATCCTGCCGACCCACCTCGGCGGTCGCATCGCCGATGTCGAACGGGCCTGCGACATCGCCCGCCGCGCCGGGGCCTGGGTCATCGAAGATGCCGCGCAGGCGCTGGGCGCCCGGATCGGCAACAGCAGCGTCGGCCTGCGTGGCGACATCGGATTCTTCAGCCTGGCCGCCGGCAAGGGCCTGAGCCTGCACGAAGGCGGCCTGCTGGTCAGCCGCGATGACGAGCTGCGGGCCGCGCTGGCCGAGCATGCCGCAGAACAGGTGCGTTCCAGCCTGCGCTGGGAGCTGCTGCGCAGCGTGCAGCTGCTGGGCCTTGCCGCCTGCTACCGCCCCTCGCTGCTGTCGCTGGTGTACGGCAATCCACTGCGCAACGCGCTGCAGCGCGGTGATCTGGAAGAGGCGGTCGGTGACATTTTCCCGCTGGACATACCGCAGCACCGGGTCAGCCAATGGCGGCAGAACATCGGCGCCCACGCTGCACGGCGGCTGCCTGCGTTCCTGCAGGCCGGGCGCCTGCGCGCATTGCAGCTGCGTGTGCAGCTGGCACAGCTGCCGGCGGTGGAGGTGGTCGACGGCCTGGCCGGTACCGGCGGAACCTGGCCGATGCTGATGCTGTTGATGCCAAGCCAACGCGCCCGTGATGCCGCACTGGACGCATTGTGGCCGCGCGGCCTTGGCGCCAGCCGCATGTTCATCCATGCCCTGCCCGACTACGCCTACCTGCGCGGCGTCGTGCCGCAGGACGACATGCCCAACGCACGTGACTTCGCCGCACGCATGCTGACCGTCGGCAACAGCGCCTGGCAGACCCCTGAGGAAACCGCGGAGATCCTGCGGGCGCTGGCCGCTGCGCAGCTCTGAAACCGCGGTTTCCAGGGCATTACGCCCGTTCAGCAAGCGCGATTCCTGAACACTTTCCCCCGCCTGCGGTGCAGGCTTTCAACAGGAAAGGAACACGAAAGGCGGCCTGCCTACATTGAGCCTGCCCCGGCATCGTGCCGGACGTTTCTCTCATCGACGGACCTGCCCATGCGCTGGAGCATCCTGTGTGACTTCGACGGCACCATCAGCCTGGAAGATGTCATCGACTCGCTGCTGGAAAAGTACGGTCAGCCCGGCTGGCAGGCGCTGGAAGAGCAGTGGAAATCGGGCGTGATCGGCTCGCGTGAATGCATGCAGGGCCAGGTGCGGCTGCTGAAGCTGGACCCGGCCACGCTCGACGCGCACCTGGACCAGGTGCAGATCGATCCGGGCTTCGCGGCCTTCGTCAGCCGCGCCGAACAGCTGGGCCTGCCGCTGCGCGTCGTCAGCGACGGCCTGGACTACGCGATCCACCGCATCCTTGCCAACCATGGTCTGCCACCGCTGCCGGTGGTGGCCAACCACCTGCGCTGGTGCGAAGATCATTGGGAACTGGAGTCGCCCTACCAGGCCGAAGGGTGCCGCAGCGGGACCTGCAAGTGCACCTGCGCTGCGCAGGCGCGCGCCAACGAAGCCCCCCGCGTGCTGATGATCGGCGACGGCAGCTCGGACTTCTGCGTCTCTGAAGATGCCGACTTCGTGTTCGCCAAGCGCCGCCTGATCACCCATTGCACGAATGCCGGCATCGCGCATGCCGCCATCGATACCTTCCACGATGCAATCGCGCTGTTGCCGCGCCTGCTCGATGGCAGCCTGCTGCAGCCACGTCGCCTCGACGCCAGCCCGCAGCCCGCCGCACTGCCCCTGCTGCTGGCCACCGCCTGAGCCCTCTCCTCCACGCACGCTCCCCTGTTGCGCCCTTCCGAACGTCCTCCACGGAACCGAACTGCATGAACATTTTTGACAAGAACGCCGACGCGGCTGCCTCCGATGCGCAGCTGCTGGCCGACGAAGCCCGCTACAGTTCCTTCGGCGATACCGTCCACTACGTCGACCCGCCGAAGATCTTCCAGCGCGGCGAAGGCAGCTACATGTTCGACGGTGCGGGCGTGCCCTACCTCGACCTGCAGATGTGGTACTCGGCCTGCAACTTCGGCTACAGCAACAAGCGCC
The DNA here is from genome assembly GCF_059371555.1 of Stenotrophomonas sp. YJH_SMC_10. NCBI lineage: Bacteria > Pseudomonadati > Pseudomonadota > Gammaproteobacteria > Lysobacterales > Lysobacteraceae > Stenotrophomonas > Stenotrophomonas sp. YJH_SMC_10. The sequence goes on along the minus strand of NZ_JCAFUS010000002.1, from coordinate 236,121 downwards.
TGAACGACGCCCTGAAGGACCAGATCGACACCCTGCCGCAGGTCGCCAGCCAGTACCTGCACCCGACCCGCGTGCAGCTGGCCAAGACCATTGCCGTGGACATGCACGAGAAGTTCGGCCTCGACGGCCGCGTGCACTTCAACGTCGGCGGCGCGCAGGCCATTGAGGACTCGCTGAAGATCGTGCGCAACGCGCGCGGCGGCAAGAGCCTGATGTTCGCCTTCGAGGGCGGCTACCACGGGCGCACCCTGGGTGCATCGTCGATCACCTCCAGCTACCGCTACCGCCGCCGCTACGGCCACTTCGGCGAGCGTGCGATGTTCATCCCGTTCCCGTACCCCTTCCGTCGCCCGAAGGGCATGACCCCGGACGAGTATTCCGACCACTGCGTGTGGCAGTTCGAGCGCCTGTTCGAAAGCGAGTACAACGGCGTGTGGGATCCCAAGGTCGGCCAGGCCGAGTACGCCGCGTTCTACGTCGAGCCGATCCAGGGCACCGGCGGCTACGTCATCCCGCCGCGCAACTTCTTCACCGGCCTCAAGCGCGTGCTGGACAAGTACGGCATCCTGATGGTGGTCGATGAGATCCAGATGGGCTTCTGGCGCACCGGCAAGCTGTGGTCGATCGAGCATTTCGGCGTGACCCCGGACGTGCTGGTGTTCGGCAAGGCGCTGACCAACGGCCTGAACCCGCTGTCGGGCCTGTGGGCGCGCGAGGAGCTGATCAACCCGACCGTATTCCCGCCGGGCTCCACCCACTCCACCTTCAACTCCAACCCGCTGGGCACCCGCCTGGGCCTGGAAGTGCTGAAGCTGGGCAAGGAAATGGATTACGAGCGCACCGTGCCGGAAAAGGGCGCCTACTTCCTCGACGGCCTGCGTGGCCTGCAGAAGCGCCACCCGGAAATCGGCGACGTCGACGGCCTGGGCCTGGCCCTGCGCGCCGAGATCTGCCAGGCCGACGGCTACACCCCGAACAAGGAGCTGCTGGACCGCATGGTCGACATCGGCCTGGCCGGTGACCTGCTGCACGACGGCAAGCGCATGGGCCTCGTGCTCGATGTGGGTGGTTGGTACAAGAACGTGATCACCTTCGCGCCGTCGCTGGACATCAGCTACGAAGAGATCGACCTGGCCATCACCCTGCTCGACCAGGCGCTGACCAAGGCCAAGGGCTGAGGCCGGTGCGCCGCCGGTTCCCGTGCCGATGGAGATGACGTCACGCGCATCCAGCACCGCGCTGGAACCGGCCGCGCTGCTGGAGGGCTTCCTGGCCCACCCGCCGCTCGGATTCGAGGCAGGCCGCCTTCCCAGCGGCCTGCCGACCTTCCGTGCGCCGCTGGACCTGACCACCACGATGGACGACGGGCTGCGCGGCAGGCTGCTCGGCCTGCCGCTGTCGCGCCTGTGGCGGCCATGGATCACCTGGAAGACCCGTTTCGTCGGTGCCACCAGCACCGAGTACACCCCGTTGCCGGCGCACGTGGCGCCGGAGGCATTGGCCGAGGACGTGACGCGTCACGCGATCGGCGATGCGCGCCTGCTGGTGGTCAAGGACCTGGCGGTCGATTCGCCGCTGCTGGACGATGCCGCCAACGCCCACAGCAGCGCCTTCCTGCAGGCGCTGCTGGCACGGGGCTTCGTCGAGCTGGAAGGCATGCCACTGGCCTGGGTGGCGATCGATTTCGATTCGCTCGATGGCTATCTTGGCCGCCTGTCGTCCTCGCGCCGCAAGAACATCCGCCGCAAGCTGCGTTCGCGTGACGACCTGCAGGTCGACTGCATCGCCACCGGTGATCCGGCGCTGGCCGATCCGCGGCTGCAGGTTGAGCTGTACGCGCTGTACCTGGGCGTATACGCGCAGAGCGCGGTGCATTTCGACCAGCTCGACCTGCCCTATTTCCAGTACCTGCTGGCCGACAGCCAGGGCCAGGGACGGATGTTCCTGTACCGCCACCAGGGCCAGCTGATCGGCTGGAACCTGTGCTACGTGCATGCCGGCAAACTGGTGGACAAGTACATCGGCCTGGCCTATCCGCAGTCGCGCGAGCACAACCTGTACGCAGTCAGCTGGATGCACAACCTGGAGTACGCGCTGCAGCACGGCCTGAGCCACTACGTGGCCGGCTGGACCGACTCGCGGATCAAGGCCGAGCTGGGCGCCCGCTTCACTTCTACCCGGCACGCGATCCACGCACGCTCCCCGCTGCTGCGCGTTGCGCTGCGCAGGCTGGCGCCCTATCTGCAGGGCGAACCGGATGGAGGCGGTTGAACGATGCCGTTGCGTTCCCCGCTGATCCTGGACCTGGACGGTGGCGTGCTGCCGCTGCCCCAAGCGCAGACCCTGGCGCTGCCGCAGTGGCACGATCCACTGCGCTTCGCGTGCAGCAACGCCACCCTCGATCGTTTCGCCGCTGAAGTGCTGGCACCGCTGCCGGCCCAGCTCGGCACGGTGATGCTCGGCAGTGGTGATTTCCATCATCTCAGCCTGCCGCTGCTGCGCCGCATGCGCGCGCAGGCGCCGTTCCAGCTGGTGGTGCTGGACAACCATCCGGACAACATGCGTTTCCCGTTCGGCATGCACTGCGGTTCCTGGGTGAACGCGGCCAGCAAGCTGCCGCAGATCTCGCACGTCCATGTGCTGGGCATCACCTCCAGTGACATCGGCCTCGGCCACGCCTGGGAGAACCACTGGCGCCCGCTGATGGGCGGGCGCCTGACCTACTGGTGCATGGATGTGGACGTGGGCTGGGGCCATCGCCTCGGCATGGGCCACGCCTTCCGCCGTTTCGAGCATCCCGAGGCCCTGGTCGCCGCGTTCGCCGCCGAGCAGGCCAAGTCACCGCAGCCGACCTACCTGTCGATCGACAAGGATGTGTTCGCCGAGGACGTTGCCCGCAGCAACTGGGACCAGGGCCGCTTCCAGCTGGAACACGCGCTGGTGGTGATCGAAGCACTGCGCGCCGGTGGCCTGGTCGGCAGTGACATCACCGGCGAAGTGTCGCTGGCCCACTACCGCAGCCGCTTCAAGCGCTGGCTGTCCTCGCTGGATGGCCAGCCCGACATCCGTGCCGATGACCTGCCCGCGTGGCAGGCGCGGCACCAGCAGGTGAACCGCGAGCTGCTGGCGGCGATGGCTTCGGTGCCAACCGCCTGCTGACCGCGTCCGGTCGTGCCGGCCGCTGGCCAGCGTAGCTCCGGTAGTGCCGGCCGCTGGCCGGCAGCCTCGTTGTTCCCGGGCGCATGCGGATGCCGGCCAGCGGCCGGCACTACACTGGACTCCCGCCCCGGAGCCGCCGCGATGCCCCAGACCGTCATCCCGCAACTGCGCATGCGCCACGCCGATACCACCCTGCCGTTCTACGTGCAGGGACTGGGTTTCGTGGTCGACTGGGAACACCGCTTCGAACCAGGCTTCCCACTGTTCGCCCAGCTCACCCGCGACGGCCAGACGATCTTCCTCACCGAGCACAGCGGCGATTGTGAAGTCGGCGGCGCGGTGTACTTCATCGTCGAGGACGTAGACGCCCTGCACCGCGCCTTCAGCGCTGCCAACGTGCCGATCGAACAGCCGCCGCATGACACCGAATGGGGCAGCCGCGAGATGCGGCTGCGCGACCCCGACGGCAACCGCCTGCGCTTTGCCACCGACGTGGACTGAACGATGCGGCCTTGAGCTGGATATACGAAACATATACGATTCATATATTCACCCCTCCAGGACCGCCCATGGGCATCGTCAACATCGATGACACCCTGCACGACCAGCTGCGCCGTGCCTGCACCGTTTCCAGCCGCTCGATCAACGCCCAGGCCAACTTCTGGATCCGGGTCGGCATGCTGTGCGAAATGAACCCGACGCTGAGTTTCCAGGACATCGTCGCCAGTGAACTGCGCGCGGCCGGGGTGCAGCCGCCGCTGCTGGCGCCAGGTCAGGCCTGAGTCCATGGGCATCATCAAACGGCCGGAAGAAGTTGAGCTGATGGCCGGATCCGGGCGCCTGCTGGCACAGGTGTTCGCCGCGCTCGACCGGTTGCCGCTGCAAGGACGCAGCACGATGGAGATCAATGACTTCGTCGAGCGCATGATCGTTGACGAGCTGCAGGCGCGGCCGGCCAGCAAGGGCCAATACGGCTTCCCGTATGTGCTCAACACCTCGATCGACAACGTGATCTGCCACGGCGTGCCCAGCACCACCGACGTGCTGCGCAACGGCCAGATCGTCAACCTCGACATCACCCTGGAGAAGAACGGCTACATCGCCGACTCCAGCACCACCTACCTGGTCGGTGAGGTCGACTACGCCGCGCGCAGGCTGGTGCAGGCGACCTACCAGGCGATGTGGAAAGGCATCGCCGCAGTGCGCCCCGGCGCGCGCCTGGGCGACATCGGCCACGCCATTGCCCGCCACGCGCGCAGCCACGGCTACAGCGTGGTGAAAGAGTACTGCGGCCATGGCATTGGCCAGGAGATGCACGAGGAACCGCAGGTCCTGCACTACGGCCATCCCAACACCGGCCTGGTGCTGGAAGAAGGCATGGTGTTCACCATCGAGCCGATGCTCAACCAGGGCAAGCCGGCCATCCGCCAGCAGCCGGACCAATGGCCGGTCTACACCCGCGACGGCAAGCTGTCGGCGCAGTTCGAACACACGGTGGCGGTAACCCGCAACGGCGTGCGCGTGCTGACCCTGCGCCCCGGCGAAGCGCCACTGTGCGCGGTGGACGCGGCCTAGAGCGGGCGCACCAGCAACAGTGTCGCCAGGCAGAACATGAAGACCGCCACGGCGGCATCCAGCACCCGCCAGGCACCTGGCCTGCGGAACACCGGCTGCAACAGTCGCGCGCCATAGCCCAGCGTGCAGAACCAGGCCACGCTGGCCAGGCACGCCCCGGCGCCGAAGGCCCAGCGCAGGTCACCCGGATAGCGCGTGGACAGGCTGCCCAGCAGCACCACGGTATCCAGGTAGACGTGCGGATTGAGCAGGGTGAAGGCCAGGCAGGTCAGCAGCACCTGGCGCGCACTGCCGGCCTGCGCCTCGGCCGCGGCCAGTACGCTGCCACCGCGCCACGCGCGCAGCCCGGCCTGCACGCCATACCAGAGCAGGAACGCCGCGCCACCGAAGCGCAGCACCTGCAGCAGCAGCGGCCACTGCAGCACCAGTGCACCCATGCCGCCCACGCCGGCCAGGATCAACGCGATATCCGCGCCGGCGCAGGCCAGCACCACCCTGCCCACATGCCGCTGCTGCAGGCCCTGGCGCAGCACGAAGGCGTTCTGCGCACCGATGGCGATGATGAGGCCGGCGCCTGCGAACAGGCCGGCAGCGAAAGCGGTGATCCACATCAGGAACGGGCCAGGCGGCAGGAGGACGCGCAGGGTGCGGCCGATGGCCACCTTCAGGCAATCTTGTTTTTCTTTATCCTGTACAGAAAAACTGAAGAGGCGCCGGCGTGGACCTGGTACATCCGCAACTGTCCGCATTCGCTGCCGTGCTGGAAGAAGGCAGCTTCGAGGCTGCGGCACGCCGCCTGTCGATCAGCCCGTCGGCACTGTCGCAACGGATCAGGGCACTGGAAGACCGGCTCGGCCAAGTGCTGCTGGTGCGCCAGGCCCCGTGCCGGCCTACCGCCGCCGGTGAGGCGCTGCTGCGCCGCGTGCGACCGATGCAGGCACTGGAAGCCGAGGCCCTGGCCGAGTTGCTGCCCGAACGCGGCAGCGACGCCGGACGCAGGCCAATCCCGCTGGCGGTCAACGATGACTCGCTCGATACATGGTTCGTGCCGGCCGTCGCCGACCTCCACCAGCGCCATGGCTACCTGTTCGACCTGCGCATGGACGACCAGGACCACACCCTGCAACTGCTGCGCGATGGCAGCGTGCTGGGTGCGGTCACTGCCGAAGGCCGGCCGGTGAAGGGCTGCAACGTGCACCCGCTGGGCGCCATGCGCTACCAGGCAATTGCTTCGTCCGCCTTCGCCCGCCGGTACTTCAGCGATGGCATGCAGGCCGCAACCCTGGCGCACGCACCGATGCTGGTGTTCAACCGCAAAGATGAACTGCAATGGCGCTTCGTGCGACGGCTGACCCGCGCCCGACTGCAGCCGCCGCTACACTACCTGCCCTCCTCCACCGGCTTCGTCGAAGCCGCTGCGTGCGGACTCGGCTGGGGCATGGCCCCGGAAACCCTGGTCGCGCCCGCCGTGCGCGCCGGCCGCGTGGTGGTACTGGAACCCCGCCGCTGGCTCGATGTGCCCCTGTACTGGCAGCATGCCGCCGTGCGCTCAAGCACGCTGCAGCACATCACTCAGGCGCTGCGCACTGCGGCCAGCGGCACCCTTCGTTGAGGACGAGACGATGACCGCAGACCCCGGCTTCACACCAGGCGCACTACCTTTTGCGCACTTCTTTACCACTGGGACGGCATGGGCGTGATCGGCCGACGTACAGGGACGCACCGCGCGAAGGCCGTGCTGGCGCTGGCAGCCTGCCTGCCATTCGCCGCACCCGCGCAGACCACCAGCGACGCACCGGCATTGGACTGGGAACAGGCACGGCAACGCCTGGAGCAGGTCTCCGATGCGTTGGCCGCTGCCGATGCCGCCGTGCGCAACAAGCAGGACCTGCAGGACGCCACCCGGCTGCTGCGCCTGCCGGAGATCACCGGCGAAGTGCGCCGCCTGCAGTTCCAGAAGACGCTCACCCTGCCGCTGGGCTCACTGGCGCCGGTGGCTGAAGCCTTCGGCATCGATTCGCCGCTGTCGTTCACCGAGCGCGACTGGCGCACCCGTCCAGTGGTCACCGCAGTGTTGCCGCTGTACACCGGCGGCGTGATCCCGGCCGCGCAGCGTGCGGCCAGTGCCGCCCACGAACAGGCCAGCGCCGAGCGCGAAGCACAACGCCAATCGCTGACCGTGCAGCTGGCCCAGGCCTACTTCGGGCAGCGCCTGGCCGAGCAGGCGGTGGACGTGCGCCGCGATGTGCGCGATGGCCTCAACCGCCACCTGTCCGACGCAGAGAAGCTGGAACGCGAGGGTTTCGCCACCCGTGCGCAGCGCCTGCAGGCCACCGTGGCCCGCGACAAGGCCGAGCGTGAGTACCAGAAGACAGTGAACGACCTGGCCACGCTCAAGGCTGCACTGGCCACGCTGCTGCGCAGTGGCGGCGATGTGCAGCCGATGTCGCCGCTGTTCGTGCAGCGTGCGCCGCTGGAACCGGTTGCCAGCTTCGAGCGCACCGCGCAGGCACGGCAGCCACAGATCGCGCGCCTGCGGGCGATGGTGGCGCAGGCCGAACAGGGCGTGCGCGTGCAGCAGGCCAAGCTGAAGCCACAGATCTTCGCCTTCGGCCAGTACGACTTCCGCCGCCGCGACGAGATGCTGACCGATCCGGACTGGGCATTCGGCATCGGCCTGAAGTACACCTTCCTGTCGCCGAACTCGCGGCCGGCGCAGATCAGCGCCGCGCGTGCGCAGCAGGACCAGGCCGAAGCAGGCCTGCGCGAGGCCGAGAACCAGGTCGCACTGGGCGTGCGCAAGGCCTGGAACGAGCTGGAAACCGCACGCCAGCAGTACGTGCTGCTCGACAGCAGCATCGCCCAGGCGCAGGAAAACCTGCGCCTGCAGGAGCTGGCGTTCCGCGAAGGCCAGGCCACCTCGCTGGATGTGATCGACGCGCGGCTCGGCCTGGGCGGCGCCCGTGTCGAGCGCGCACAGGCCGCCTACCAATACGATATTGCGCTGGCACAGTTGCTGGAGGTCAGTGGACAGATGGACCGTTTCGAAGAGTTCCGGCGGCGTGCGGACGAGGTGATCGACCATGAGTGATGTGCTGCACGACGATGCGACGACGCCCCCGGGCAAGCGCCGGTTGGGACCAATCCTGGTGGTGGTGCTGCTGGTCGTGGTGGTGCTCGGCCTGTGGCTGGCCTGGCGCAGCCCTGGCGACCAGATCCAGGGCATGGCCGATGCGGACACGATCAACGTGGCCGCCAAGATCACCGCGCGCGTGGCCGAACTGAAGGTGCGCGAGGGCGACCGCGTGCAGGCCGGGCAGGTGCTGTTCCTGCTCGACAGCCCCGAAGTGGCCGCCAAGGAACAGCAGGCGCATGGCGCTTTGGCCGCTGCGCAGGCAGTGGCCGACAAGGCCGACGAAGGCGCGCGCAGCGAAGACATCCGCGCCGCCGAAGCGAACTGGAGGCGCGCCGAAGCAGGCGCGACGCTGGCCGAAGCGACCTACCAGCGCGTGCAGAACCTGTTCAACGAAGGGGTGATGACCCGGCAGAAGCGTGATGAAGCGCAGGCCCAGGCCACCAGTTCGCGTGAGCTGGCCCGTGCCGCACGCGCGCAGTACGACATGGCCCTGGCCGGCGCGCGTGAGCAGGACAAGCGCGCCGCGCAGGGCCAGGTGCAGCAGGCCCAGGGCGCGGTGGCCGAAGTCAACGCCGCGCGTGTCGAGGTGGAAGGACGCGCGCCGGTGGCGGGCGAGATCAACAAGCGCATGGCCGACCCGGGCGAACTGGTGCCGGCCGGCTACCCGGTGTTCACCCTGGTCGACATCGACCGCATGTGGGTGGCGATGAACCTGCGCGAATCGCAGATGCAGGGCCTGAAGGTCGGCAGCAAGCTGAAAGGCAGCGTGCCGGCGCTCCGCCAGGACGGCGAGTTCGAGGTCTATTTCATCAACCCGGCTGGCGACTATGCGACCTGGCGTACCACCCGCCAGTCGTCCGGCTACGATGTCCGCAGCTTCGAGGTGCGGGTGCGCCCGGTACGCCGCATCGAGGGCTTCCGCCCTGGCATGAGCGTGCTGTTCGCATGGCCCCAGCACTGAGCCCCGGCCAGGCTGGCTTCTCCGCTTCCTGGCGGCGCGAGCTGCGGTCGCTGCGCAGCAACCGCGCCGACCTGATGCTGGTCACCCTGCTGCCGCTGCTGATGCTGGCGGTGATGGCATGGATGTTCACGCCCTCGGTGATGCGCGATATCCCGATCGCCGTGGTCGACCTCGACCACAGCAGTGACAGCCGCCTGCTGCTGCGCATGCTCGACGCCAGTCCCGGCGTGCGCGTCGCCAGCCAGCCGATCGATCTGGAAGAAGCACGTTCGCAGCTGCGCAGGCTGGACGTGTTCGCGATCGTGCTGGTGCCGCGCGATGTCACCCGGCAGGCGCTGCGTGGGCGCCAGGGCACGGTGTTTGCCTATTACAACGCCACCTACATGACCACCGGCCAGTCGGCGTCGCGCGACATCGGCGACGCGGTTTCCGCATGGAACGCACGCCTGCTGCGCGAGCGCATCGGCCTGCAGGTCGGCCCGGGCAAGCTGCGCGCGGCACCCATCGCGGTGCAGTCGGACATTCTGTACAACCCGGCGCGCAGCTACGAGCTGTTCCTGCTGCCGTTGATCTTCCCGGCGGTATTGTCGCTGGTACTGGCACTTGCGGTGGCCGGCAGCCTTGGACGCGAGATCCGCGACGGCACCCTGCCCGCCTGGCTGGGCCGCGCGCCGTGGGCGGCGATTGCCGGCAAGGTCGCGCCGTACATCCTGCTGTTCTCGGTGTATGGCGCGCTCGGCATCGGCTACCTGGCCTGGCTGCGTGGCGATGGCGTGGCGGGCAGCGTATTCCTGCTGCTGCTCGCACAGCCGCTGTTCTACCTGGCCACGGCCGCCTACGCATTGTTCTTCGTCGGCGTCACCCGTGACATGGGTACTGCGCTGTCGGCGGTCGGCCTCAGCATTGGCACCGCGCTTGCATTCTCCAGCGCCACCTTCCCGGTGCTCGACGGTCCCTTGTTCACCCGCGTCTGGCATCAGCTGCTGCCCCTCAGCGCCTACATCAAGCTGCAGACCCAGCAGCAGTTCATCGGTTCGCCGCTGCAGGTTTCGCTGGGGCCGTTGGCCACATTGCTGCTGATGGCGGGGGTCGCAGGTGGCATTGGCGGCCTGCGCCTGATCGCCTTTGCACGCACACCCGCCGCCGCACGACCCGCAGGGGCCGACGCATGAGCGCACTCTGGCGCAGCCTGCGGCAGACCTTGATGGCGGTGCTCTGCGACCGCTACGCGATCGTGGTGATGGTCGGTGCGGTGATCCTGTACTCGTTCTTCTATCCAGCCGCCTACCGGCACCAGGTGGCCGGCAACCTGCCGGTGCTGGTGGTGGACGAAGACCACAGCGCGACCAGCCGCGAGCTGCTGCGCAAGCTCGACGCACTGCGCGTCGCGCGCGTGGTCGGGCAACCGGCGGACGTCGACAGCGCACGCCGGCAGCTCGAAGCCGGCCATGCCGAAGGCATCGTCGTGATCCCGGCCAACCTGGAACGCGACATCCTGCGCGGCCATCCGGCCAAGCTGGTATTGCTTGGCAACGGTGCCTACCTGGGCCGCGCCAGCTGGGTGCTGGGCAGCGTGGCTGATGCGCTGGGTGCGTTCGGGCGTGATGCCGTGGTCGGCCAGGCCGCCTTCATGGGTGCACCGCAGGCACCGCCGGTCACGCTTGTGCAGCGCCCGCTGTACAACACGCAGGAAGGCTATGGCAGCGCCATCGTACCCGGCGTGGCCGAACTGATCGTGCACCAGACGCTGCTGATGGGCATCGGCGTCCTGCTCGGCGGCCGCCGCCTTGCACTCGGCCGGCGCCTGCGCTTCGACCTGCCGACGCTGGCCGGCATGGCACTGGGCTTCGGCCTGATCGGCCTGTTCGGCCTGTTCTGGTATGCCGGTTTCACTGCCTGGGTGCAGGACTATCCACGCGGCGGCAACCCGCTGGGCCAGCTGCTGGGTGGCACGCTGTTCATTGCGGCGACGGTGGCCTTCGGCCTGTTCGTCGGCAGCTTCTTCCGCACCCGCGAGCGCGCCTTCCAGTACATCATCGCCACCTCGATCCCGCTGTTCTTCCTGGCCAACCTGTCGTGGCCGGCGGTGATGACGCCGCAACCACTGGTCTGGCTGGCACAGCTGCTGCCGACCACCTCGGGCATCAACCTGATGGTCCGCCTGAACCAGATGGACGCCCGCCTGGCCGACGTCAGCCACGAACTGATCACCCTCACCGTCCTGCTGCTGCTCTACGGCAGCCTCGCCACCTGGCGCCTCCTCGCCCGAAAAGGGGACGGAGGGGATTAAGTCGTAAGCGGCCTGTTCAAGCGGCGCGGCATGGCCGCATCGATCCAACGTTCAGGGGTCCGGGGCGTACCAGAACGGGATGCGGAACGTGCGACGCCGTCCGCCCCCGCGCTCGCCGCCTGTGGCATTCCACACCAGTTCCAGGTCATGGCGCCCCGGCGCGAGCCCCCGGGTAGGCAGATAGCCCACCAGGCCGCGCATATCCAGGTCACGCCGCTCCATGGGCACGAAGCCCTGCACGTCGACCGGGGTGCCGTCCAGCTTGACCTGCCAGAGCCGGGAAAGGCACTCCACTGCGGCATTGGCGGCCTGTTGCCCCGCCGCCTCATTGCGCGCGTCCGGAAGTGCGGTGCAATGCTGGCGCGCCAGCGGATTGTCGCGTTGCGGGCGATGCGGAATGAACACGCGAAGCTGCGCACCGCTGATCGTGTCCGACGGGATCATCGGATACGGCAGCAGCTGGTCATGCGCCGAACGCATCGATTCGTAATGCGCACTCAGCATGCCGTGCTCAACCGCCGCTTCCGTGACGATCTGATAGCGGTTGAAGAGCGAGAACTTCAACGACGCCATCACCTGCACGGCCGCCAGCAGCATCGCTACCAGCACCGCAAACAGGTAGGCCGCCATGAACGAACGCGAGCGCAGGTTGCTCTGCATGGTCAGCTGCATGGCCTGCATCAGGCGCAACAGCGGAACCCGTTGCAGTGCCGCCAGCATGCCCTCCAGCAGTCGCTGCGGTCGTTCATGGGGCTGCCCGCGCGCGCGCCGCCGCGCCACGATCTTTTCCAGGATACCGGGGGCCACGGCCAGTGCCAGCATTGCGGCCAGCACGCTGCACAGGGCAAGCATGGCGACATGATCGGCGCCACCGGACAGCGCGCCGATCACCATCGACACACCGAGCGTCAGAACGGCCAACACCAGCGTGCCCGCCAATGTCTGCACCGCAAGCAGAGTGGTCGAGAACAGCATCGTCGCCAGCCGATCGGCACGTTCGATGCTGCCATCGAGGCCTCCGTCCCGGGCCTGCAGGAAGGCGCGCGTGACCGCCCCCATTCTTGGCAGGCGCGCCCAGTCAATGCCATCGGGGAAGTGCGACCTGAGGCCGATCAGCCCGATCCAGTAACCACGCACCGTGAGGTGGATGATCAACGCCACTGCCAGCACATAGCACATGCCAACACTGATGCTGAAACCGAACCAGAGCATCTGGAAGTACATGCCTTCGGTGTGCAGGCTGCTGCGCGCCCAGGCGTCGAACAGATAACCGGGCACGGCCAGCAGCGCGAACGCCAGCAGGCCCGAAATGAAGAGCTCCAGTTCATCGGTGCGATCACGCACGCGATGGGGATGGGCAGTCGCTTCCGGTATCGGGTCATGCCCGGCTAGCGGTGCCGGTTGGGGAGCTGGAGCCGATTCGTTCACTGGACGTTCATCCGTTGAGTCGGCGCAGTATAGGCACGACACTGGAGCCAGCGGTACCGGTCCGGAACGACGAACGCCGGCACAGGGCCGGCGTTCGAGTACTGCGATGTGGAAGGGCTGAATGGTGTGTGGCAGCAACCGATCAGCGATAGACGCGTTCGCAGCGGCGTTCGACCACGCGATCACCATTTTTCTGCTGCTGGTTGCCCTGGATCTGCCGGCCCGCCGCACCACCGGCCACGGCGCCTGCCACGGTGGCGAGCTTCTTGCCATTGCCGCCGCCCACCTGGTTGCCCAGCAGGCCGCCGATCACCGCGCCGGTGGCCGTACCGGCGATACGGTTGGGATCGCGTGAGTTGCGCTGCACTTCCACGTTCTTGCAGACCACGCGGCTGCCGTCGTTAAAGCGGCGTCCTTCGTCGCGCGGCCCATAGGTCTGTGCGCCGGCCACCGACGATGCCGCCAGCAGGGTGCCCAGCACAAGCAATCGGGTCGAGGTCTTCATCGCAATCTCCTGAGTTCCGGTATGGCGCAAGTGTCCTCCCGGGCTTGGCAACCGGAGGTGAAATGCGCGTGCCGGGCAACCCACCGGCCATCGCGCGTTCAGGAAAAAATCCGCGCCCATCACGATCAGCCATCGTGATGGGCGCCGTCTCCCTGATGGCAGCTCCCCTGCTAGAACTCTTCCCAACCCCCTGCGTTGGCCGCCAGCGTCGGCTCGATGCGTGGCGCCAGCACCGCCGGCCTACGTACCGGCGTCACCTTCGCGGTGACCGCGGCCAGAACCGGGCGCGCCGCAGCGGCCGCCGTCGCCGCACCGGTGCGGAACACCGAAACCGCCTCGGCCAGCAGGTTGGCCTGCTCCTCCATGGAACGCGCCGCCGCGCTGGCTTCTTCCACCAACGCCGCGTTCTGCTGCGTGGTCTCGTCCATCTGCACCACCGCCTGGTTGACCTGTTCGATGCCCGAGCTCTGCTCCTGCGATGCGGCAGAGATCTCGGCCATGATGTCGGTCACGCGCTGCACCGAGGCCACGATCTCGCCCATGGTGGTGCCAGCCTGGCGGACCAGCGCCGATCCATCGGCGACCTTGCCGACCGACTCCTCGATCAGGCCCTTGATCTCCTTGGCCGCGCCGGCCGAGCGCTGTGCCAGCGTGCGCACCTCACTGGCCACCACCGCAAAGCCCCTGCCCTGCTCGCCAGCACGCGCAGCCTCCACCGCCGCATTCAAGGCCAGGATGTTGGTCTGGAATGCAATGCCATCGATGACCGAGATGATCTCAGCGATCTTCTTCGACGAGGCTTCGATGGCCGACATCGTGGTGACCACCTGCCCGACCACTTCGCCGCCCTGCGAGGCGACACCGTGCGCGCCGATCGCGAGCTGGTTGGCCTGGCGTGCGTGCTCGGCGTTCTGCTTCACGGTGGAGGTCAGTTCCTCCATCGACGCGGCCGTCTCTTCCAGGTTCGCCGCCTGCTGCTCGGTGCGCCGCGACAGATCGGTGTTGCCCGAGGCAATCTCGCCTGCTGCCAGGTTGATGCTGGATGCGCTGGCCTGGATGCGGCCTACAATCTGCGTGAGCTGATCGACGGTGGCGTTGCAGTCATCGCGCATGCGGGCGAACACACCGTGGAAGTCGCCCTGCATGCGCACGGTCAGGTCACCGCGCGAGATCGCCTGCAGCAGGGTCGACACCTGCACCAGGTTCTCGTCGGTGGTCTGCATCAGTCGATTGAGCCCGGCCACCATGTCGCGGAAATCATGGGCGAAGCGATCTTCATCGCCGCGCAGGCTGAAGTCACCCGCCGCCGCTGCCGTCGCCAGCCGGCGGATCTCACCGTTGATCGCCGACAGGCTGGTCTTGGTCTCGTCCATGGCTTGGGTGATCGCCGCCTTCTCGCCCGGCAGCGCATCCATGTCCACCGACAGGTCGCCACGGGCGTAGTGCTTCATCACCTCGATCAGCCGGTTCTGCACCTGCACGTGCGAACCGACCAGCGCATTGGTCTCATGCACCATGCGCCCGTAGTCGCCGGGGAAGGCACTCTCGTCCATGCGATAGCTGAGGCTGCCCGCATCGTGCTGGCGGGCCAGCTCGCCCTGCGCCGCCATCACCGACTGCAACTGTGCCTGCATGCGCTGCATGGACCTGAGCAGCTGCGTCACCTCATCGTTGCCGGACGCGTCGATGCTGTTGTCGAGCCGCCCGTTGGCGATGCCGTCGGCCAGCTTCACCGCACCCTCCAGCGGGCGGGTCAGGCTGCGGGTGATGGCCCATGCGGCCAGCGAACCCAGTATCAGGCTCAGCACACCGAACACGATCGACAACGTGCCGGTCCAGGATTCGGTTGAACGGTATTCCTCGCGGCTGCGCTCGGTGAGTGCCTCCTGATGCCGCAGCAGGGACGAGATGGCCTCGTTCCACGCGGTTGCCAGCCCTTGCTCGGCCAGCAGTTCCTTGGCCGCACCGTCGAAATCACCGGCCTTCATGCGCTCATGCAGATGCTGGGTGGAGGCATCTGTGGCCTTGCGTGCCGCGTCGATTTTCGCCACCAGGGTATCGCCGGTGGCATCGCGCGGGATCTTGATGTACCGGGCCCATATACCATCGTAGGTCTGCGACAGCTCCTGCGCCTTCTGATAATCCCTATCGAAATCCTCGCCGCGCTTGATCACCATCAGCCGGCGGTGCATCAACACCGCGTTGTTGGTATCGAGCATGTCGTTCAACAGCCGCATCTTCACCATGTTGACGTCCACCACTTTCTCGAACTGGGCGGACTTCAGATGATTTCCGTACAGCGCCAGGCCAACGATGGCCACGATGAACAGCAGCAGCAAACCAAACCCGGCACCCAGCCGGGATCCCACTCGGAGGTTGCGTAAGGCGAGCATCTCAATTCCCTTGATCATGGCCGTACGATCGATGGCGGCGCAGCCAGGGGAAACTTTATGGGCCGATATTTTTTATTTCGATCCAATAATATGAAACTGTGCAGACCGTTGTGAAGGTAGCGCACAAATAGACCCTAGAGCCCATTCCTTTATGACGCCCCTTTTCCAGCAGAGGTTCACGCCACCCTGAGGTTTATTTCTGCGGGCCGGAGACGGCGCACGGCAACCGGGTATCCAGCAGTAACTTCCGCAACGAAGAAGCCACCAGAGGCACGCGCCGCCCCATCTTCCGCCTCATGTATGAAAATGGATTCTTCGCCACTTCGGAAGGTAGCCCCTTGCACTGCAATTCCGAATCGGTGTTACTCGGGAGTGTTCCTCTGATATCCATGGGCTGATGCAGATGATTTACGGCGAAGCCGGGCATCCACGGACGTGTATCGCGATGGCGGTGTGACGTCCGGCCGCCGATATCGCCCACAGCCGCACGGCGCTGGGCATGGAGGCCACCCGCCAATGGCTGCAGGCAAAGCTGGACACACCGGGCAGCTTCAATACCCAGGCCATCGCCCGCCAGCTGCAGGCCCTGCAACAGGGCGAAGGCCCCACCTGTTTCGAGATCGTCGTGCAGATCATCGCCAGCCATCGGCAGATCACCCTGGTTCCGGCCTGACTGCGTGCCTCCTCACGGCCAATGGCCGCCAACCGCAGCGGCGCCCGCCGGCCCCAGCAGTTACCATGGACGGCCCTGTACCCGCTCCGCTGCCGCTGCCGCCCGGCGCGGCCGGATGCCCTGATCCACGAGCCCCATGTCCAAAGACAAGTCCGCCGAACATACCCCGCTGATGAAGCAAAACGACTAAAAGAAGATCTTAGGCACCAGGAGCCTTGTGCCGCAAGGATCTTAGGCGGCCACCCGCGAGACCCGCGCTCCAACGCAACGTCGCCGCAACAGGTCTATGACCAATAACTGAACGACAAGAAGCGAAATGATGTCGCTCTGAGCGACATGACGGGTGCTTAGCTGTTAGGCTGATGTCGTCATCGCGGGGAGCAACAATCCGTGCCATGGTGTGAGTAGGCGACTACTCGAGGGCGAATAGCCCAAAACACCCCGAGCGACGCGTCAGCGGCCGGCAACGGCCGGGACCATCGGGAAGGGTCAGGTGGCTGCGGCAACGGCTCGCAGCCATAGATTGGAGGAGGGTAGTAACTGGCGTTTCCCCATTCTCGATGTAGCAACGGAGCCTTTCCAATCCCGGAAAGGTGCATCGAGGACACCAACATGGTCTCACCTGTTGACAGGAAAGATGACAAGCGCCAGCTGCTGCTGAAATGGTTCAAACGAGTTTTTGGTGGTCCTTGGTTGTTCCGTTTCTTGATGATCGTGTGGAAGTTGTATGACCACCTTGATCGCTAAGCACGGCGCAGGACATTCGGACTCTAAGACTCATCAGTAGCACCCTCCTTTTTATCTACACATGCAGGAAGAGAGGAAATGCTTTACAAGGCTTTAAAGACGGTCCGCGAGGTTCACCGAATGCAACAAGGTGAGCTGGCGGAGCGCCTGGGCATATCACGCTCTCATCTATCTGAGATCGAGTCAGGAAAGAAAGCTGCGTCAGTCGAGCTTCTACACAAGTTCGCAGAAGTATTCGATGTGCCGCCTTCAACATTCCTAAGCTTCGCCGAAGCCCTTGAAGGCTCCTCGGAGCGACGTCAGAAGAACGCCAAGAGGCTGATGAAAATTCTGGAATGGACACTGGATTCTAACGATGACGCTCCCCCGGAAAAGCGCTAACCGCTATGACATCACGTCGTCCGCGTTCTTTCGACTACCGACCTTAAAAGCACTCGCGCGAGTACTTCAATGGGATGGAACCCCAAGCGCCCTGCGAGCACTGTGCAAACGGCCCGACAACTTCAGCGAGTTCTACCAAACTCATCGTCGGACCGGGAAAAAACGTCTAATTCAAGCTCCAAACGCGGTCGTTAAGCCGCTTCAGAAGCGACTTAACGTGCTGCTCAAGCAGATCTGCGTCCCGGACTATCTGCACTCTGGTATCCCGAAGCGCTCTCACCTCACCAACTCCGAACGCCACATGCTTGCGGAAGGCGCAACGGTGACGGTGGATGTCTCCGATTTCTACCCTAGCATCACGCGTCAACGCGTCTTCAAGCTTTTCAGAAACGTATTCCAATGCCCTGGGGATGTTGCTGATGCGATGGCTGACTTGGTCTGCTACAACGGAAAACTAGCGACCGGCTCCCCTGCTAGTGTACTTCTGTCATTTTGGGCCTGCCGTGACATGTTCGACCTGATCGCTAAGCGTGTTGCGGACCAGGGAGGCACGTTCTCGCTCTACGTGGATGACGTTGCAATCACAGGCAACACCATCGGACACGGTGACGTTCGGTGGCTGGATCGTGTCCTAAGAAGGTTCGGCTTTGCCTCGAAAGTGGAGAAAGCAAAGGTCTTTAGGAAGGCGAGCGCCAAAGTTGTTACTGGACGAGCCTTTCGCGATGGGATCAGCAGGGCGCCCAACAGGAAACACAAGGAGATGCACGAGTCTCGAACTCTGGTTAAAGGCACCGGTGCCAATACCAAGGTCAAACGCGGGTTGGTTGGCCAACTTGAGAACATCGGCAATCTGGACCAGCAGCGCGGGAAGTCCCTAAAAGCAGAAGCTCAGAAGCTACGAAGCACTCTGCCTCCCGCGCGACGCCGTCGCCGATCAGCCTCTCTCCCGACCGGCATTTCCGGGGTAGAGAACACATAGAGGAAAGGAAAGTGGCGCTGGCTTACGTGCCTGAAGCGTCCACTTTGCAACCAATGCGCCTTCCGGTGCCCGCGGCCTAATCTCCACACCCGTGCGTCACGAACTTGATTGGTTCAGTCAACAACTCAAAGCGTCACAAGACCGTCAATCTACCCGCCTACGGTCGCTGAATACATAGTCTTAGATGGGAAGCGCTGGCCGTGTCCTCGCACCACGCAGTGACCGATGCTATTCAGTCTCCCGATCGGCACATTCCGGTTGCCCAGTATGTGCGCATGTCGACCGAGCATCAGCGCTACTCTACGGAGAACCAGGCTGCGGCAATTGCCGAATATGCCAAGGCACACGGCATGGAGATCGTCCAGACCTACGAGGACTCCGGCAAGAGTGGACTAAACCTCAAAGGTCGAAGCGCTCTTCAAGCCCTTCTCCGGGATGTGAAGCTCCCCTCCCCTGGCTTCAACGCCATTTTGGTCTACGACGTCAGCCGTTGGGGGCGCTTCCCCGACCCCGACGAGGCCGCCGCCTACGTTCACACCTGTAAGAGCCATGGCGTGCCGGTCATCTATTGCGCGGAAGCGTTCAAGAACGATGGCTCGTTGCCATCCACCATCATGATTGGCCTCAAGCGCAGCATGGCCGCCGAATACAGCCGTGAGCTATCTGACAAGGTGTTCAAAGGGGCCTGCAACATCGTGCGGCACGGGTTCCGACAAGGAGGCACGCCGGGGTATGGCTTGCGCCGCCAACTCGTCGACGAGCACCTCCAGCCCAAGGCTGTGCTCGCTCGAGGAGAACAAAAGAGCATCCAGACCGATCGGGTGATCCTGGTGCCCGGGCCTTCGCAAGAAGTCGCAACCGTCTTGCGCATCTATCGGCTGTTCCTGCAGGACGGGATGCCCGAGCGAGTCATTGCCTCCGTCCTGAACCGAGAAGGCATCCCCAATGAAGTGGGTGGCCTATGGAGCAGAGGGACGATCCATCAAATACTAACCAATGAGAAATACGTCGGCCACAACGTCTACAACCGGACCTCGTTCAAGCTGAAGCTGCAACACGTTCAGAACCCGCCAGAGGCGTGGGTGCGAAAGGAACATGCCTTTGAAGCCATTGTTCCGTTTGATCTGTTCGAGCGCGTTCAAGCAGTCATCGCGGCACGTTCGGTCCACTTGGACGACCGCCAGATGCTGGAAGCCCTGCGCTCGCTGCTCGAGCGGCATGGCGCGCTGTCAGGGATGCTGATCGATGAAGAAGAAGGCGTTCCCTCCAGCAGCGCCTTCCGCCATCGGTTTGGAAGTTTGCTCCGAGCCTACAGCCTGGTTGGTTACTCCCCCAAACGCGACTACGCCTATCTGGAGATCAACCGTGCCCTTCGGCAGCGGCATCCCGAGATGGTCCGACTGGTGGTGGATGGCATCGCCCAACACGGCGGGTGGGTTGAGCCATGCCGGGATACCGGTCTGCTGCGGGTGAACGGTGAGCTCCTCACATCCGTCGTCATCGCACGATGCAAGCCCACACCCGCCGGCTCCAACCGCTGGCGCATCCGACTGGATGCAAGCCTGACGCCGCATCTGACTGTAGTGATCCGGATGGATCCCGGTAACCGTCATGCCCACGATTACTACGTGCTTCCCTCCATCGACTTCACTCCCGATGGCATGCCCTCCATGGAGGACAACGGCTTTTCCTTGGATGCCTACCGCATGGACACGCTGGAGGAGTTCTTCGCCTTGGCCGGTCGGGCCGCATTGCTGGAGGCCGCATGACGAACAAAAGCACAAGCGTTCAGATGATCCCCATTGCCGACATCCACGTCGCCAATCCGCGTGTCAGAAACCAACGCATCCACCGAAGCATCACCCGAAGCATCGAAACGGTGGGGCTCAAACGCCCCGTTAGCGTTCGCAAGGCATCTCCCGATGAAACATCCCTCTCCTATGCCCTGATCTGCGGCCAAGGCCGCCTTGAGGCGTGCAAGCTGTTGGGCCACCGCGACATCCCCGCCCTGATCTTGGACGTGGATGAGCACACCGGGCACGTGATGAGCATCGTGGAGAACGTCGCCCGCCGCACGCCCAGGGCGGCCGAGACCATGGAACAGGTCCAGGTGCTCAGAGAGCGGGGTTACTCGGACCCGGAGATAGCCACCAAGCTCGGCTGCACTCCGTCCTGGGTGAACAGCGTGGCTAACCTCATGGAGCGCGGAGAGCGACGTCTGCTCGCTGCCGCGGAGGCCGGCCACATTTCCTTGGCCCTTGCCGTCAACATCTCCCGGGCAAGTGATCGCGATGCGCAACAGTTGCTGATGGACGCCTACGAGGCCGGTGAGCTCAAGGGAAAGAAGGTGACCGTCGTCCGAAACATCTTGGCTCATCGAGCTAGAAGCGGAAAGAAGGGAACAAACTACTATGCTCACGGCACACCGCGAAAGAAGCTGACTCCCGAGGACCTTGCAAAGCTCTACAAACGGGACGTTGAGATGCATCAACGCATCCAGAAGAAGGCCGAGTTCACGCAGCAATCGCTCCTCCTGGCCCGGCAGATCTTCAAAGAGCTGTTTGCCTCCAAAGAGTTCTGCGGACTTCTCCAATCGGAGGGGCTGACCAGCGTCCCGCAACCACTGGCTGACCTGCTGCCGCGCAGAGGGTTGGCCCGATGAGCAAGAAGCAACCTTCGGGCGTACGCCTGGGCTTTGAAAAGGATTGCGTGGATATCCATCTGGCGCAGCTGCATTACAGCGTAGCCATGCCCGCAGGTACGAAGGCCTCCGTCAAATATCAGCAGATCGTGAGCTCGGTCAGGACGGTGGGATTGGTTGAACCCATCGTGGTTTCCCTGGACCGGGGCACCGCCGGGCGGTTCTTGATCCTGGATGGGCGAATGCGCTTGGAGGCTCTGAAGGAACTGGGAGCAACCGTAGCCCCCTGCCTCATCTCAACAGACGACGAGGGCTACACTTACAACAAGCAGGTGAACCGCCTTTCGGTTGTCCAAGAGCACCGAATGATCCTCAGGGCAGCAGAGCGCGGGGTTTCCGTGGAACAGTTGTCGCAGGTGCTCAACATCTCGGCCAGCTCCATCCGGGACAAATTCCGGCTTCTGGATGGCGTTTGCGACGAAGCGACCGCCATACTGGCCGACAAACCCGCCGCCGCAGGCGTCTTTCGGTTGCTGCGGAAAATGAAGCCGTTCCGGCAAATCGACGCTGCCCAGACCATGGTCAACTTGGGGGATTACTCGATCAAGCTTGCAACCGCGCTTCTCCAAAACACGCCGGTCGAACAGTTGATAGAGCCATTGGCAGCAAAGACGGCCAACGGTGCCCCTATCGAGGCTCTCCAACGCTTGGAACGGGAGCTGGCAGCGCTGCAAGCCGATACGAAGCTGCTCGAGGAGAATTATGGCCCAGCCAGCCTCCAGCTCGAAATCGTTAAAACCCACATTGGGTCCACCCTCTTGGAAAACGCGGCAATTGTGCGCTGGCTGGCCAAGAACAAGCCAGACCATCTTCAACAGCTACAGCGCATTGCGGACATCAAGCTTCTCAAGGCAGGGTAGCCTGCTGAGCTCCCCTATCTAGTCTTCAGAGCAATTCCTGGCCTTGCGCGAGCCGGTCATCGACTAGCCCTACGAAAGTGCGATCGGCATGCCTATGCGCGTTTTCAGCTCGGCCAAAGCTGATGATTTTCCAGCATGACCAACTTCGGCTTCTGTGAAAGAAGGCCCACAATTCTGGGTTGCCAAGCGAGGCGATGGTGCTTTGATGAGCACACCACCTCGGCTCAAAGGAGCTCAACCATGTTCTCTCACCCACAGTTCAAAATCGCCAGCCAACTACTTATCGGGCTCATGTCCCAGGGCTCCTCTCGCCAATTGAGCGATCGCGTCGAAGACGTCAGGCATGCCTTGGACGTGTCCGCCGAACTGATTCGACAGTGGGAGGAGGACCAGCCACGGCGTGGCAAGTTCACACCCCCAACGCCGGTGCCCCAGACGCGCACACGTGAAGCCGTGGTGGACCGCACGTTCATCCCGACAGACGAATGGCGGCGGAGCCGCGCCAAGAAGAGCACGTCACCTTCAGTGTCTCGGAACTCGGGGCCTTCTATCCATTGAAGGATGCCACCTGAAACGAGAGGAGCCCCGCTAGGCGGGGCTCGTTGCGTTTAGTGCAACCTGGGGCGCCGTGGAATGGCGGATGGCTGGGACGCGTCCGACGCGACGGGACACTCCTGGAAGTCCGACTGCGCCTCCCCGGTTGGCTCGGCTCGAACAGAGCAACGTTCCAAGACAGCCACGCTCGCGGCCTCCAAGCACTCTTCGCGCAAACGTAGGTCTTCGGCCCAGATCGCCTCTTGCTCCGGGGTTGCGGCAGCTTGGGCTGAAGCCAACTCAGCAGACCGCTGCTCCAGAGCTGCCAACCGGCGGCCGCGACGCCTGGCCCACTCACGAGCTGTCCAAGACACTCCAGGCTCTGGGTGGTTCGCCACAAAGTCGTCCCACGCCTGTTCGGCCATGTGCCGCAATCGTATCGCACGGCGCACAGCTTTAAGACGCTTGGGGAAACGCACCAATGCTGCTGCAAACCGCTTCAAGCCCAGCAGCAGTGCGTTGAGCGCCGAACGATGCTCCTTGCACTCTTCGGGAACGACTTCTCCGCTCGCCAGTGCACTGACCGCTTTCAGCGTGGAATGGAGCGCATGGGCAGCCAATTCATCCCTGAGCGCGTCGCCTTGACGGACCACCTCAATCCGGATGGCCTCCACCGAGGGGGCCTCCCTGGGAGCACCCTCGGTGCTGCCGTCGGAGCGCCTCTCGCCGATGGCTTTGCCCAACCCGTGCGATACAACGATCTGCCCATCGGAGAAGGCAAGCGTCTGATCGATGGTCGAGCGCTTTGCCTCGCGGTGCGCCTGCGCTTCACTGTGCCCCTCAGGCGCCGCAGCCCGGCTTTCCTGTTCAAACCGGGCTAGCACTTCATCGAAGGCGTGTTGGTTCGCCTCCTGAATGGACCTGTTCATCTCCCCTAGCTCTGAGTACTCCCCTCGGCGCTCGATGGCTGACGCGTCTTTTCCCAGGTGACGCGTGGGGGTGCGTGACAGGACTGCGGCAGCCACGAGATCCCCGCGCGCGAGCGCCTCGTCGGCCTGGGCCTTAAGACTGCGGTGATCCACGCGAACGTCCAGATTCGCAGCTTCAAGATGCGCATTCGTCGTCGCGGCCACCAACTCCCGGATCCACTCGACCTCGGCCCGGCCCGCAGGGCCTCCGTCGAGCTCTCGGGTTTTGTCCAGGAAGCCGTCAGGGCCAAGCCGGCGTGTGGTTGCCAGGATGTGGACATGCCAATTCATGCCTCCTTTGCTGCCGGGACTGTGAATGCTGGCTTGTGCGGCAAAACCGTAACGATCTACCAACGCCCGCGCCACGGCGAGGGCAAGAGACGATCGCTGGTCATCGTCAAGCTCGTGGGGCAGCGCAAACTCGAACTCCCGCGCGATGGTGGAATCCTTGCGGCGTTCCGCGGCCTCGGCTTCCGTCCAAAGCGAGGCAGGCACCAGGGCCCAACCTGGTGCGTCGTCGGGAATGATGCAGCGTGATTCAACCACGCCGTCTCGCCGACGGTAGTCGTGGCGCTGCCCGGTGCGCGTATCTTCGAGAAGAAGTCCGGCACGGTAGGCGGCTGCCGCGACGGACGAGTGCCCCTTGGCTCGGCTGAAGGTTTTGACGTTGGCGTGGTAGATGGCCATGCGGCTCCAAAGCAGTGGATGTGGCTTTGTTTATGCCGTGGCTTTGGATTTTCGCAAGCGCTGGAAGCGATTGGGGTTCAAGGGGCGAAGCCCTTTGCGCACGCGTTCCGCAGGAACGCCTAGGTGCGCTCTTGCTTTTCTCTTTAATGTCGTGAGCTTCAACATCTCGACACTGCCACGCCCAGTGAATGTTCGCGACCGCTCAGAGCTTGACGATGCCCGTTTGCATGTTTCACTCGAGGACCATTCTTGGAGAAGCATATGGCCGCGACAAATCACTACCGAGACCAAATCCACCGAGCCACAGAACGACTGGCTCAGCTGCAAGCGAGAGAGCTCCTAGCCAACCAGCGCCTTCAATCAAGAGCTAGGGAAACGGCGAGGAGAGAGGAAGCAAAGCGACGCAAGCGGGTAGCCGATTTGATCTTCTTGGCAGGTGCCAACGAACTCGACGATGCAGAGCTCCTTGGGGCATTGTTAGAGCACATTACGAATAGGGAAAACCAAGCGCTACGCGCTGCCGCCCGATCACGGGGCATTGAGCGTCTCCGTGGCTCGTAAAAATAGCTACAGGCGCTCCACCGTCCTGTCTTGTGGATCACTTTGGTTGAGTGGCATGCTTGCCGTGCATATCCTATCAAGCACCGACAATCGACCTGGAAACCTCCATGAATCGCGCGGATGAAACGGACTCGTCAACTGCTCATGCGCTGCTATTGGCTCGCCAGGCGATATTGGAGGGACGAATGCATTTTCCCCCACACCTCCAACGCATTGCGGATGAGCTTACGTCGGCACCGTTGACTGCCCTGGGTTTAGTGGACCCGTCAGGCTTGTCTAGAGAGACAGTCATGATGGCGAAGTCGTTCGCTGCTGCTACCGCAATGGCCCGGCAGCCTGCATCAGACGATAGTTCCCCTGCAAGCCCAAAGCCTGCTTCTGAGTTACAGGTAGAGCTTTTCCAGCTGTTCAGCAATCTCTTTAGTGGCATCACGGGTCGCGCGCACGGCCTCATCGATGACGAGAAGGAGATAAAGCCACTCATCCTGTCGCGCGTCCAGGATCAACCAATTCTATTTACCTCTTCTGTCAATCGCGCCATTAAAGAGCTTGAAGGCTTTTATCAGAAGCATGCGGTAGAGACCTTCCGACATGCTAAGACCCTGGGTGGAATGAGGCTCGTGACAGGGGGCCAGAGGACGTTCGGACCATCCGCTCTCAATGCCGTCCGGATCACGGGTCTTTACGCAGACACGCAGCTCATACCCGATCCCATCTATCCCTTCGTAGGATCAGACCTGAGCCTTAACGCTGTCCATCTTCAGCTCGCCATCCAGCTTTTCTATGTGCTTCGTCTGCGCCCCTTGGTTGAAGCTGAGTTGCCCGTGCCCCCCGTCTTCGTTTTCCCAAGCTTCGAAGAACAGCTTGAGGAACGGGATGCGCGCACCAAACTTGGTATCGAACAGCTGGCCGTAAGGCTACTCCGCCCCTTGTGCAACGGAGAAGTCTCTTCCATCGAGGATGTGTTCGACTATGCCTTGCACCAAGAGGACGCGTTCCTCGCAGCATTGATGCCCTCCGGTCTCTTTGTTGCGCCCGGGGATCGGCCCAACATCGTTCTGCCCCCTACCGAAGCCGCCAGTCGATACCTTCGGGAGCTTGAAGGCGTCAGAGCATCTGACGCTCTGGAAGAACTGAAGCGGCTGCCCACGGGCGTATTGCTCACCAACGGGGTTTTGGAGCGACTGCGCCCCCAATATCACCTACTGGAAAATGCCAGTGAAATGGGAGCTCAGCCCTTGCTGTCCCAACCGGTTCATTGGCACTACTTCGAAAAGATTTCCTTGGCCAGTGCAATGGAACTCCGGTCGAAAGACATTCTATCTGAGCAGGCTTTTCAGACCCTCAGGTCAATTCAGGACGACAGCCTTTCATGGCTGGCCAACATCCCGGTTGCAACGCTTGCCAACCTACTGGTCAACAATGAGCACCGCTGGTTCCGAGAGGAGCTTAATAAATACACCAGTCAGCTGGCGACGGCCGGTCCCATTGAGACCGACGCAATGGTTAGGGAAGTCAGCCATGGTTTGAGCTCCCTGGTTCAAAGACAGAAGAAGGTCCTGGCGGAGATCGAGCGCAAATATGCCCCGAAGAAGGCCGCAGCCGTGGCTGGCGGTCTCATAGGTGCGAGCGCCGCAGCAACGGCCACCCTACTTCCCAGCTTGGCCCCTCTTATCGCTGCCGCCGTCCCGGCAGCGGCCATTGCCGGCGCTGTTTGGGGTTATGGGAGGGAGAAGGTTGGAGAAGAGGTGGAAAAGCGACAGGCAGCGAAGTCCGTGTTGGGAGTTCTCGCCACTATGAGGCCTGCTAGCTAGATGCCGCCGACAGTGCCATAACATTGCCCTTACGGGCCTGAGCAAGAGGCCAATATGAATACCGATCAGGTGATTAGTTTATTGGTAGCGGGGACCGGAGCGCTGGCCACTGTGCTCACTGCTGTCGCCACCTACTTTCTCTTCAGGGTTACCCGTGTCCTAGCCGTTGAAACCAAGCGCATGGCAGAGGCGTCCGCTCAGCCCCATGTGGTAGCGACCCTTGTGCCCAACCGTTGGTCTCTCAATTACTTTGATCTCAACGTGGACAACACTGGCAACGCCACTGCCTACGACATCGCGGTCCACTTCGACCCTCCACTTACAAACGGAAAGGGGCGCTCGGGTAACGCAATTCCTTTCCAGCGCCTCAGTGTCCTGAAGCCCGGACAGGGCTTGTCGAGCTATCTCTGCGAGTTCGCGCACCTCAAGGGGAATGTCTATCAGGTTGAGATCACGTGGCGCAAAGCAGCGAATGCGAGCGAAATTCAATCCAATACCTACACGTTAAGCATGAACGACCACTCCGGCGTTAGCCGCCTCGGCAACGACCCGCTGATCCAGCTCGCAAGTTCGCTCAAGCACATCGACGAGCGACTTAGCCCAGTTTTGCGCGGATCGATCAGGTTGAAAGTGGACAGCTTCTCCAGCGACGATCGGCAAGGCGAGAGAGACAGAGATAGGAGGGCGGCCGAGGAAATGAGGAAGAAGAACTTCCAGGATGGCGATCCAAGCTCTGACCAAAGCGAATAACTAATAACCTAACAATGCCACCATCCATTTAACTCGCATTCATATAAATTCAGCATTCCAAGCCCCTCGCTTGTTAGTAAATATTATGCAAACAGTACGCAATTGACTGCTATTGATTGCTTGAAAATCGCTCGAAGTACCTTGTTTTAAAGGACTTCACGGAGATAACTGATTTAGCGGGATGGTGAGGATACCCTCGCAGCCAGAACAACACCTAGGGGTGTTGAGTGGGGCGAAAATTTTTGTATCAACCCGGTTGACGAATTTCCGGCCTGTTTTATCCGTACTTCCATCCCCCAGATGGAAGTGAACCAATGACCGCTCTACCCTCCGCAGCCCTCACCGATTACATTGCCGCACCCTTTGGCACCCTTCATCTGGAGGGCATCCACATTGGTCGTTTCCGGATTGAACGAGCTACGGTTCAAGGTCGCGAAGCTGCAATCAATCTACAGGAATGCATCCTGACAGCGCTGGACGAAATCGGCCGCAAGAGCGCGCTGAAGAACGGAACCCGGTATCCCCAGCAACTGCCCATGGGTACACCGGCTCGTCCCTTGGCCAAAGAGATCGGTGATCACCTCGCGGACATGCGCCGCCGGCAGCTGGATCCCAAGACCGTGCTCGCCACCGAGCGCACCCTGAAGCTTCTCCTGCTGACCTGCGGCAACATTTCAGCCTGCCGCGTAGATTACAAACACATCCAGGCGTTGTGGCAGCTGCTGCGCTGGGCTCCGAAAAACCTGTTGTCGGATCCCTTGCTGAAACGCCTCAGCTTCGAAGACGCTATCACCTTGGGCAAAGAGCAAGACGTGCCGCCCTTGGCTCCGGCCACCGAAGAGCGCCATCGGCGCTTCTTGGTCGCCTTCTTCAACCACCTGGTCAACGGGCAAGCCATCGCGTCCTCGCCCATGAAGGCCTTCCGCAGACCAAAAGAAGATCACGCCATCGATCCCGACAAGGCCATCCGCCTGTTCGAGGACGGAGACCTGCAGGCCATCTTCGACCCGGCAGCCTTCATCCCTTGGGCGAGAAAGCCGCAGCACTGGTGGGCACCGATGATTGGCCTCTACACGGGCGCTCGCGTCAACGAAGTGTGCCAGCTGAAGCTGACCGACATCCTCCAGGAGCGCGGCATCTGGTGCATCGCCTTCCAAAAGACCATCGATGAAGACCTCGCCGCGGATCCGAAGCGCCAACGGCGTAGCCGGCAAAGCATGAAGGGAGCCGGGTGCATGCGCATCGTCCCCATCGCCAAGCCCCTATTGGACGCCGGTTTCCTCGAGTTCGTCGAAGACATGAAGGCCACTGGCCACCCGCGGCTGTTCCCCCTCCTCTCTGCCGGCGTGAACCGGAAGACCGGAGAGACCAACGCCCGCTACAGCCAGCAATTCGTGGTGGATTTCGGCCGCTACTTGAAGAGCCTTGGGTTCGCCAAAGGGATCGGGTTCCATGCCTTCCGCCACACCCTGGCGACCGAGCTTGATGTGAACGATGTTCCGGAGAGGGAGATTGCACTGGTCACCGGTCACAGCACCGATCCACGGGATCGGGTCCAGGTGTTGCGCAAGCACTATCTCCACAAGAAACCGCAGGTGACCCGGAGCAAGCAGATCAGCGCCCTGGAGTTGTATCAGCCCAACGTGGAACTGCCGCGCTACGAGCGCGGGCAATTCGCCGAGCAGTTGAAGGACCCGAGCAAGTTCCATCCGTGATACCAGCAGCTGATGCCCAGGCCCCAGCCAAGTTCTGGAGGGGGCCTAGGCTGATCAGGGCGCATTCGCATCGAATTCCATTTGGAATTACGCTAAAGCCCTCTACGCTTGGACCACACAGATGACCATTGATGTCAGCGGCCTGTCGGCAAAAGAACTCAAAGCCCTCATTACTCAGGCAGAGAAGCAGCAAACCAAAGTGCTGACTCGGCCCAAGGCTGCCGCCATGCGAGCCAAGATCAACCAATACGTCAAAGACCACGGTTACACGATTGAGGAGCTTTACGGAGCGGTTTCAACGGTCTCCACCGAGACCTCCAAGAAGCGCACCGGCCGCAAGCCCATGAAGTCGGCCGGAAGCAAGGTCGCTCCCAAGTACCGCAATCCAGCCAACCCTAGCGAAACGTGGTCCGGCCGTGGCCGCCAACCGCGGTGGCTTGCCGCGCTGGTCCAGAAGGGGAAGGAGCCCAGCGAGTACTTGATCAAGTAGTCCAAAGCGCAGGTCAAAGATCGAAGGCGAATCAACACCCGGCCGTTTGTCGGAACGCACACCGGCGCAACCAATTCTCAAAGATAGCCCAGGTCTTTCACGACGGCCTGGCCCGGCTGAAGGAACCCCAGTAACAACCGCCCTCCGGCCACTCGCCTGCCCGCCCTTTCGTTGAGCCACTGCGCCTGCCGCCGGCCCGCCTCGAACAGGGCTGGCGTTGCCATTGAGGGCGGCCAATCCTGCAAGGGCTCACCAGGCGACGAGAGCTGCCCCGTGATCGGCTGTACCACCGCAGGCACCGCCGCGTCGTGTTTGGCATAGGCGGTGGCCATCATGCGCCCGCTTTTGGGGGACCATCCGCCCAGCACCAGCTCGGTGGCGCAGTATTCAGCCGGCAAGCCCGCTTCAGCCACGGCTTTGGCGTAGTTCGGCCAAAGCTGGTCAATGACCCGCCCCAACTCCGCCGTCAGCTGCTCCAGGGTGAAGTCCGCTCGAAAACTGGCTTCCAACGAGAGCTGGTAGATGCGCAGGAAGAACTGGGCCGACCCTCGGGTCGCCAGCAAGATCTGGTGCTGAGGAATGAGCAGCACCTTCGCCCCTGCCGAAGCTTGGCCGCTCAGGGCGTCCTCCGCCCAGGTATCCACGGTCACGACCAACTGGTCAGCGCTCAGCAAAACGTTGAGGATGCTCATGGGTAAAGTCTGGCGGCCTGCGCCCCACTATCCAACCTCCCCCCCACACCTGTCGAGCCCTCCTATCGAACTTTCCCTAGAACAGTTGGTCGCGCGCCTTGAGGCATGCGAGGTCGACTTAGAAGCCCACCGCGGCTGCATCAAGGCACTGGAGTATGGGCTGCGGGCGGTCATCGCCAGCCATCCGAACCTCCGGGTGTTTTCACAGGCATGGGGGATGACGCTGGCCGGAGCTTCGGGCGCCCAGCCAAGCGGCGCTAAACCAGTTCAGCACCTACTTGAAGAGTCTGGCTTTGGGAAGGGCATTGGCCTGCATGCCTTCCGGCACACCATCGCCACAGAGCATCCATCATAAGGTGTGCCCGACGAAGACATTTCCCTGCTGACCGGCCATAGCATCAGCAACAAGGTCCCGGTGCTGCATGAGGCCCACTTCCACAAGAAGCCCGAGCTCGCGCGAGGCAAACAGAACGACCTTCTAAGCCGGCATACGCCAACCGTCGAACTTCCGATTTCCCGGAGGGGCAGTTTGCAAAGCAGCTAAGCGATCCGAGCAAGTTCTATACACAGTGATGACCAGATTCAGACCCTGCGTTTCCGAAAAAGCTACGCGGAGATCGTTATCGTATACGGAACCTCCCCTCCCTGACTTTCGGCACAACAAATGGCTTGCCCTCAACCAGGCCGAGTTGCAGCCCCTCGCAACCCTCTTCATCGACAACATGAACAGGCATGAGATCCAACAGCGAAGGAAGCAGCGCTTCGAGACCTTCGCGCTCGATTGTGAGCCACGCATCGCTATCACCAGAAAACCCCTTGACCACGACTTCATAGAAGGAAGGCGATTCCGGCGATATCTCTATTGTGTTGGATGTTTGATTTTTCTCGAACTCCTCCGGTAACGCGGCCCCGCAGTCAGAGAATGGCACGCAGGCGAAGATGCCCTCCATGTAGGCCAAGTAGTGAACCCACGTCACTGTTCTTAAAGCCTTCAATTGTCTTTCCAAGCCGATGCTACCCAGCGTCTCTGCCACAGAAAAGCTCGAGCGGGCGCGGAGTTTTTCCTTCTTGTAGCGCAAGGCATTTGCGAACAGCATCACAAACTGTGTGAATCCTTGAGAACTCTCTGAAGGGCCACGCCGGACGTTCAGAGTCCATCGATTGCCGCTCTTGTAAACAGTGCCCTTCTTCGCCTGAAATATGGCCAAACGCGCACTGCGCTCGGTCTGCCATATCACCAATGCGAAGTCGCCGCCTGTGGCGGTTTCACTGCGTGGATT
This sequence comes from Stenotrophomonas sp. YJH_SMC_10, assembly GCF_059371555.1. Classification (NCBI taxonomy): domain Bacteria; kingdom Pseudomonadati; phylum Pseudomonadota; class Gammaproteobacteria; order Lysobacterales; family Lysobacteraceae; genus Stenotrophomonas; species Stenotrophomonas sp. YJH_SMC_10. The sequence continues at coordinate 204,842 of NZ_JCAFUS010000002.1, read as the reverse complement.
TCCTCCGCCCCCCGATTTTTCGTAGCTCCCCCAAAGAATCGGCAGGTCCGGTCGTCTGGCTTCGACATGACCCTCTGCTTGTCCTTCTTCAATCCCTTCAGACTGCCCAGAGCGCCTCGCCTCCTCGATCATGCCGTCGTCGGAATACATCTCCTCCAACAGCGGAGCGACCGTGGACACGCCGCCAAGCAAACACGCTGTCAGCGCTTCTTCGTCAAGCAACCCCATAGAGGATATGCCTTGGATTCGCTCCAGCGTCAATCTGAAGGCGGCACGGATGGGCCCCTCATCCTCAAGCAGTGAGTGCACACGAAAATCTCCAGTGAGTTCGCTCAATGTTAATCTAGTTCACTGCCCAAACCGAGCCACTCCTCCAATTCGCGCCTCAGCTCTGTAGCCCAACGCTCTAAGCTGGGATCCAGTGCGACGAAACAGTCGATGAGACCTAATTCAAAGCTCCTGGCCCAACGCGGGCCGGATTTTATTTTCGCGTAGCGAATCGGCCAGTCTGGGGCAAGGGTTTCTGCAGGAACCCTCTCAAGCTCCAGTAGACGCAACTTGAGCTCCGGACTTGCGTGCAGAACATGCGCTCGCACCAGTTCCAGCAGATCTAAACGTGCCTCCTCGCTTGAGCTCATATAGACCTCCTGAACGAAGGTGATTTTCTCATTCTCATGGAGAACAGTGGCCACGTGCTCACCCCAAGCATCGAGGAACGCTCCCGGCCCAGAGAACCGACCAAACTCCCTGCCCGAGTCAAGGAAGTAAACTCTCACCCCGGCCTGAGCCACCTCGATAGCCATTTCAAAGGGGGCCAGCATTTCGGAGATTTCAACGATACTGGGAAACTTCATTGCCGGCACTGGAGCCAAGAAGAAGGAGTGGCGCGGGCCCTGGTGACTCGCGCACGCAACCTAGCGCACGAACTGTGTCTGTCAACCGGCCGTCCTGCCGCACGATGCACGCTCCTTGCGAACCGGTCGTCGACGCAGGAAAATTCGCGCCTTGATGCCATAGCCCCATGGTGCAGGGACATCGTGGAGTTCCCGTTTTCTCGGTTAAGACAAACGAGATCAAGCGCATGCTCTTTGGTATGAACCTCCAGGCTGCAGAAGATCTGCGCGATGACATCGATGCCACCCTCTAAGCGTCCGCTTGTAATCGAAAGCGCACGTCCATCGCTGCTGACTTGCCTGCTCCTTGTCTACAGGGTTCGCTGATCAACCCGCGACAGCAAAGATGCAGCCCACACCGCACCAATCGCGATCCAAAGGGCGAGCGACGTCGAGCCTGCCACCACCATGCCCGCGACCGCTGTACCGGCAGATCCCGCCGCGATCCTAAGCGCGCCAACCCATAGGTACGCCTGGCCCTTGCAGCGGGGGGGCGTGACGATGACTTCGGCCTACAATGCGGCACTGCTGATCAGTCTCTGCATCGTCCTTACGTCGATGCTTGAATGGGGCTGGTTGGGCCGGCGACCAAGCCGCCGATAGATCGCGGATGCGGTCGTCGCTCTGGCGGGGACGCTGCTGCTGACCTCCGGCAGTGGCATCAGCTTCTCCCTTGGCGATGGCTTCTTCTTGTCCGCTGCGATGACGCGGACATTGATGGGTGTTGCGACCCTGAAGCAGATGGTCCGCTTTCCTGTGTCTGCGTTGGCACTGGCCGGAATTCAATCGTTTACGGTCGCGCTGTTCGCTGGTTCTGTGCTTATGGCGGGTAGCTTGCTTCCCTCGGTTCCCTCGGTGCTGGACGCTCCTACCTTCTGGGCAGCAGTAGCCTGGATGATCGTTGGTTGCACCATCTTCGCGACGGGTGCCCAGAACCTGGGGGCCAGGCATCGTTCGGCCACACGCGTTGCGCTGTTGACCGGTACCGAGCCCGTGTTCGGAGCGCTGTTTGCCTCGCTGTGGCTGGGGGAAGTCATGAAAGGAGCGGCTTGGGCGGGCACCGGGCTAATCGTTGGAGGAGTAGCACTTGCGCTGCTGCCCATGCCGGTAGGGCTCAAGGACCGGGCCGTGCCTCCCCGAAGTGCATGAGCTGAATCGACGCAACTGGACTGCTGATGTTGAAGCCTGATGTCCGCTTATGGCCGAGCCCTCCGCCAGCGGTGCTGACACTCCCAATGCAGTGGCGGGGCATCAAGGGAGTTGTTTTGCGCTGACACGGCCTGCGCACCGGCCTCCCCACTCGTAGACGACGGCGGTATTGGATGCTTATGGCGCACGTCTAAGGAGCGGAACTTGCAAGAGCAGCCCTTCAGGAGCAAAGTTTCTCCATCCAAGGGGGGATGGGCAATGGAACGCTCGCAATTCATTATCGATCGCGCACTGTATTCAGACGACGTCGTGGCTCGGGCCGTGCATCGCCATACCGGCGAGCTTGGTGTGGAGGTGCGCAGCCAAGGCGCCAACCTCACCGTTGGCTTTTGGTCTCTGGACGGCTCCGAACTGCCAGAGGACCTCTGGACCCGGTTTTCCCGAGATTTGCTGGACGAACGCCTGCGAGCGACGGTCCGAGCTGAAACTAGCGGGCTGCAGCAGGAGCTGCTTCGCGCAGCGCTGAACCATGCACAACCGGTGTTGCCCCATGTCGAGGTTTAGGCCCGCTGAGTCTTTCGCCGGCCCATCGGCTTACCAATTGCTGCCCCTAAGGTTTCGGCGCCTGCCGTGGGATCACGATCGGGCTTTTGTCTCGTCGATGGCCGGCGACTGGCTCTTGATGAATATGGAGGACGTCCAGTGCCTGGTGACCCACCAGTTGCCGACCAACTCCGCCCTCTTTGCAGATTTGGAAGCCCGGCACCTGGCCGTCGCTGGGACCGACCGAAGCAGCTTGGCGCCCCTGCTTAGCCAAATTCGCAGCCGAAAGTCCTACCTGATGGGTGGTCCCGCTCTGCACATCTTTGTGGTATCTCTTCGGTGCCATCACACCTGTAACTATTGCCAAGTGTCCCGACAGGACACGAGCGCCACTGCGTACGACATGGAACGTGCGCATGCCGAACAGGCGGTGGAACGGTTGTTCGAATGGCCGAGCCAAGAACTGACGATCGAGTTCCAAGGGGGTGAGCCCCTGCTCAATTTTGAGCAAGTGGAGGCCATCACCCGGCGGATCGTCGAGCGCAATCGGAGCGCCCGACGCACCCTGCGCTTCGTGCTGGCATCCACTCTGCATGACCTCACCGACGACCAGCTGGCGTTTCTGACCGAACATCACTTCAAGCTGTCTACGTCACTGGACGGTCCCGAATGGCTTCACAACGCCAATCGCCCCCGGCCCGGCCGCGACAGCTACCGGCGGACTGTGGAGGGGATTGAACGCGGGCGCCGTTGGCTGGGAGACGATGGTGTCTCGGCGCTGACGACTCTGACCCGCCAGAGCCTTGAGGTTCCTGAGGCCATCATCGACGAATACCGGAAGCTGGGATTCCACAGCATCTCCCTACGTCCATTGAGCCCCTACGGCTTCGCCACCAAGACGGCCCGGCGCACCGGCTACCCCACGGAAGACTTCCTTGCCTTCTACCGGCGCGCCTTCGACCACTTGCTGTCGGTGAACCTGGCCGGTTACGCCATGGAAGAGTCCTACGCGTCTCTCCTCCTCTCCCAGCTCTTCACGTCCTTCGGGCACGGCTACGTCGATCTCCGATCGCCTTCTGGAGCCGGGTTGGGCGCCCTCATTTATGACCATGATGGGCGGGTCTATCCGTCGGACGAGGCACGCATGCTGGCCGCCATGGGGGACGATGCCTTTGCCTTGGGCCACGTCAGCCAACCGCTCAGCCAATGGCTGTCTTCGCCCGCCATGGGCCGCTTGCTGGACGCCGGGGTCGCCGAGGCCCTACCGACGTGCTCCGACTGCGCGTTTGTGCCGATGTGCGGGGCCGATCCGATCGAGCACTACGCCCGCCAAGGGGATCCCATCGGCCATCGCCCCAGCAGCGACTTCTGCCGACGGAACATGGGGCTCTTTGATTTCCTACTGGAGCGCTACGAGAAGGCTGATCGAAACATCCAAGGGTTGATGCGTTCCTGGGCCAACCCGAAGCCATCGGTGGAGGACGCCGTCCATGCTGCCGCTTGAAACCCGAGCCGAACTGGCACCGTCGGCGAAGGCTAGCCTGCTCAAGGTCGTGTCGCTGGCAGAGTTTGCCCAATCAGCACTACCTTTGGAGCGCTTGGCCCTGGACCTGCGGGACGTCCCGGAGGACCACCTCAGCAATGACCTGCTAAGCCTGCCGTGGGGTGCAGTCTTGCCTTCAGGCGGGTTGCGCTCTGCCGGTGAGACTCCCCTCGTTCGCCTGGAAGGTCCGCCAGGTGTTTGCAAACCAGGGGACGTGGTGGAGCTCAATCCCCTGCAGAAGAAAGTGGCGATCCGATATCGGCGCGGAGACACCGGCAATGTGTTGTTCGCCACCGAGCGCTGCAACAGCTACTGCCTGATGTGCTCTCAGCCGCCCCGAGACGTTCAAGACGATTGGCGGGTGAGGCACCTCCTGGACCTGATCGACCTCATCGATCCGGAGGAACCTTCGCTAGCGATCAGCGGCGGGGAACCGACCCTGCTGGGTGACGGGTTGGTCGACGTGGTGGCCAAATGCGCGCACGTGCTGCCCAACACCCACCTGCACATCCTGTCCAACGGTCGTCTGCGTGAGCCTGGCTTGCATGCCAAATTTGCAGGCCTCCATCCCAACCTGAGCTGGGGCATCCCGCTTTACGGCGACCGCTATGCCCTGCACGACTACGTGGTGCAAAGCGAGGGGGCGTTCGCTCAGACCCTTCGTGGGCTTTACGCATTGGAAGCCGCCCAGCAGCGGGTGGAGATCCGAGTCGTGTTGGTCAAGCCAACGGTCGAGCGGCTGATACAGCTGGCCCGCTACATCTGGCGCAACCTGCCCTTCGTCGAACACATCGCACTGATGGGCATCGAGCCCATCGGGTTTGCCAAAGCGCATCAGCGTGAGATTTGGGCCGATCCGGCGGACTACGGCGACGTCCTGTCCGACGCGGTGGGGTTGCTGGCCGAGGGCGGAATTCCGGTCTCGCTCTACAACTTGCCCCTGTGCGCGTTGGACCGATCGCTTTGGCCCTACGCCGTGCAGAGCATTTCGCCTTGGAAGAACGACTACCTGCCCGCCTGTGACGGCTGCTCGGTTCGGCAGCGGTGCGGCGGCTTCTTCTCGTGGGTCACACCGGCTTGGACCAGCCGGTCCGTCTCTCCCGTCCTGGAAACCTGATCATGTCCAACGCACTGATGATCGTCGGCGCCGCCACCTTGGGGACCTTGGGCACGGAGCCGCCAAAGGGCCAGTCCGACCTTTCCAGGCTCTCCGAGATGGACGGGAAATACGCGACCGTCCTGAGCACCTCGTTGAATGCAGGCCGGCACAACCTGTATGCAGGGCACCGCAGCCACAGCTCCCATCGATCGCACAGTTCCCATCGCTCCCATTCGTCCGGGTCGGGAAGCTCGTATCGCTCCTACACCCCGCCACCGGCGACCTATACCCCACCGCCCACCCGCTACACCACGCCAGCGGCACCGGTGGCCCCAGCAGCTCCACGAACCACTGGCACGGGCAGCAGTGGCGGCAGCCATTTGAATAGCTACCCAACCCAGAATCTGGAGCCGGCCACCCTATCAAACTCGAGGTCCACGAACAGCCTGACCTTGGAGCCCGGCACCTACGACAAGCCGGTTGCGGAGGGACGGGACGCCGATGCGCTCAAGCTGCTGATCATGCGCGTCCAAGCAGCGCTCTATTCCAAGGGCTACGATCCGGGTGCCATCGACGGGGTGCTTACCCCTGAAACCCAATCGGCATTGAGGATGTTCCAACTGGCCCACGGCATTCGGGCGACAGGAACAATGACAACTCCGACGCTGGATGCACTGGGAGTGCGACTTTGATTTAAATGGAAGGGTTGCTTGGCGGGCACATGACTCGCGGCTGGCAACCTAGAATGCAAGCAAATGGCATTCGGCTTTGTATGCCACATTCCACGGTGTCAAAAGCGCCCCGCTTAGCATTGCGTAGACACCGCTTCACGAGAACTTTGTCACTAGCTCATGGCAAAATCTGCCGAATGACCGAATTTGCAAGGAAGCCACGTGAAACCCAGTCAGACAAATCAGAGCATGCAGCTTGTAGGCGTCACAGCGTTCGCGTTTTTGGTCGGCGCAGCAAGTGTATGGTTGCTTTTTAAGCTAGGACGCGACTGGACGTTTCCAAGGTTCGGGGAGGAGCTCGGCAGCTTCGCCGACTGGATTGCGGCTCTGGCGGCATGCGTTGCGGCGATCGCTACAATAATGATCGGCCGGGCAGCTCATGCTTTCGCGCGCGAAGCCGAAGATGCTCGAACTGCTGAAGCGAAGTTGGCCACACAGCGCGAAGAGGCAGAGGCCAAATCCCAGAGCGCGAATCGCGAAGAAAGAAAACGACGGGAGGACGAGGCGATCACTGCACAGATACTGGTGATGAGATCGACCGCTGAGAAGGCATGCTACCCGCAAACGGCTCTGGCACACGTATTCCCTCCTGAAGGCGGGTCTAATCCTGGATTTTCAAGATCTCGTAGACCAATGATTCTGCAACTTGAATTGACGGTCCTTTACGTCGATGCAATCTCATGGAGCGACGATTTTAAGAAGGCACTTGATGCAGAGTCTATCGAAACGCTCTCGAGTCTCGAGCGGAGCCTACTTTGGTACCGCGCTCTCACAACCGACCAGATAGACCGACTTAGGTCCGCCGAAGATCAATACAACGAGAGCGGCCCTGCCCGTCTCGAGCTGGATTGGAACGCCGATTCGGGAGTGTTGCTTGTACGTGAATCAGCGAAGACCCTGTCGGAAGATGCGCTCAAGTTCATCGAATGCCTAGATCGCAGGGCACAACTATTCATGCAACCCACCGACGAGCAGAACCAGGCCTAGCCCTAAGCGAGGCAATGGAAGTGCCGTTAACTGAGGGGACGGTAACACTGCAAGGAAGCAGTGCCACTGAAAAGCATCAAGTTCCTAAGATTGCTAATGAGCCTACGGCAAGACGTGCAACCGCGCAGGGATGGAAGCATCTGTGCTAGCGGATCGATCATCAATTGACCCTTTTACATTGCCAGAAGCGCCCGTCCCGTCCTACAGACTGGTAGAGCGCCACATGCGCCCGATCAACCCGCCCACCAGTGGCGCAATCGGAAAGACGGTGTAGAGGGCGGCCAACGCCAGCGGCGGGACAGACACGAAGAAGTTGCGTTCCGACTCGATCAGGCCAGGGTAGAAGATCCCCACGCCGATGCTTCCGATCTGGGCGGCTACCACAACCAACGTGCCCATCAATGCCCCCTTCCAAAAGCCCCCGCGCTTCGGTTCCAGGAAGGGGTTGGCCGCCTTGGCTGCCCTAACGCGCGCGGCCCGCCAGTTCAGCACGTAAAGCAGTAGGAGGAGCGCCAGCACGCCAACGCCAGCCGAGAACGCCGCCACAGCTTGCCACGCAAGCCCCAGCTCTCCAAAAATTTCTGCACCGCCTGCGAAGGCGAGGAGGCCAGCGCCTCCCAGGAGGACCGTTGCGGGTGCGAGCAGGCCCCACTGCATATGGGACGTGGTTGAGTGAGAGCGGGCATGGGCATTCATGGAACCTCCAAATGAGCGAGACCTTGGGCGCGTTGCAGGGGCCGGCTAAGGCTTCTTCTGTGCGTCGATGAGCACCCACTGCCCCGCCCGCTTCTCAAACACCAGGTCTGCCCGGGCCGGCACAGGTGCCGGAGCCTCCTTCAGCTGACGCCCTCCCTGGAAACCAATCACATCGAGGGTGCCGCCCGTGACGCACGTCGTTCGCTCGGGCCCGCTCGGATTGCAGTCGGCGTTCAAGTCCTTCCAGCCACGCACTTCCACGCGCTGCCCAAGTTCGGCCACCAGGTTCGCGTTCAAATACTGCTCGTAGCCCTTTGCAACCTGCTCTAGCGACGGTCCGTGCTCCGCCTTACCGCACGCGATCAAGGCAACAGCTGCTACCGTGGCGACCACCATTCCACGCTTCATGCGCCTTCTCCCTAGTCGTTTGCAACGTCTACTTCGATCGTTTCGTTCCGATAGCCCAAGCTCACCTTCTCAACGGTCACGTCCATCTTGGGCTCCGTGCCGTCGATCCAGACCCGATTGACCGAGAAGACCACGCGGTCGTCTTGGAACGAGCGGCCCTGCCGCGCGAGGTTGGCCGCTTCAGCGGGGTCCATCCGGATCAGCAACCGGTAGCGCCCGGCGTTCGGAGGGCTGGACACGCCGGTGGGCGTCTTGCGGATCCAGGGGACGAAGTTCTTGCCCGTGACACTCAAGCCAGCAACCGAGATCTGCGGCATCGGCACGAACACTTCCATGACGCCCCGATCTGCGTTGTAGCTGACCCCACCGAGCGCTTTGAAGTTCGGGCGAACGGCATACCGCCGAACGCTTTTGAACCGCTCGAGCCGCGCGTCGAGGGCCGGCCCGAAGCGCTGCTCGATCACCGCCGCTGACGGCTCCGCCTCTTTGCTGCCCGTCGTCCTCTTTGCGGCCACCCACGCCTGCCGCAAGCACCACTGCCGTTTGTCAGGCCTCAACTGGTAGGCGGAATGGGCCATTGCCAGCAGGCCCATGTCGCACATGTCGATCCCTTGCGCGCCGGTGGAGGACAGCCCTTCGCGCAGGTGTTGAACACCATCAAGGGTGTCCCCGTCCAGGTCCCAGTACATCCCTGCAGGTTCGGCGTACAGGGGGTGGGACACCTTGGCCTGCGAGTCGGACTTCCCAGAAATGGCCCCACCGAGCTGCCGAAGCAAGCCCGATGCGGTCGTGGATTGGGCGCTGGCGCCCGTCGATACGGCCAGCGCGAGCGCGCCGGCCAGAACTGCCCCGTTCTTCATACAGCCCCTCGTTCCTTTGGATGGACTTGCCACAAACTTACGTGACACGTAGAGTCTACCCGTGACGTAGGGCTTGGGTCATCATCGGTGCATGCCTGCACTGCATCCGTTCAGCCTGTGACTACGCCAACAACTCCGCGAGGAATCGTGGCGGCGCGACTGCGCCAAGCCAGGATCCTTCGAGGCTTTAGCCAGCGCGAAGTGGGGGTCAGGATGGGTCTGGACAAAGACACTGCATCGGCTCGCATCAGTCGCTATGAAAGCGAATCGATGACGGTGAGCCTGGAAGCACTGTTTGAGCTGGCGCAGGCACTGGACGTGCCGCCGGCTTACTTGCTGGCGACGACGCCGGCGATGGCAGACGCCATTTTGGCGCTGGGTGTTCAAAGCGAGGCTCAACAGGCCAAGCTTTCTCAAGCCCTTGAAGGTCTGACCGCGCTCCCGCCGGGCAAGCGAAAAGAAGCCATTGCTCGCCTAGTGGCGGACTCTGAATAGACCTGCCCACTGCCTTGACGCATCGGTAGTCTCATCCTTTGCGACAAAAGCACGAGATGATCCTCTCTCATGAGAGACGGTGGGGTATGGATGGCCGGTGCTGTGGAAAACCCAAACTGGTACCAACGCTTTTCTGCTTGGTGGGAAGGCCAGTCGTTGGCAATCAAGGTTTACTTCGGAGGTTCAGCGCTTCTGCTGATGGCCATCGCCTGCTTTCACGCCTCCCCACGAGGACTGCTGACCGAGTGTCTGACCTACGCTTCAAGTGGGCTTCTGGCTTTTGGTTTTCTGCGCGAGGCATACCTATGGGTCACACCCAAGCTCCAGCTTCCACTTGTGAAGCTGTTGATGACCGGCGCGAGCGTGATGGTACTGGCGGCAGCAACGGGGATCAGCAGAATGGCGGTGAACGAGGCGACGGGTCAAGACCCCTCGCACTTCCCAACGACAGTTGCGTTGCTGCTGCCGCTTTCTGTGCTACGGGTCGTGTCAGTGGTGGCGGTTGTCGTCAGCACACTTTCCACCGTAGCTCTAATGCTCTGGGCGGGAGCAAAAGTGCTTCTGACTTGGGGACCACTGGAAGACAAAGACTTTTGGCTTCTTCTGGCACGAGTACTTGCAGGTTTTTCGATCGCAATCATCATCTCCAGTACGAGCAGCGCCACTATTGTGCCGTCGTGGATGGAAACCGTGGCGAGGAAGTCAGCAGTGTTCCTAGACCTCTACGATGACCCGGCGTGCGCCACAAAGCCTGGCGATAGAGCGCGTCGCATCAACGACAACGTGGTCATCGTCGGCGCCGCGTCGGGCGCCTATCCCACGTATGTTCGTCGCCTGTGCGCCATCGCACCCGAATGAGCGCGATGGAATCCGCGAGCAACCTCAGCACGATGGGCAAATCAATCTTCTAACCTGGATCGAATACTGCGGATCTGCCGTCCGTGGCCATGTGCCCCGACCATGACTCAAACAAACTACTCCATGGTTTCTTCGCTTGTATGAGTTGCGTCGCTGCCGCTCGACGAGCCATTTTCCTGAGTAACGAAGATATGTACGTTCATGAACTGATGCGCGACTCGGCGGGGTTGATCCATTGCCTCAGCGGGGTATTCCTCAGGACTGTCCAATTCAGCCCCATACCGCTCCTTGAGCTTGGCAGCAATGTAGTCCGCGCCAACAAGCTTGGAAACTGAGTCGTAGTGGCGTCGTTCAAAATCCCCAGGCCTGGGGATGCCACTCTCAACTCCCCAAGACTCTCCCACGAAACACGCCAAAAATGCGTCCACTCGGTCCGTCGACGTGTCCAACTGGGCACGTAGCGCCTGTTGCACATGTGCATTCGATGTCTCTTGGCACCATAGCCAATAGAGCGTGGGGACGTCCTTGGGTTCGGTGAGGAAGAATGGCGCTTCGGCGCTTTCAGCCTCGATTCGTTCTACGGCCAATTTTGCGAGAGCCTTATCACCCTCGTCTGAAAGCACACGGCGGTCTGCGGGCTTGTCGTCGTAGTGATGAATCCAACGCAAGCATTCGGAGACAAACCCAACCGACGATGCCTCCCGAATGACCTGCTCCGCCACTCCTTGCCTTTCGCTCCCCGTGGGCAGCCTTCTAAGCAGGTCCGCGATGAGAATGGCTGCCGAACCGCGCGTATCCAGTGGCATTAGCATGCCCCGCTCCCGCGGCAAGAGATCCCCGTTCCTTGCAAAGGCGAGTGCTATCGCCCTAGCTTCCGTAGCGTTAATAGTGTCTTTTCTCTGGCGAAGTCTTGTAACCAAGCGTGGCATACCCTGCCTCTCTGCAAACCGTTCCAGCGCTTCCCTTGCGTCGGGGGCAGACAACGCCGGCGCGCTTCCTATGAACTCTGCAATCAGGCGATCAGGCACGTCGCCCAATGGCACTCCGTAGGCAAAGTACCGCTGGAAGTACTCCCCCGCGCAGATCTTTTGCTCCGCAGCCCAAATCGAATCCCACTCCCCGCCATACAGCGAATTTCCCAGCCTGGGGAACAGCGGCTCAAGCAGCCGTCGTCGGATCCAGCCGCGCTCTTCGACCGAGATGTGAGGAAGCGATTTCTCCAGCAAAGCGGAGATATCCTCTTCTTTCTTCTGATTATCGTCGCGCCCGCCTGCCCGCCCGCCCTTAAGAAAAAGGTCGCGATTGGATCGGATTGCAGCGTACAGGCCTGGATAAATCACCCGAACCCCCTCGATGAGCATCAGATCGACGGTGTTCACCTCGCCTTTCAGAATCGGCAGGGCAAACAGGAGAGCGTTTGATAGAAGCTTCGCTTTTCGCGGCGTGCCGAGTGCCGGCGCAATAACGTCATCAAAGTGCCGGATGAACGCGTCCACCTGACTCTGAGTGAGCACGATCCCTGTTTGATCAACCGCCCTCTGAACCCCCTCCAAGGCGATCAATCGCAAGCTGTTGGTATCTGCCGGGGGAAGGTTGAGCGGCACTTGGACGATCTTCTCAAGAAACGCCCGGCCTCCCTTGGCTCCGCCCTCTCCATAGCGCTCACCCAACGCTGCCGCAACCACGTCATCGTCGAAGGCCAGAACGTACGAAGTGTGCTTGAAGCTGGCCGACAGCTTGACCAGCTTGAAGATGGCGTGGGTTTCCTCGCGATCCAGCCTGTCGATGTCGTCAACGAGAACCACCAACCGGCGCTTGGATTGGCCCAGCATTCGATCTATTCGCGAGCGCAATTCTTCCAAACTCACAGAGGACAACGACTCGCCCACACTCTTTGCGGCCTCCCCAGGGGAAATCTGAACCGCACCGGCGAAGGTCACGTTCGCGAGAGACAAAAGCCCTCCGTACTGCTTCAGAAGCTCGCCCACCTTCTCTTTTTTATTGGGCAAGGATTCGTCCATCGCCTCAGCAAGCGTCGCGAAGAACCCTCGCAACAGGGCGTCTTGGCTTTGGAAATGCCACGGATTGAAGCGCACAAGAATGACCCGCGGATACTCCTTCAGTGCCTCTCCCATCATTTCAAGGACAGATGTTTTCCCATCTCCCCAAGGGCCGTACAGGCCAACGACGATGCTGGACGGATCGGCGCGCAGGGCTAGTGTATGAGCCAACCGGGACGCGAACGGCGCCCGATTAAACCGGTCAGACAATCGACCGGTGATCGGCTGATCATCCAGGAACTGATCACTGGGAGGTTCTCCCGCTTGCTCCGCGTCCGAACCGGTGTCCAGGTCTGCATGAATCGGCTCCTCGGCTCTGGTCTTCGATTCTGCGGAACGAGCTTTGATTTGACCCCACCACTTCCTTAGCCATACCAGCATTTCTTGATCCCCTGTAACCGTGGTCAACTGCAATAGTGAACTGGGCTTATCAGGTGCCCAACTGATCGACTCCCGTGCGCGCTGCTGGCCCGCCCCGCCGCTAGATGGCCGCACCAGCGCACCTGCGAGTGTTCCTGACGAAAGACCTACAACGCCGCCTTTGAAGCCAAATAGGCAGCGAACTGGTGATCACCAGCGTCTTCTGCTTCCTGATATGGCTCCCCCTCTTCAACCGACGCGCCTGACACGATCAATGCTTCAGCGATCAGAATCTTTATCGCATGATCGAGACCAACGGCACGAGCGACCCAAATCATCGGCGGCTGATCATCGTCGCCATCTGTGTAGGTGTAAGCATCCGGATCAAGGCCTGTGGCCAAGAGTGCCTTCACCAAATCCAGCTCACCCAAGATGCATGCATTGTGCAACTGGGGATAACCAAGCGCCTTGCCTCGCTCCCTCAATTCTGGAGGCAGTGCATCCACAGCGGCGCACATTTCATCGAACCGCTCACTGAACGCCCTATCCAAGCGATAGAGGTCCGAGTACCCCATGGCCTGTGCAGTTGATGAATACATAAATCACTCCTCCTTGATAAGAACTTATTCAAGTGACAGCCGTGGATTGAGCGCATCCTGCAATCAAAGGCCTCCGAAGTCCTGACCTAGCCCCGCGGCTTGCAACGTCCACAGGCGGGTCGGGTGAGATAGCCGATGCCTGCCGCACGAAAGGGATCAACTTCCATCTACGGCGAAGGGGCGTTTGTAGCGTTGAGGCACCGTCGCTGTCGTCCAACGCACCTCCAGATCATTGGCTCGCTGGGCGGCTTGCGCTTCGCAGAGTTGATGCATCGCCACCTGCAACACCTTTGCGTAAGCGGTGTGGTAGGGCTCACGCGTCTCCCTGTCGACCCAAGGCGCCTGCAGGGCCATCTCGACTGTGGCATCCCACACGTCGCCACGTTCTAGCGCACCGCTGAGCACTTGGTCGTCCACCACCAAGACATGCCCCGCCACCTGGCCGTCCACCAACGCCCACTCATGTGGAACCACGGCAATGTCATCGAGCGTGGCCAGCGTAGCGATGCGTCCCAACTTCTTCTGCAGCCTGCTTGCATCGTCCCGGGCCTGCCGCAGCGCCAACTCAATTTCGAGCTCGCGGACCCGTTGCTGGGCTGCGTCCAGTTCGTCGATAAGGCGGCGCTCTTTGACACTGCGCGCCACACGTGAGGCCTGCCAAGCAACGAGTTCGGTGTAAGGGTAACGGACGTGCTCGTTCGCCCCTCCTCCAGCGCGGCCGGCGCCTTTCACAAAGGGCGGCCCTGCAGGAGGCATTCGACGGCGCCACTCGCCAAGCGTGTCGAAGTGCACCCCCAGGTAACGCGCCGCTGCCTTGGTGCTGATCGTAGGAGGCGGCAAGCCTGCGGCAGCTTTGTTCAGCTCTGCATCCAGTGCCGCAGAGCGCTGCTCGAGGTAGTCCTCTTCTTTACGCTGGCATTCCATTGAGTCGCTCCTTACTGGGCGTCGCGCCGGTTTCTTGCTGAGAAAATCGAGACTGGGGCATCGCCGGACTCGTCCAGGCGGGGCTTGTCCGTGCCTTTCAAGCGGTTCCAAACACGGGGACTCGTGGCCACCATGTGCTCTTCAACCCGGCCCATGGCCTCGCGGAGCTTGGACCACTCCTGCTCGGTGTAGCGTTCCGATACAGCGGCCATTCGATCCTCGCCTCGCCCCAACGTTCTGTGGTGGAGCAGTTGGGACACGATTCGGCTTTCGCCGAACAGGAGGGCGGCGTAACGGCCGAGCGTCCGGCGCAGGTCGTGGAGGGTCAGACCAATGTCGACCTCCGCCCGCAGATCGAGCAACCCCGCGTCCCGGCGCACGTTTGCCACGATGCTCTTGCTGTCCGAGTAGTGCCCCGTGGTGCTTCGGTCCGATCGGGCGGGGAAAACGAACATGGTTTTGTCCAGCGCGCGGCGTGCCCTCTCCGCCTCTCTCTCCAGCTGGTCCAGAAGATCCCGGCGAGCACGCCTGGCTCGGGCGGCGGCCAACACTTCTTCCGCGTCCGCCAAGTCTTGCTTGAGCCTGGTTTCGTCCGCGCGCTCGTCGAAACGCCGCTGCAAAATCTTTTCAGCAAAGTAGGCCACCGGTAGGTAGCGCTCCTCGCCATTCTTGGTGTCAAACAGGTAGACCTGAGACCCTGCCCGCCTCGTGTAAGGGTTGACCTCATCCGGCCCGGCCAACCAGACCCAGGACACTTCCGACTGGCGCAGCTCGCCCGGGGAGCACCGGTCAAACCAGCGCAGGGGAGCGGCCTCGCCGCGGCGGGTGCCCCAGAGCAGGGTCAGCAGCAAGTAGTCCGCGCCGGTGGCGTTCAAGCCGCCTTGCTCGTCCCGCCTGGCCAAGATCACCTTGAGGACCGTGGGAAGCGTCTCGTCCCCCAACGGGTTGCGCACCTCGGCACGCTCGTAGTGGCGGCGCAGCGTTTGCGAGTCCCGCAACATGTCGTCGTCGTGGATGACTTGGAACGGGTTGTAACGCAGCACCGGCTCCCGCTGCTGCTGAGCCGCCGCTTTTCGTTCCCGCTTCAGCACCAGGTCGACCGCCCTCTTCGCGTCCGTGAACGCGTGTTCGGTCGACGCCAGACCAGCCGCTTTGACTCGTTGGATGTACTTCCCGGTCACGCCCAACGCTTCGAGCTGTTGCGTGGAAAGCTCGGCCCAATCCGGCTGACCAGCCAGCGCTTGGCGCATGGGGGTGGGGATCCGGTTGGAGCGCACCATAGACGACCGCCGCAGGCCGTCGAACGCACGGTGGATGTCCTTGTCCAAAAGCTGAAGAATGGGCTTGTCCGCCAGCCCAACTTCCGGTCGGGCAAACCGCGCCAAGCTGTCCTGGATGGCCCGGATGCTGGCGGGCTTGGCTTTCTTGTTGCGGACGCGCTTCTGCAGGTCCTCAACGTAGGCCGCAAAGCAGTCCGCCAGCGTGAGCCCCTTTAGCTCCACCAGCTGCTCGGCTCGGGCCTCTTCCTTCGAAGGATGCTCGCCCGTTTCTCGGACCACGGCCAACTTCCGCCGAGCGAGCTCGTAGGCTTGCTCGGGGCCAATGTCGGTGACGCTGCCCAAGGAGAACCGACGAACCCCGGCCGGGCCTCGGACCACGACTTCGTAAGTGGTGCGGGTCGTGCCCACGTAGAAGCCAAAGCCCGTTGGCGCGCCCTGATTGCCGTCCAGGACGCGGTAAGGCTTTCCGGCGTCTCCGGGCAGTCGAGGGGCGATGACCACCCTTCCCTGCTTGCCTTCGACCGGGCCTTTGGCCACGCTCAGTTCGCAGATTTGGCGGTAGGTCAGCTTAAACTTGGTGCCTCGGCGACGCGGGGCCTCTGCCTGCGTCGCAACAACCGTATCCATGGTCGATCCGCCGTCTGTCCGTCGCAACATCGATTTGATCCTCTTTGAGTGATCACCGCAACTGCGGCGCAACGAAGAACCCCGTTACTTGCCGTCAGCTGCCGGGATCGACCGCTACAAACCGTAGGAAGTTCTCTTGCAAACTACTGATTCAAAAGCGAAACCGTCTACATCGAAGGCCAGTGCAGAGCACACGCCCCTCATGAAGCAGTTCTTCGCAGCCAAGTCCGAGTATCCGGACCTGCTGCTGTTCTTCCGCATGGGCGACTTCTACGAGCTGTTCTACGACGACGCGCGCAAGGCCGCGCGGCTGCTCGATATCACCCTGACCCAGCGTGGCAGCTCCGGCGGCGCGCCGATCCCGATGGCCGGCGTGCCGGTGCATGCCTACGAAGGCTACCTGGCACGGCTGGTGGCGCTGGGCGAGTCGGTGGCGATCTGCGAGCAGATCGGCGATCCGGCGCTGGCCAAGGGCCTGGTCGAACGCAAGGTGGTGCGCATCGTCACCCCCGGCACCGTGACCGACGAGGCGCTGCTGGACGAGCGCCGTGACACCCTGCTGATGGCGCTGTCACGCACCAAGCAGGGCTACGGCCTGGCCTGGGCCGACCTCGCTGGTGGCCGCTTCCTGGTCAACGAGGTGGAGACCGACGACGCCCTGGAAGCCGAACTGGCCCGACTGGAGCCGGCCGAGCTGCTGGTGCCGGACGAGGAGAACTGGCCGGAGTTCCTGCGCCAGCGCACCGGCGTGCGTCGCCGTGCGCCCTGGCTGTTCGACGCCGACAGCGGCCGCCGCCAGCTGCTGGCCTTCTTCAAGCTGCATGACCTGAGCGGCTTCGGCATCGACGACAAGCCGCGCGCGACCGCCGCCGCAGGCGCCCTGCTCGGCTATGTCGAGGAAACCCAGAAGCAGCGCCTGCCGCACCTGACCTCGATCGCGATGGAAACCGCCGGCGAGGCGATTGCGATGAACGCCGCGACCCGCCGCCACCTGGAACTGGATACGCGCGTCGACGGCGATACCCGCAATACCCTGCTGGGCGTGCTCGACAGCACGGTGACACCGATGGGCGGGCGCCTGCTGCGCCGGTGGCTGCACCGCCCGCTGCGCCTGCGCGAGGTGCTGGTGCAGCGCCACCATGCGGTGGAGACCCTGATCGATCGCGGCAGCGACGCCGACATCCGCGAACAGTTCCGTCGCCTCGGCGACCTGGAACGCATCCTCACCCGCGTCGCACTGCGTTCGGCGCGCCCGCGCGATTTCTCCACCCTGCGCGACGGCCTGGGCCTGTTGCCGGCGGTGCGCGAAGTGCTGGCGCCGCTGGATTCACCGCGCCTGCAGGCCCTGCATGCCGCGCTGGGTGAACATGACGGATGCGCACAGCTGCTGGCCAGTGCCATCGCCGAGATGCCACCGCTGAAACTGAGCGACGGCGGCGTGCTGGCCGACGGCTTCGATGAAGAGCTGGACGAGCTGCGCCGCCTGTCCACCCATGCCGACCAGTTCCTGGTCGATCTGGAACTGCGCGAGCGCGAGAGCAGCGGCATTCCCACCCTGAAGGTGGGCTACAACCGCGTGCACGGCTACTACATCGAAATCAGCAAGGGCCAGTCCGATCGTGCGCCGGTGCACTACACCCGCCGGCAGACGCTGACCAATGCCGAGCGCTACATCACCGAAGAACTGAAGGCATTCGAAGACAAGGTGCTGTCGGCGCGCGACCGTTCGCTGTCGCGCGAGAAGTACCTGTACGAGCAGCTGCTGGATACCCTCGGCGAACAGCTGGAACCGTTGAAGCAGTGCGCCGCTGCGCTGAGCGAACTGGACGTGCTGGCCGCCTTCGCCGAGCGCGCGCAAGCACTGGACTGGTCGCGGCCGGAACTGGAAACGGCACCGTGCCTGAAGATCGAGCGTGGCCGCCATCCGGTGGTCGAAGCGGTGCGTGAGCAGCCGTTCGAACCGAACGACCTGGACCTGCATCCCGACCGTCGCATGCTGGTCATCACCGGCCCGAACATGGGCGGTAAATCGACCTACATGCGGCAGAACGCGCTGATCGTGCTGCTGGCCCACATCGGCAGCTTCGTGCCGGCCAGCCGTGCGGTGATCGGTCCGATCGACCGCATCCTGACCCGCATCGGCGCGGGTGATGACCTGGCCCGCGGGCAGTCGACCTTCATGGTCGAGATGGCCGAGACCAGCTACATCCTGCACCACGCCACCGCCCATTCGCTGGTGCTGATGGACGAGATCGGCCGCGGCACCTCCACCTACGATGGCCTGGCGCTGGCCGACGCGGTGGCTCGCCACCTCGCCTACCAGAACCGCTGCTACACGCTGTTCGCCACCCACTACTTCGAACTGACCGCGCTGGCCGACGAGCAGCACGAAGGCGGCCGCAGCGGCATCGCCAACGTGCACCTGGATGCCGTCGAGCACGGCGAGGCGCTGGTGTTCATGCACGCGGTGAAAGATGGCCCGGCCAACCGCAGCTTCGGCCTGCAGGTGGCGGCACTGGCCGGCCTGCCGCGTGCCACCGTGGCACAGGCACGGCGTCGCCTGGCCGAGCTGGAGCAGCGCGGTGGTGAAAGCCATGCCGCCGAAGTGGCGCCACAGGCACTGGATGCGCCGCAGCAGTTCGGCCTGTTCGCCGCGCCGTCGAACAAGGCCCAGGAAGCGCTGGCCGCCATCGACCCGGACGAGCTGACCCCGAAGCAGGCACTGGAAGCGCTGTACCGGCTGAAGGCACTGCTCTAGCCCTGCCGCGCATGGCCTCGGCCTCCCGCCACGGCGCGGGCGGCCGTCCGAAAGGCTCTGCAAATCCGATTCTTCGTTTCAATTGACAGAAACTATCAGACTGAACGGATCATTCGATTATTCATTTCATCTGGCGCTAGCTAAAGTCGAGTGAAGATGTTTCCCCTACGTCTTCACCCGCAGGAGCCAGCCATGAGCCAGTCCGATAACAACAGTCCCAAGTGCCCGTATCACACCGCGCCGTCGCCTGCAGACGCCGCCCAGCAGCAGCGTGAGCTCAGCACCACGCCGAAACAGAAGCAGGGCGACGATCCGGTCACGCCGATGACCACGGCCTTCGGCGCGCCGGTGGTGGACAACCAGAACAGCAGGACCGCCGGCCCGCGCGGGCCGCTGCTGATGGAAGATGTCTGGCTGCTGGAAAAGCTGGCCAACCTCAACCGCGAGATCATTCCCGAGCGCCGCATGCACGCCAAGGGCTCGGGCGCGTTCGGCACCTTCACCGTCACCCACGACATCACCCGGTACACGCGCGCCAAGCTGTTCGAGAAGGTCGGCAAGCAGACCGAGATGTTCGCCCGCTTCACCACGGTGGCCGGCGAGCGTGGCGCCGCCGACGCCGAGCGTGACATCCGTGGCTTCGCACTGAAGTTCTACACCGAGGAAGGCAACTGGGACCTGGTCGGCAACAACACGCCGGTGTTCTTCCTGCGCGACCCGCGCAAGTTTGCCGACCTCAACAAGGCGGTCAAGCGCGACCCGCACACCAACCTGCGCAGCGCGCGCAACAACTGGGATTTCTGGACGCTGCTGCCCGAGGCCCTGCTGCAGGTGACCGTGGTGATGAGCGACCGCGGCATTCCGCGCAGCTTCCGCCACATGCATGGTTTCGGCTCGCACACCTACAGCTTCACCAACGCCGACAGCGAACGCTTCTGGGTGAAGTTCCACTTCGTCAGCCAGCAGGGCATCGAATCGCTGACCGACGCGCAGGCGCAGATCCTGGTCGGCCATGATCGCGAAAGCCACGGCCGCGACCTGTTCGCCGCGATCGAGAAGGGCGACTTCCCGAAGTGGAAGCTGTTCATCCAGGTCATGCCGGAACTGGAGGCGGAAACCTACCGCATCCATCCGTTCGACCTGACCAAGGTGTGGCCGAAGAGCGACTACCCGCTGATCGAAGTCGGCCAGTTCGAACTGAACCGCAACCCGGTCAACTGGTACCAGGACGTGGAGCAGTCGGCGTTCGCCCCGAGCAACCTGGTGCCGGGCATCGGCCCGTCGCCGGACAAGATGCTGCAGGCACGCCTGTTCGCCTATTCCGATGCGCAGCGCTACCGGCTGGGCGTCAACCACCACCAGATTCCGGTGAACGCCGCGCGCTGCCCGGTGCACAGCAATCACCGCGACGGTGCGATGCGCGTGGATGGCAACTACGGCGGCCTGCCGCATTACGAACCGAACAGCTACGGCCAGTGGCAGGAACAGCCGCAGTACCGCGAACCGCCGATGAAGATCCGCGGCGACGCCGACTTCTGGAACTTCCGTGAGGACGACGCCGACTACTTCAGCCAGCCCGGCGCCCTGTTCCGCAGCTACAACCAGGCACAGAAGGACCGCCTGTTCGCCAACACCGCCCGCGCCCTGGGCGATGCGCCGGACTTCATCAAGCAGCGCCACATCGACAACTGCAGCAAGGCCGACCCGGCCTACGGTGCCGGCGTCGCTGCGGCCCTGAAGGCACTGGCCAGCCAGCCGTCGGATCCGTTCAAGCCGGCGCAGCCGGAAGCGGAGTTCCCCGCCGCCACCCCGGGCGCGGAAGACATCGAGCTCTGATCGGTTACCCCGCGTACGGCACGCCGCCTCCCCGTGGGGCGGCGTCGCCGTTTTAACGGTCCGCATCGTACCTTCGGCACGCCCCACCCCAACCAAGGATTCCGCAGATGAGCCTGACCGATGAACTTCTCGCCAAACTGCAGGGCGCCCCGCTGCAGCAGGTGTCGCAGCAGCTTGGCATCAGCGATATCCAGGCCTCCGGCGCGATCAGTGCCGCACTGCCGGTGCTGATGGGCGCGCTGGGCAACAACGCCTCGCAGCCGCAGGGCGCGCAGGCGCTGCTCGGCGCCCTGCAGAACAACCACAGTGGGCTGGACCTGGGCAGCGTGCTCGGTTCGGTGCTGGGCGGCGGTGGCGGTGGTGCCGCCAGCGACGGCGCCGGCATCCTCTGCCACATCTTCGGTGGCAGCCAGCAGAAGGTGGAAACCGGCCTGGCCCAGGCCACCCAGCTCGACAGCGGCCGCACCAGCCAGCTGCTGCAGATCCTCGCCCCGATCGTGATGGCCTTCCTTGCCCAGCGCCTCGGTGGCGGCCAGGCCGATGCCGGCTCGCTCAGCCAGGCGCTTGGCCAGGAAAAGCAGCAGGTGCAGCAGCAGGGCGGCATCGCCGGCGGCCTGCTTGGCAGCGTGCTGGACCAGGACGGTGACGGCCAGTTCGGGGTGGGCGATCTGCTGAAGATCGGCGGCAGCCTGCTGGGCGGCAAGCGCTGAGCCAAGGGGGGCGCCGGACCAGGTCTGGCGCCCTGCAGCTTACAAAGCGTCGATATCGCCAAGTGCGCGTATCAACCGCCGCGCGCGCTTGTCCGGCTTGTGCTCCGGCGGCTGGAAACCATCGCGCGCCGCGATGCGCAGCGCGCGCTGTTCGGCACGGCGTGCCTTGGAGGCCTCACTCTCGGCATACAGCTGCTGCGCCGCGGGTGCGGGACCGCGCTGGTCGCTCAGGCCGAGCACCTGGATCTCGAAATGCTCCTCACCGCGGTCGACCTGCAGCTGCTCGCCCACGCGCACCGCGCGTGAGGATTTCGGGCGCTGCCCGGCGACGCTGACCTTGCCGGTCTCGATCGCCTGCTTGGCCAGGCTGCGGGTCTTGAAGAAACGGGCCGCCCACAGCCAGATGTCCAGGCGGACGCTGGGCGACAACGGGGAAAGCTCGGTCATCGGCAGGGACTACTCCGTTCGCTTGTTCAGGGGACGCGGGTTGTCGGGGTCGGTGCGGCAGCCGCTGCCCCCGATCAACGTGGGTACGCCAGCAGACAGATCCTGGCGCTGGCTGCCGACCAGGCACTCGGGACGGTCGGTCGGCCGCACCTGGGCATCGCCCAGCCGGTCACCTGTCGAACATGCGGCCAGCGCGGCGCCGATCAAGGCCAGCGCCAGCCTCCGCTTCACCTGCAGTCGTTGATGCATTGCCACATCCCGCAAACCGGCTTGGTGCTAGTGTGCGCCTCCCGGGATTCGATCACCACTCCATGGCCAAAGCGCCGCTTGACCTGACCTCCGGCCCGATCGGCCGCAATCTCCTGTTGTTTTCCCTGCCGATCCTGGCGGGCAACATCGCGCAGTCGCTGAACGGTTCGGTGAACGCGGTCTGGGTCGGGCGCTTCCTCGGCGAGGCGGCACTGACCGCCACCGCGAACGCCAACAACATCATGTTCTTCCTGATCGGCTCGGTGTTCGGCTTCGGCATGGCCTCGACCATCCTGATCGGCCAGGCGATCGGCGCGCGCGACATCGCGCAGGCACGCCGCGTGGTCGGCACCAGCGCCACGTTCTTCATCGGCCTGTCGGTGATCATCGCCATCGCTGGCTGGTTCATGGCCCACCCGCTGCTGGCGGCGATGGGCACGCCGGCCGCCTCGCTGCCGCTGGCCGAGGCCTACCTGCAGATCATCTTCCTGGCGATGCCGACGCTGTACGCGTTCGCCTTCCTCACCGCTGCGCTGCGCGGTGCCGGTGATTCGCGCACGCCGTTCCGTTTCCTGCTGGTGTCGGTGGCGCTGGACATCGTGCTGAACCCGGTGCTGATCTTCGGCATGGGGCCGCTTCCCGCGCTGGGCATCGCCGGCTCGGCCTGGGCCACGCTGGTCGCGCAGACGCTGTCGCTGGCCGGCCTGCTGCTGTACATGCGGCACAAGCGCCACACCCTGTGGCTGGGCCGCGCCGACATGCGCCTGTTCAAGCTCGACATGGCCATCCTCAAGGCGCTGGTGGTCAAGGGCGTGCCGATGGGCCTGCAGATGGTGCTGATCTCGCTGTCGGTGATCCTGCTGATGACCATGGTCAACCAGTACGGCACCGACACCGCCGCTGGCTACGGCGCTTCCCTGCAACTGTGGAACTACCTGCAGATGCCGGCGATGGCGATCGGTGCGGCGTGCTCTTCGATGGCCGCACAGAACGTCGGTGCGCAGCGCTGGGACCGCGTGCGCGGCACTGCACGCCAGGGCGTGCTGTTCAATTTCCTGTTGACCGGTGCGCTGATCCTGCCGCTGGTGCTGTTCGATCGCCAGCTGCTGGCCCTGTTCCTGCCGCCGGCCAGCCAGGCGCTGGACATCGCCCGTCACCTCAACCATGTGGTGATCGGCTCGTTCCTGTTCTTCGGCGTCAGCTTCGTGATCTCCGGCGTGGTGCGCTCCACCGGCGCGGTGATTCCGCCGCTGCTGATCCTGGCCGGCTCGCTGTGGGGCGTGCGCGTGCCGTTCGCCGAGCTGCTGCAGCCGTACTGGGGCGCCGATGCGATCTGGTGGAGCTTCCCGGTCAGCTCGCTGGTCTCGATGCTGCTGTCGCTGGCGTATTACCGCTGGGGCGGCTGGCGCAAGGCAAGGATGCTGGGCAAGCCGTCACACGCCGAAGCGCTGGCCACGCCGTCGGAAATTCCGGCCTGCCCGCCATCGCCGGTGGCCGACCCGGATGCCGCGCCGCCACGGTAGTGCCGGCCGCTGGCCGGCAACCTCACGGACCAACCCATGACACGGTAGTGCCGGCCGCTGGCCGGCAACCTCATGGACCGGCCAATGACACGGTAGTGCCGGCCGCTGGCCGGCAACTTCACACCTCTCCAGCAGCATCGCGCAACAGCCGGCCAGCGGCCGGCTCTACCGCTTCTTCTTCGCCGCGTTGAACGCCGCCGCCGCGCGCATCAGCGCCTTGAACGCCGCTGCATCGGGCATCACGCCTTCATGAATGTCGATCGCGCGCC
Organism: Stenotrophomonas sp. YJH_SMC_10; assembly: GCF_059371555.1. Lineage (NCBI taxonomy): Bacteria > Pseudomonadati > Pseudomonadota > Gammaproteobacteria > Lysobacterales > Lysobacteraceae > Stenotrophomonas > Stenotrophomonas sp. YJH_SMC_10. The sequence continues at coordinate 180,938 of NZ_JCAFUS010000002.1, read as the reverse complement.
GCGTGTTGCCGTCCAGGCTGGCGTTGAACAGGCCGCTCGGGTCGGCCAACGCTGCACCGTGGGCGAAGGTCAGCTTCACCGCCTTCCTGTAGGCCTCACCGGTGCACAGGATGCCGTCGTGCTCCCACACCGGCGTACCGCGCCATTTCCAGGTTTCCTGCACGTCCGGCAGTGCTTCATGGATCAATGCACGCACGCGTGCCAGCGTTTCGCCGCGCCAGTCCCCCAGCTCGGCGATGCGTGCATCGATCAGTTCGGCCGCCGGGGTTCCAGCATCGGCAGAGTTCGGAGCATGCGTGGCCATCAGGGACTCTCGTCGGGAAGGGAATCGGAATGCCGGGCTTACATGCGCTCGCCGGGCAACGCGGCGGCCTGGCGCACCCAGTCCAGGAACTGCGCTTCATCCAACAGGCCGGATTCGTGGATGTGCAGGTAGCGCGTGTCGCCGCTCCTGGACGGCTCCGGTGGCGGCGGCGTCAGTGCAGCGCCGCGGAAAAAGGCCACCTTGATGTAGCGGGTGAAGCAATGGAAGCTGAGAAACCAGCCCGCGCCGGCGGCCACCGCATACATCGGCGAGTTCCACTTCACCGCCTTGTGCACGCCGGGTACGGCCCGTTCGATCAGGGCATCCAGTCGCGCGCCAATCGGGCGTTTCCAGTCCGGCATGGCGGCGATGTACGCCTGCACCGGGGCATCGCCCTCGCCTTTGGCGATCTGCGGGTTGCCACCGGACAGCAGGGTGGGCGCAGCGGCAGGTGCGGTTCGCTTGGCAGGCATCGCACGGTACGGGCATCGGGATGATGCGGCAGCCTAACGCGGCCCGTAGCCGTCGGTCACGGCGCAGTGCGCCATCGGCTCAGTCGGCCTGCCGCGCCCGGAACTGGCGCCAGTCCGGCAGCTTGCGGTGGCGACGCAGCGAGCGCATCAGCGCCGCCATCACCATGCCGAACAGCGCTCCGGCCAACAGGCCGGCCACCAGCAACAGCACCAGCGGACGTTCGCTGCCCTGCCACAGCATCAGCCACATCAGCGCGGTCCAGAACAGCCCGAACAGCAGGCCCTGCACCAGCGCGTTGGTACCGAAGCCAGCCAGGATCGGCGGCGGCAGTGCGATGCCGGCGCGCCACAGCAGCCGATGCAACAACGGCGCCGATTGCCCGCGTGCCAGCCCCTTGCCGTCCAGGAAGCGCAGCGCCGACTGGATCACGGCGGGGTAATGCCGGTTGATGTCATTCATCAATTCATCGTGGCCGATGCGATGCCGGAAACGCAAACGGCCACCCGAAGGTGGCCGTCGCGGCAACAACCGAAGTTGTTTATCAGGCCTTGTCGGCCAGACGGGCAGCCTTGGCGGCAGCAGCGGCAGCCAGGTCTTCCTTGATGCGGGCAGCCTTGCCTTCCAGGCCACGCAGGTAGTACAGCTTGCCGGCGCGGACCTTACCACGACGTTTCACTTCGACCGAGTCGATGATGGCGCTGTGGGTCTGGAAAACGCGCTCGACGCCGTAGCCGTGCGAGATCTTGCGGACGGTGAACGAGGAGTTCAGGCCGGCGTTCTTGGTGGCGATGACGACGCCTTCGTAGGCCTGCACGCGCTCGCGGCTGCCTTCCTTCACCTTCACGTTGACGACAACGGTGTCGCCCTGGCTGAACTTCGGCAGTTCACGGGTGATCTGGGCGGATTCGAATTCCGCGACGATGGATTTGTTCAGCTTGCTCATGGGTTACACCGATTCTTGTTCGGGTGGGCGTGTCGTATCGACAACGTAGGCTCATGCAGTCACCGGACTGTGCTGCACGTTTGTTTTGGGTACTGCGCGCGCCAACCGGGGCTGGCGGGAATTGGCCATGATAGCCGATAAAGCCAGCCCTGCGCTAGGGGCTGGCCTTCTGGTTCCGGGCCTGGCGGCCCTGCTCCAGCAGTTTGCGGTCGGCCTTGCCCAGTGCCTGTTCATCCAGCAGGTCCGGGCGCCGCTGGGCGGTCCGGAGCAGCGACTGCTGGCGGCGCCAGGCGGCGATGGCCGCGTGGTTGCCCGAGCGCAGCACCTCCGGCACGTCCCCCAGCGGGTGCTGGGCCGGCTGGCTGTAATGCGGGCAGTCGAGCAGGCCGAGGTCGCCCTCGAAGCTGTCCTGCGCCGCCGATTCCGCATCGTTCAGGGCACCGTCCTGCAGGCGGGCCACGGCGTCGATGATCACCGCCGCGCCCAGCTCGCCCCCGGACAGCACGTAGTCGCCGAGGGAGATCTCCTGGTCGACATTGGCCTCCAGGAAACGCTCGTCGATGCCCTCGTAACGGCCGCAGAGCAGGACCATGCGCGGCAGCGCCGCCAGTTCCCGCACCTTGGCCTGGGTCAACGGCGCACCCTGCGGGCTGAGGTAGATCACCGGAGCCGGGGTCGGATCAGCCTCACGGATCGCCTGCAGGCAGGCCTGCAACGGCTCGATCAGCATCACCATGCCCGGACCGCCGCCGAACGGACGGTCGTCCACGCGGCGGTAATTGCCTTCGGCGTAATCACGGGGATTCCAGCCATGCAGGCTGAACAGCCCCTTCTCCTGCGCACGCCCGACCACGCCCAACCCAGCGGACTGGGCGAGGAATTCGGGGAACAGGGTGATGACGTCGAAACGCATGCTCAGGCTCAGAACTCGGGATCCCAGTCGACCACGACCAGGTTGGCCTCGAAATCGACCGATTTGACGAAATCCGGCTGCACGAACGGAATCATCCGCTCGCGGTCGCCACGGACCACCACCACGTCGTTGGCGCCGGTGCTGAACAGGTGCGAGACCTGGCCCAGCGCAACGCCCTCGGTGGTCTTCACGTCCAGGCCTTCCAGGTCGACCCAGTAGTACTCATCGGGCTTCGGCGGCGGCAACGCGCTGCGGGCCACGTAGATCTCGGTGCCGCGCATCGCTTCGACGGTATCGCGGTCCTCGACGCCGGGGAAACGGGCGACCAGGTGCTTGCCGCTGTCACGGCCACGCACGCCTTCCAGCGTGGTTTCCACGCCGGACGGGCTGCGCACGATCCACGGCTGGTAACGGAAAATGGCGGAACGTGGCTCGGTCCAGGACTCGAGCTTGATCTCGCCGCGCACACCAAAAGCGCCGACTACCCTGCCCAGCAGGATGCGGCGCTCGATATCTTTCATCTGCTTCAACCAAGAGGGCCACGCCGAAGCGTGGCCCGTCAGGATCAGGCCGCAGCGGCCTGGGACTTGGTCGCTTCCTTGATCAGGTTGCGGACCTTGTCGGTCGGCTGGGCGCCGTTCTTGACCCAATGGTCAACGCGGGCCAGGTCCAGCTCGATGCGCTTCTCGGCGCCCTGGGCGACCGGGTTGTAGAAGCCAACGCGCTCGATGTTGCGGCCGTCGCGCGCGCTGCGCACGTCGGTGACGATGATGTGGTAGAACGGACGCTTCTTGGCGCCGCCGCGGGTCAGTCGAATCTTGACCATGGTGTTTTTCCTATTGCCCAGTCGCCAGGATGGCGAGGTAAGCGGGCGATTATAGCGGCAGAGCCCGGCCGAGCCAACCCCGGGGAGCTCGCTCGGGGTCAGATCGCTTTTGCGCCGCAAAGGGGATCTGACCCCAATCTGTCCCAAGGCACCGCCGCCAGCACCGCCCTGCCCTGTTCAGCCAGCGCCTGCGAGCCAGGCAGGACATGCCCGTCAATGGCCTCCAGCGCCCACAGGCCGCTGGCGTTGCAGGCGAAAGCGGCCTTCACACTGCCCAGCTCAGCCAGCGCCAACGGCCGCGTCAACTGCGCATCGGGCCAATGCTGCTTCAACAGCGCCTCGGCGGTCCCGCGCAGGGCCGGCGCCTGCGGCCAGAGCAGCCGTTCACCATCGTGCACGGCCAGGTTCCAGGTACTGCCTTCACTCACTTCGCCATCGGCGGTCACGAACAGCACGTCGTCGAATCCGTCCGCCATCGCCGCGCGCCGCTCAGCGAACAGGCCAAACGTGCCCACATGCTTGATCTGCGGCATTTCGCGCTGCCAGGCCACGCTGCGTACGCGCTTGGGCGCGGCCAGGGCCACCGGTGCGGACACCGCCACCAGCACGTCCACCGGCACCGCCGCCAGCGGGCTGCGGAAATCGAACCGGCGCGAGTACACCGTCACCCGCAGCGAGGCATCGGCCAGGCCGGCCTGCTGCAGCGCCTCTGCCATCCAGCCCCGTACCTGCCCCGTATCCAGCTCGCTGCCGAACAGTGCACGCGTGGCCTGTGACAGCCGCGCCAGATGCAGGTCCAGTCCCTGCACCGCATGGCCGCGCACCTGCAGCGAGGTGAAGTGGCCGTAGTTCACCAGCGCCGGCAGCAGGTCCTCCACCTGCGCCGGCTGGCCATTGCAGGTGACCCTCATCGCAGCAGTGCCTGCGCCTGTTCCCACATGCCGCGCAGCACGCCGGCGGCCGGCTGTGCCGGCGCCATCCATGCTGACTGCCCGGCCCAGGCCTGCATCGCCGCCAGGCGATTTTCCTGCACGGCCTGCCTGCGCATCGGCGCGGTCAGGCCACGCTGCACCGGGTACGGGCGCGGCGCGGGGGCGCCTTCGGCAGCAGCGGCGCGCACATACGGGGTCGCCAGGCCGCGGCCGAGGCGGCCACTGAACGCACGCGTCGGCCAGGTATCTTCCGGTTCGCTGGCGGCCAGCCCATCGGCCCACGCCGACGCAATCGCTGCTTCCGGCGTGCGCAGGAAGGCGGTGCCGATCTGCACGGCGCTGGCGCCCAGGGTGAGTGCGGCAGCGATGCCACGGCCGTCGGCAATACCGCCCGCGGCAATGACCGGGATCTGCAGGTGATCGGCCAGGCGTGGCAGCAGTGCGAACAACCCGACCAGCTGGCGCTCGGCCAGCGCCGGATCGAACGCGCCGCGGTGGCCACCGGCCTCGGCGCCCTGTGCCACCACCGCATCGGCACCGGCGTCCTGTGCCGCACGCGCTTCGGACAACGTGGTCGCGCAGGCGATCCAGGCAATGCCGGCATCCTTCAGCTGCTGCACGTGGCGCGGCAGCAGCACGCCCATGATGGTCGAGGCCACCGCTGGACGCGCCGCCAGCAGCGCGGCGAACTGTTCTTCGAAATCGGCAGGCGTGGCGTCGGCGGCGCTGGCTGGGACGTCCGGGCCCCACTGCGCGAGGAAAGCGCGGCTGGCGGCCTCGGCGGCCACATCACGGGTCGGTGCGGGATCGGGCACCCACAGGTTCACCTGGGCCGGGCCGGTCGAAGCGGCGCGGAATTCGTCCATCCAGCGACCGATATCGGCCGAAGAGGACAACACCGCGCCCATCGCGCCCATGCTGCCGGCGTTGGCCAGCGCGGCCGACAACGGCACCGGACAGGCACCGGCCATCGGTGCCAGCAGGATCGGAACGGATACGCCAAAGCGCCGGCAGAACGCCTCGACGCGGGAAGTTACAGCGGAACTCTGCATGACGGCCCATCGTTTCGGACAGGCCACCATGGTGCGCGCGGGACAGGGGTGGCGTCGAGCCCGTTGCCCGACCGCCTGCTGCGGCGCTTGCGCCGCCGCCCGAGCGTGGGCTCGGGCGCTACATCACACTGCGACCGGGGCCGTCATCAACGGAACGGCATGCCACGGCCGCCCATGGCACCCATCATGCCCTTCATGCTGCGCAGCATGCCCTTCATGCCGCCGCCGGCCATCTTGCTCATCATCTTTTCCATCTGCATGTACTGCTTCATCAGCTTGTTGACGTCGGCCGGGGTCACGCCCGAGCCCTTGGCGATGCGCGCGCGGCGCGAGCCATTGAGCAGGTTCGGGTTGCGCCGTTCCTTCTTGGTCATCGAGCTGATGATGGCGATCATGCGCGGCACTTCCTTGCCCTGGCTGACCTGCTGCTTCAGATGGTCGGGGATGTTGCCCAGGCCTGGCAGCTTGTCCATCAGGCCGCCGATGCCGCCCATGTTCTGCATCTGCTCAAGCTGGTCGCGCATGTCGTTCAGGTCGAACTTCTTGCCCTTGGCGACCTTCTCGGCCAGCTTGGCCGCCTTGTCCTTGTCGACCTGCTGCTCCACCTGCTCGACCAGCGACAGCACGTCGCCCATGTCGAGGATGCGGCTGGCGATACGGTCCGGATGGAACACGTCCAGGCCTTCCGGCTTTTCGCTGACACCGACGAACTTGATCGGCTTGCCGGTGATGTAGCGGACGCTCAGTGCGGCGCCGCCACGGGCGTCACCGTCGGTCTTGGTCAGCACCACGCCGGTCAGCGGCAGCGCGTCGCCGAAGGCCTTGGCGGTGTTGGCCGCGTCCTGGCCGGTCATGGCGTCGACCACGAACAGGGTCTCGGCCGGATTCACCGCCGCGTGCAGGGCCTTGATCTCGGCCATCATCGCTTCGTCGATGGCCAGGCGGCCGGCGGTATCGACCAGCAGTACGTCCACGAACGACTTGCGGGCATCGTCGATGGCGGCGCGGACGATGGCTTCCGGCTTCTGGTCGGCGCTGGACGGGAAGAACAGCACGCCCACCTGCTCGGCCAGGGTCTTCAGCTGCTCGATCGCGGCCGGACGGTAGACGTCGGCCGAGACCACCATCACCTTCTTCTTGCGCTTTTCCTTCAGATGCTTGGCCAGCTTGCCGACCGTGGTGGTCTTGCCGGCGCCCTGCAGGCCCGCCATCAGGATGATGGCCGGGGCGGGCACGTTGAGGTTCAGGTCGCTGGCTTCGGCGCCCATGACCGCGGTCAGTTCGTCGCGCACCACCTTGATCAGGGCCTGGCCCGGGGTCAGCGACTTCAGCACTTCCTGGCCGACCGCACGCACCTTGATGCGCTCGATCAGGGCCTGCACCACCGGCAACGCAACGTCGGCCTCGAGCAGCGCGATGCGCACTTCGCGGGTCGCCTCGCGGATGTTCTCCTCGGTCAGGCGGCCGCGGCCACGCAGGCGCTCGATGGTGCCGGAAAGGCGCTGGGTCAGGGACTCGAACATGCGGCGCAACCTGTCTGAAAGCGGGGGACAATAAGGCCCACAGTATAACGGGTCCGGCTGTCTGCCCGGGCTGCGACGACGGGGCCGTCGCCACCACCGCAGGGGTATGCGAAACTGCAACGATGACAATCGTTCTCATCGCCGTCCTGCTCTACCTGGCTGCCAGTGCCCTGCTGGTGCGCGCGCTCGGCCGCGATGAAACCTCCGGCTCGCCCACCTGGCTGTGGCCGGCCCTGCCGGCGATGCTGCTGCATGGCGGTTACCACGTGATGGTGGCGATGCGTACCACGGGCGGGCCGGACATGCACTTCTTCGCCGCGCTGTCGCTGGTCGGCCTGGGCATGGCCTGGCTGACCTCGCTGGTGGGCGCGCGCGGCCGCATGTCGGCGCTGGGCGTGGTGGTGTTCCCACTGGCCGCGGTACTGCTGCTGGCCTATCACGGCTACGGCCACGAGCCGAGCAAGGTGCTGGGCTGGCGCCTGGCCAGCCACGCATGGCTGGCGCTGCTGGCCTACGCCACGCTGAGCATCGCCGCGCTGCTGGCGATCATGCTGTGGCTGCAGGAACGCGCGCTGCGCCGCCGTGAGTTCCGGCCGTGGCTGCGCGCGCTGCCACCGCTGGCCGACCTGGAATCGCTGCTGTTCCGGGTGATCACGGTCGGCTTCGCGCTGCTGACCCTGACCCTGGTCACCGGCGTGCTGTTCGTCGATGACCTGCTGGCGCAGAAGCTGGTGCACAAGACCGTGCTGAGCGTGCTGTCGTGGATCGTGTTCGGCGTGCTGCTGGTCGGACGCCGTCGTTACGGCTGGCGCGGCATGAAGGCCGTGCACTGGACGCTGGCGGCGATGCTGTTGCTGCTGCTGGCGTTCTTCGGCAGCCAGTTCGTGATCGAACTGGTGTTCGGGCATACGCGTTAAGGCGTAATGGCCCGGTAATACCGGCCGCGGGCCGGGCCGGCAACTGAACCACGCCCTGCGTGGATGCCGCAGACGATCAAGGCAGCGGCTGCGCCAGGATCTTCCGTACCGAGCGTCCACTGTTGGTGAGAATGTCATCGACCTGCCAGCAGCCGTGGCCCTGGCGCACCATCGGCAGGCGGGTCAGGTAGGCCTTCTTCCATACCGCATAGCGCATCTCGACCTGGCCCGCGGTGGCCGACGCCTCTTTCCAGCGGTAACGCACCGGGGTTTCAATGTCGCCGTCCTGCGCATCCAGCCACGGATCGGAATCGATCGTGCAGATGCCTTCTTCGCGCTGCTGGCAGGCGCGCTCGCCGCGCAGTGCCTTGCCGAACGCCGGGCTGACCAGCGCCGGTGGCGGTTCCAGCAGGTCGCCATCGACGGTCGTCGCCTCGAAGAAGGCACGGGCAACGGCCACGGGTTCCTGGCAGGCCGGTGCGGCCTGCACGGTGGGGGCCAGCAACAGCCCGGAAAGCACGAACATCCCTGTCTTCCGCATGTATTCCTCCTTGAGGCAGTGCCGGCCGCTGGCCGGCTACACAGGATATCCCGGTGCTGCCGGCCAGCGGCCGGCACTACCCGATACCCGGCTTACAGGCCGTAACGCTCGATCACGTCCAGATGCGGCTGGCGATCCTGGTCACAGGCTTCAGCCAGGCGCAGCCAGCAATGCGGATGGGGCCACGTCGCGGTGTGCTGCTGCAGGAAGCGGTGCAGCGCCAGCGGCGCATGGTCCTGCGGCTGGGCGACGGTGAACAGCAGGCCGGGCAGCGTGCCCTCTTCCACATCGGGGTCGGTAACGGTGTAGTCCGGGCGGCTGTGCGACCACACCTTCCAACCCTGTGCTTCGGCCGCCTCGACGAAGGCATTCCAGGCCTCTTCGCCCGGGTGCGCGCCATCGATCATCCAGCTGCGGGCGAAGCCGCCGCGCTCCAGCACATGCACCTGCGCATAGGTCGGGATGAACTGCTCGCGCGCTTCCTCCTCCTCGGGGGCCGGATGCACCAGCGCGGCATCGAACACCACCCAGTCGCCCACCTGCTGGGCGCGGTTGGACGGCGCATTCTCGACGATGCGCGCGGTCACCGGTCCGCTGCGGCGGGCGTAGTACTCCATCGGTTCGCCGTTCTCTTCGCTGCGGATGATCACCCAGCCCCACGGTTCCTCGACCACGCCCTCGTGGCTGGACAGCTCCATGCCAAGCGCCGCAGCCGAGCGGCGCACCGCATCCCAGTCGCGTGCCGCGCTTGCCGCACTCATGTGGTCCCAGTGCGCGGCATTGGGCTCGTCCAGCAGTTCGACCAGCTGTGCATAGCACGCCTGCGCTTCGCTGAAGCGACCGGTTTCCATGTACATGCGCGCCAGCGTGCCGCGCGCGCCGTGCGAGCCCGGAGACAGTTCCAGCAGCGATCGGGCCGCCTGCTCCAGCGCCGGCCAGTCGGACACGCGGCGTGCGCGCTGCACCTCGCACCAGTGCGCGAACACCGGCACGCTGCTGCGGTAGACCTCGGCCAGCTGGCGCAGGCCGTCGTCGTCCCCCTGCTCGGCCAGCCAGCGCATCAGCGTGTAGGCCGCGGGGCCATCGTTCTGCGCATGGCTGCGTACGAATCGCCACAGCAGCGCTCGCGCCTCGGCCTGCGCGCCGCAGGCGTTCAGCGCCGAGGCCGCCATCTCGGCCAGCGCCTCGTCATCGGGCAGCTCGGCATGCGCCTGCAGCAACCACTGCGCCTCGCGCTCGGGGTCGCGCGCCTGGTTCTGTTCGCCCTGCGCGTCCAGCCATGCCAGCAGCTCGCCGGCCGGCACCGGCAGCGGCGCGACGTCCGGCAATGCCTCGATGCGCGCGGCCAGGCCGGCCACCAGGGCCTCGGCACCACGGTCCTGGCGCAGCTGCGCCAGATGGGTGCGGGCCAGTTCCAGCTGGCGCAGCGCGACCCAGCGCGCACCGCGCTGCAGCGCCAGCTCCAGGCTCAACGCTGCCACTTCGATCAGCAGGCGATGCGATCCGACGCGCGCGAAGTGTTCGATGATCGTATTGAAGCGCGTACCCAGATCCCAGGTATTGCGTGCCGGGTCACGCTGGCACAGCGCGGCGGCGGTGTTCGCCCACAACCGCCAGTAGTTCGGGGTCAGTTCGCTCCACGGCACCAGCTGCTGCAGCGCCTCTTCGTCGCGGCCCAGCTGGGCCAGCGCCCAGGCCTTGGACAGGCGACGCGGCACCGTGCAGTTGGCCGGCTCGTACTCCCCGGAGGCTGCCACTTCAGCCTCGCGCTTCTCGATCAGCGCCAGTGCCTCGTCAGCGCGGCCGACAGCGAGCAGGATCTTGATCTGCATCTCCGGGAAGCTGTCGAACACTTCCTTGCCACAGGCTTCCACGGCATCGGCCTGCACCTGCAGGTAATCCAGCGCCTCCTGGCCACGGCCATCATCGAGCAGTGCATCGGCCTTCTCGCAGCTCAGGCACTGGAAACAGGCCCAGCTCGGATCGATGCGGCCCAGCGTTTCGTCGCACACCTCGATGCGCTCAGGCACCCAGCCCGGGCCATCGATGTTGCCGTAGCAGGCCGCCAGGTCCTGCGTCACGCAGATCGACTGCGGGCATTCCAGCGTGTCCTCGCGATGTGCCCGTTCAAACAGCGCTACGGCTTCGCCGAGTGCGCTCTCGCCTTCCACGCGGTTGCCGACGCGGTTGCGCAGGGCCCAGTGGCCGACATAGACGTCGACCCACGGGTTGTCCAGCGCCTTGCCCAGCGCACGCGCCTCGGGCAGCAGCGCATCGACGCGGTCGATCTGCAGTTCACTGACCTCGTCGGCGAGACGGTTCAGCAGGTGCGCGTTCTGCGCCTGGCCGGCCTGGCGCAGGTCACCCTGCAGTTTTTCGACCCAGTTCCAGATGTCCATGGGGATGAATGCTCCTGTCTAGCGAAGGCTGGATGAGAAGGTGCGGTGCTCAGCGCAGCATCTGCTGCAGGGCACCGGCGATATCGGTAAAGGCGCCATTGAGGTCAGGGCCTGCGGTGGTCGTCGCGCGCGCCAGTGGGCGACCCTGCGCGGCGACGATGATCTTCAGCGAGCGCAGCAGGCGTGCGGCGGCGGCGGCCTGGGGATGGCCCTCGCGCTGGGCACGCAACAGCGCCTGCACGGCCGGGTTGTCGAGATTGAGGTACAGCCGCGACGGCGCGCGTGATTCGATGCGCGCGGTGAACTGGCGCGCCAGGCGCAGCGCGGCCATCGAGACGCGCTTGTCGTTCTCGTCGTCCTCCAGGCGCTGCTTCAGTTCGGCCTCGCGGTCGGGCACCACCACCACCGGCAGTGCCTCCGGGCTGAAGCGCGCCGGCAGCAGCTGCTCGCCATCGCCCAGCTGTTCGCGCAGCCAGGCCAGCTGCGCCTCGTCGAGGCTGTCATCGCTGCGGAACAGTGCGCGGTTGCCCTGCTCGGTGCCGAGTTCAACCAGGCGCAGGCCCTTGGCCTGGGCCCAGCGCCGCAGGAACGGCACCACTGCGTAGCGGTGGCCATGCGCGACCGGCACCCCCATCGCGCGGAACAGCATCTCTTCGAACCCACCGCCGTTGTCGAGGATGACATGCACGGCACCGCGCGCCGGCAGGGCACTGGCCGGCAGGTCGCCCTGCGAGGTCGGCACGCGCACATGCTCCATCAGCAGTTCGAACAGGCGGTCATCGCACAGCGCTGCGCCCAGCAGGGCCTCGTTGTGGCGGGCCAGGACCCGCCGCCAGGCTTCCGGTTGCTGCCGCGCGACGTCGGCCAGGCCGTCGACCAGCGCCTCCAGCAAGGCATGCTGCACGGCACGGTAGTGGTCATCGCGCTGCAGGTCTTCGCGGCTGGCGGTCGGCGTCAGCCGCGAGGATTCGATCACCCCGCCGATGAAGCCGGCCCACGGTGGCAGCAGGTCGCGGGCATCGTCATCCAGCAGCATGCCGCGCACGAACACCGACAGGTTGCGGTTGTCACTGGTGCCATAGGTCGCGCCGTCCTGCACCCACAGCAGGCCGGTGGCATCGCTGCTGCCGTCGGCACGCAGCGGCACGGTGACGATCGGTTCGAAATCGTGCTCGAAGCGCGCAGCGAACTGCAGTGCCTGGCGGCGTGCCTGCACCGGGTGCACGGCCACGTCGCCCTGCCCCCGCCACGGCGGCGGCTCGGGGTTGAGCGCTTCAGTCGCAGCACCGATGAAGATCGGTTCGGACAGCAGCGCGCAGTAGCGGCCCAGCACCTCGTGCAGGCGCGCCTCGTTGGCCAGCGGCAGGAAATCCGGATGCAGTTCCAGTTCCACTTCGGTGCCGACCGCGCGTGCCGGCACTTCGCTGACGGTGTACTGCTCGGCATTGCTGGACACGTACAGGTGCCCCAGATCAGGCGTCTGGTACGAGGTGGTACGCACGCTGACCCGGCGCGCCAGCACGAAGGCCGACAGGAAACCCAGGCCGAACATGCCGATCAGGCCTTCGTCATCCTCACCGCTCTGGCGCAGGCCACGGGTATAGCCGACGCCGACGGTGGCCAGGTAATCGTGGATCTCCTGGCGGGTCAGGCCAGCACCGGTATCGATGATACGCAGCACGCCGGCACCGGCATCGACCTGCACCGAGATGCGCGACGGCACTTCGATGCCGGGCTGTTCGATGCGGCGGCGGATGATCGAGTCGTGCGCGTTCTGCACCAGTTCGCGCAGCGCCACCACCGGGGTGGAATACAGGTGCTTGCCCAGCACCGTCATCAGTCCATTGAGATCGACCCCGGCACGACGGATCTCGGCGTTGGGGGCGGTGAGCGCGGTGTCCTGCATGTAATCGTTTACTCCTGGGCACGGAAAGGCGCCAGAGGGCGCCTTCGTCGAGCGGGAAAAACTAGCACAGCCAGCCTGACCGTTGCCGTATATGACGTTTGTAGAGGCAGGCCTCGCAGGCAGGCCCCCCGTGCATCACGCCGCGTCGATGGCCTCGGACAGGCGCTCCACCGCGATCACTTCCATCCCCTTCACCGAACCGCCCTTGGGCGCATTGGCCTTGGGCACGATGGCGCGCTTGAAGCCATGGGTGGCGGCCTCGCGCAGCCGGTCTTCACCATTGGGCACCGGGCGGATCTCGCCGGACAGCCCCACCTCGCCGAACGCAATCGTCTTTTCCGCCAGCGGCCGGTCCTGCAGCGAGGACAGCACGGCCAGCAGCACCGGCAGGTCGGCGGCGGTCTCCTGCACGCGGATGCCACCGACCACGTTGACGAACACGTCCTGGTCGCCGACCAGCACGCCGCCGTGGCGATGCAGTACCGCCAGCAGCATGGCCAGGCGATTCTGCTCCAGGCCGACCGCGACACGGCGCGGATTCGACAGCGGCGACGCATCGACCAGCGCCTGCACCTCCACCAGCAGTGGCCGGGTGCCCTCGCGGGTGACCATCACGCAGCTGCCCGGCTGATGGGTGCTGCCGCCGGACAGGAAGATCGCCGATGGGTTGGAGACCTCCTTCAGGCCCTTGTCGCCCATCGCGAACACGCCCAGTTCGTTGACCGCACCGAAACGGTTCTTGAACGCGCGCAGCAGGCGGAAGCGGCTGCCGCTCTCGCCCTCGAAATACAGCACTGCATCGACCATGTGCTCGAGCACGCGCGGGCCGGCGATGCCGCCTTCCTTGGTCACATGGCCGACCAGGAACACGGCCGTGCCGGTTTCCTTGGCAAACCGGACCAGCCGCGCCGCGCTCTCGCGCACCTGACTGACCGAACCGGGCGCGGCGGTCAGGCTCTCGGTCCACAGGGTCTGCACGGAGTCGGCCACGATCAGTCGCGGGCCGGCCCGGGAGGCATGCTGCAGGATCGATTCGACCCCGGTCTCGGCCAGCGCGTTGACCCCATCCAGCGGCAGCTCCAGCCGATGCGCACGGCCGGCCACCTGGGCCAGCGATTCCTCGCCGGTCACGTACAGCACCGGCAGTTCGGCCGCCATCTTCGCCACCGCCTGCAGCAGCAAAGTCGACTTGCCGATGCCCGGGTCACCGCCCACCAGCACCACCGCGCCTTCGACCAGGCCGCCGCCCAGCACGCGGTCGAACTCGCCGATGCCGGTCGTGACCCGGCGATGCTCGGTCTGATCCACGTCCTTCAGGGCGGTGATCTTCGGCGGATCGACCTTGCCGGCCCAGCCCGCCCGGCGCGACGCCAGCACCTTGGTTGCCGCCGCACTTTCCAGCACGATTTCCGACAGCGAGTTCCAGGCATTGCACTCGGTGCACTGGCCCTGCCACTTGCTGAATTCGGCGCCGCATTCATTGCAGACGTAGGCGGTACGGGCTTTTGCCATCGGGGTGATTTCCTGCAACGGGAACGGGCGTGGCAGGATAGCCGAGCCGGGTCGCAGCTGCTGCGACCGCTCAAGTCCTGCCCACCCGCGCCGATAGGGGTCGCGGGCGTGCGCCTTGCGGGCGCCCCCTCCCTTCCCCACTGGATTCAACATGACTGGCAGTTACAGTCAGAGCCTGGTCACCATCTCCCTGCTGGTGGCCATTCTTGCTTCGTACACGGCGCTGGACATGGCCGGGCGCCTGGCCACGGCCGAGGGGCGCGTGGCGCGCTGGTGGCTGGCCGGCGGCGCGGCGGCCATGGGGCTGGGCATCTGGTCGATGCACTTCATCGGCATGCTGGCCTTCGACCTGCCGATCCCGGTGGGCTATGACCTTGGCATCACCCTGTACTCGCTGGCGGTCTCGATCGGCGCCTCGGCGTATGCGCTGTGGCTGGTGTCGCGGCCCAGCCTGCCCTGGCGCCGGCTGCTGGCCGGTGCCGTGCTGATGGGCCTGGGCATCGCCACCATGCATTACCTGGGCATGGCGGCGATGCGCATGCAGCCCGGCATCGACTATCACCCCGGCTGGTTCGCTGCCTCGATTGCGGTGGCCATCGGCGCGGCCGGCGCGGCGCTGTGGATCGCCTTCCGCCTGCGCGCCGAGCAGCGCAACACCCTGTTGCTGCGCGCGCTCGCTTCGCTGGTGATGGGGCTGGCCATCGTCGGCATGCATTACACCGGCATGGCTGCCGCGCGCTTCCCCGAAGGCAGCGTCTGTGGCGCGGTCGGCAGCGGTGGCATCGATACACGCTGGCTGGCCGTGCTGGTGATCGTCACCACGGTGGCAACGCTGGGCATCGCCCTGGTCGCCTCGCTGTTCGACCGGCAGATGCGCGTGCGCACCGGGCTGCTGGCCGATTCGCTCGCGCACGCCAACGACAAGCTGATCCAGGCCGCGCTGCACGATCCCTTGACCCAGCTGCCCAACCGCATGCTGCTGCAGGACCGCATCGAGCAGGCCATCGAGAAGGCGCGGCGGCGCAACCATGCAGTGGCGGTGATGTTCTGCGACCTGGACGGCTTCAAGGCGGTCAACGATGCCTACGGCCACCAGCTCGGCGACCGCCTGCTGGTGGCGGTGGCACAGCGCATCGGGGGCCAGCTGCGGCCGCAGGATACCTTCGCCCGCCTCGGCGGCGACGAGTTCGTGATCGTGCTGGCCATCGATACTCCCGACGATGCGGTGGTGGTGGCCGAGCGCATCATCGCCGCCGCCGGCGAACCGTTCACGCTGGATGCGGCTGAACTGCAGGTCAGTGCCAGCCTGGGCATCGCCCTGTATCCGGATGACGCCAGCAACGAGCGCGAGCTGATGGCCCACGCCGATGCGGCCATGTACCACACCAAGGAAACCGGGCGGAACGGCTACACCTTCTTCACCCCGTCGATGCAGCTCAGCGCCAACCGCCAGCTGCGCCTGCTGCAGGACCTGCGCAAGGCCATCGCACGCGACGAACTGATCCTGCATTACCAGCCCAAGTTCCCTGCCGCCGGCGCACCGGCCACCGGCGCCGAGGCGCTGCTGCGCTGGCAGCATCCGGAGCTGGGCCTGCTGGCTCCGGATGTGTTCATTCCCATTGCCGAGCGCAGCGGCCTGATCCTGCCGATCGGTGACTGGGTGCTGGACCGCGCCTGCGCGCAGCTGCGGGCATGGCACGAGTCGGGGCATGCGGAATGGACCATGGCAGTGAATCTCTCGCCGTTGCAGTTCGCCTCGCCGGCACTGCTGGACAGCGTGCGCGAGGTGCTGCAGCGGCATCGGATCGAACCGGCGCGGCTGACCCTGGAGATCACCGAGACCACGGCGATGAAGGACGTTGATGCCAGCCTGGCGATCCTCAACGACCTGACCGCGATGGGCGTGCATATCGCCATCGACGACTTCGGCACCGGCTATTCCAGCCTGCTGTACCTCAAGCGCATGCCCGCCACCGAACTGAAGATCGACCGCGCCTTTGTGCACGACCTGGAATGCAACGCCGAAGATGCCGCCATCGTCTCGTCGATCATCGCGCTCGGTCGCACCCTGCAGCTGCAGGTGGTGGCCGAGGGCGTGGAGACGCAGGCGCAGCGCGAGTACCTGAGCGAGCTGGGTTGCGACCAGCTGCAGGGCTACCACCTGGGCCGGCCGATGGACGCCGACGAGTTCCTGCGCCGGGTGGGGTGAGACCCCATGCACGTGTGCTGTGGATCTTCTGGTAGCGCCGGCCGCTGGCCGGCGTCCTGCAATTGCCGGCCAGCGGCCGGCACTACCCCCCTGCGCCGGCACTGCCGGGTCGGATCCCTTGCCACAGGCAAGGGCTCTGACCCCATGCACGCATGGTGGATCCCCTGGTAGAGCCGGCCGCTGGCCGGCTTCGCGTAATTGCCGGCCAGCGGCCGGCACTACCACCCTGTGCCGGCCACGCCAGGTCGGATCCCTTGCCGCGGGCAAGGGCTCTGACCCCATGCACGCATGGTGGATCTCCTGGTAGAGCCGGCCGCTGGCCGGCTTCCCGCAATTGCCGGCCAGCGGCCGGCACTACCCCCTGTGCCGGCGCCTTGCCGCGGGCAGGGGCCCTGACCCCATGCCCGTAAGGGGTGGATCCCTTGGTAGAGCCGGCCGCTGGCCGGCTTCGCGTAATTGCCGGCCAGCGGCCGGCACTACCCCCCTGTGCCGGCACTGCCGGGTCGGATCCCTTGCCGCGGGCAAGGGCTCTGACCCCATCCCCGCATGGTGTGGATCTCCGGGCCGGCATTACCCCCTGGCATGCGTTGCACGTGCTGCCCTCCACCCGCCAACAAAAAGGCCGCCCGAGGGCGGCCTTTCTGCGTGGCAACGTCGCCAGGACGTCAGTGCATCATGTGCACGTTCATGTTGTGCATGACCCACAGGGTGCCGACCACGATGATGCCGATCACCACGATGGTGAAGGCCGCAGCGTTGACGTTCCAGCGGCTTTCCGACGAGCGGTCCAGGTGCAGGAAGAACACCAGGTGGACCAGCATCTGCAGCACCGCGGTAACCGCGATCACCACACCGTTGACGGTGCGGGAGAAGTCGCCCGACATCACCATCCAGAACGGGATGACGGTCAGCACCACCGCCAGCACGAAGCCGATCAGGTACGACTTCACGCTGCCGTGGCTTTCGCCGCCGGTGCCGTGGTCGTGTGCGTGGTTGTCATGTGCCATTACAGCGCTCCATTGAGGTAGACGACGGAGAACACGCCGATCCAGATCAGGTCCAGGAAGTGCCAGAACAGGCTCAGGCACGCCATGCGGGTCTTGTTGGTCGGGGTCAGGCCGTACTTCTTCAGCTGCACGAACATCACCAGCAGCCACAGCAGGCCGGCGCTGACGTGCAGGCCGTGGGTACCGACCAGGGCGAAGAACGCCGACAGGAAGGCACTGCGGTCCGGACCGTAGCCCTGATGGATCAGGTGCTGGAACTCATAGACTTCCATGCACATGAAGCCGAAGCCCAGCAGCCAGGTAACCGCCAGCCACAGGAACATCTGGCCGACCTGCTTGCGGTGCATGGCGATCATGCCCAGGCCGAAGGTCAGCGACGAGGTCAGCAGCAGCGCGGTTTCCCACGCCACGAACGGCAGCTCGAACAGGTCCTTCGCGCCGGGGCCGCCGTCGGTACCGCCGGACAGCACCACGTAGGTGGCAAACAGCGAGGCGAAGATGAGGCAGTCGCTCATCAGGTACACCCAGAAACCGAAGACGGTGTTGCCGCCGGTGTCGTGGTGCTCGTGGTCGTCATGGCCATGGGCCGCCGTTTGCGCGGCGTGCCCGTGGCTCAGGGTCGAGGTATTGGTGCTCATGCCTTCAGCTCCGACTTCACCAGGCCCTGGGCTTCCAGGTGCTTGCGGTGTGCGTTCTCGATGCGTTCCACCTCGGCGGCCGGGACCCAGTAGTCCACGTCCTGGTCGAAGGTGCGGTAGATGAACGTGGCGATCATGCCGACGAAGCCGACGATGGCCAGCCACCAGATGTGCCAGATCATCGCGAAGCCGAACACCAGGCTGAAGGCACCGATGACAACGCCCGTGCCGGTGTTGCGCGGCATGTGGATGTCGGTGTACTTGGCCGGCTTCGGCCAGGCTTCACCACGCTGCTTGCGCTCCCAGAAATCGTCCAGCTCGGTGACGTCCGGCAGGGTCGCGAAGTTGTAGAAGGCCGGCGGCGAAGAGGTTTCCCACTCCAGCGTACGGGCATCCCACGGGTCGCCGGTCAGGTCGACGGTCTTCTTGCGGTCGCGGATCGACACGGCCACCTGGATGATCTGGCACAGGATGCCGGCGCCGACGATGAACGCACCGCAGGCGGCAACCAGCAGCAGCGGCTCGTAGGCCGGGTTGACGGTGCTCTGCAGGCGACGGGTCATGCCCATGAAGCCCAGCACGTACATCGGCATGAAGGTCACGTAGAAGCCGATGAACCAGCACCAGAACGCGCACTTGCCCCAGAACTCGTTGAGGCGGAAGCCGAACATCTTCGGCCACCAGTAGGTGATGCCGGCGAACATGCCGAACACCACGCCGCCGATGATGACGTTGTGGAAGTGGGCGATCAGGAACAGGCTGTTGTGCAGCACGAAGTCGATGGCCGGGATCGCCAGCATCACGCCGGTCATGCCGCCGATGACGAAGGTGACCATGAAGCCGATCGTCCACAGCACCGGGGTGGTGAAGTGCACGCGACCGCGGAACATGGTGAACAGCCAGTTGAAGATCTTCACGCCGGTCGGGATCGAGATGATCATCGTCGTGATGCCGAAGAAGGCATTGACGTTGGCACCCGAGCCCATGGTGAAGAAGTGGTGCAGCCACACGATGAACGACAGCACGCCGATGCAGGCGGTGGCGTAGACCATGCCCTTGTAACCGAACAGCGCCTTGCGCGAGAAGGTCGCGATGACTTCGGAGAACACACCGAACGCCGGCAGGACCAGGATGTACACCTCCGGGTGACCCCAGATCCAGATCAGGTTGATGTACAGCATGGCGTTGCCGCCGCCGTCATTGGTGAAGAAGTGCGTACCCAGGTAACGGTCCAGGGTCAGCAGCACCAGGGTGATGGTCAGCACCGGGAACGCGGCGACGATCAGCACGTTGGTCACCAGGGCAGTCCAGGTGAACACCGGCATCTGCATCAGCTTCATGCTGGGGGTACGCATCTTCAGGATGGTGATGAAGAAGTTGATACCGCTCAGCGTGGTACCCAGGCCTGCGACCTGTAGACCCCAGATGTAGTAGTCCATGCCGACGCTTGGACTGTATTCGATGCCCGACAACGGCGGGAACGCCAGCCAGCCGGTGGCAGCGAACTCACCGATCCACAGCGACAGCATGATCAGCACCGCACCGGACACGAACAGCCAGAAGCTGAGCGAGTTGACGAACGGGAACGCGACGTCGCGCGCACCGATCTGCAACGGCACGGCCAGGTTCATCAGGCCGGTGATCAGCGGCATCGCCACGAAGAAGATCATGATCACGCCGTGGGCGGTGAAGATCTGGTCGTAGTGGTGCGGCGGCAGGTAACCCTCCGAGCCACCGACGGCGATGGCCTGCTGGGTACGCATCATGATGGCGTCGGAGAAACCGCGCAGCAGCATGACGAAGGCGACGATGAGGTACATCACGCCGATCTTCTTGTGATCCACCGAAGTGAACCACTCCTTCCACAGATAGCCCCACAGCTTGAACTTGGTGATCAGGGCGACGACGCCCAGGCCACCAAGAATCGCGCCGACCAGGGTGGTCAGCACGATCGGATCGTGGGGGATCGACTCAAGAGAGAGTTTTCCCAACATGTTCATTCTCCCGAACCCGCGTGGCCGGCATGGCCTGCGTGTTCGTGTTCGTTGGCATCCAGGTTTTCACCCGATTCCTTGGAATCATGCGCGTCACTGGGGGCATGGCCCTCGTGCGCTTCATGGGTGGCGGCATCGGCAGCGGCGGCACCGGCATGCGAGTGCTTCATGCCGTAATGCTTGTTGTCGCCCATGTGCTTGGCGATGACCCAGTCGAACAGGCCTTCTTCGGTCTTGCCGAAGTAGGTGACCGGATACCACTCGGCGTTGCGTGCTTCACCCAGCGCCTTGAACGAGGCCTTGTCCAGGGTCTGCTCGCCGGCGCGGACCTGGTCCAGCCACTGGCGGTATTCGGCATCGGTGACCGAGTAGGCGGTGAAGTGCATCTTGGCGAAGCCCGCGCCGCTGTAGTGCGAGGACATGCCCGGGAATTCACCGGTCTCGTTGGCGATCAGGTGGAGCTTGGTCTCCATCGCAGCCATCGAGTAGATCATGCTGCCCAGGTGCGGGATGAAGAACGCATTCATCACCGAATCGGACGTGATCTTGAAGTTCAGCGGCGTGTTGACCGGGAACTTGATTTCGTTGACGACCGCCACCTTCTCTTCCGGATAGATGAACAGCCACTTCCAGTCCAGCGAGATCGCCTCGATGGTGACCGGCTTGACGTCCGAATCCAGCGGACGGTACGGGTCCAGTGCGTGCGACGAGCGCCAGGTCAGGACCGCCAGGACCAGCACGATCATGCACGGGATCGACCACACCACCACCTCGATCGCCGTCGAGTGGGACCACTTCGGCTCGTAGCGGGCCTTGGTGTTGGAGGCGCGATACTTCCAAGCGAACGTCAGGGTCATGATGATGACCGGGATGACGACCAGCAGCATGAGCACGGTGGCCGTGATCAGCAGGGTCTTCTCATCCTGGCCGATCTGGCCCTTCGGACTGAGGATGGCCACGGCATCGCAGCCGGTGAGCATCACCAGCAACGAAAGCAGCAGGCCCGGGCGCAACCAGCGCCCAAGGGTTTTCAACGGAATCATCGGTCGATCCAATTGCGAGGGAATGCCGTTCCCCGTCCCTGCCTGTTCCGGCCAAAGCCGGTCCCACCGGTCCGGAAGACAGGCAGGGAGGTGGGGTCGAGTCAGCCTTTCAATTTTAGGCCGTCACCCACCATTTAAGAAAGGCATTGACATTGATCGAGCGCAGGAAAGGCCCGAATCTGGCTGCGACACGTTGTCGCACCGCGCAGGTGTGACGGGCGCATGACCCAGGGCGGCATCCCGGCCCCGGGCGTTCGCGGGGCCCTTCGCCCTCGTTCGGCAAAGTCACCTGAACCGGTTCAGCGTGCGGCCGGGTGACCGGAATGGGATGCTCGGCACAGGAGGAAGCCCCCGATGGACAAGATCGACTTCAGGAAGCGCGACCAGGCGCTCTATCAACCGCCCGCCGGCAGGTTCGTACCGGTCGATGTACCCCCCCTGCCCTACGTGATGGTCGATGGTCGCGGCGACCCGAACACCGCTCCCGCCTACGCACAGGCCGTGCAGTGGCTGTATTCGGTGAGCTATGCACTAAAGTTCGCGCTGAAGGCCGAAGGGCGCGACTACGTGGTGCCACCGCTGGAGGCGCTGTGGAGCGCCGAGGACCCGGCCAGCTTCGTCGCGCGGCGCAAGGATGAGTGGGCCTGGACCGTGATGATCCGCACGCCTGAGGACATCCGGCCTGCGCAGTGGCAAGCGGCGATCAGCAAGGCGCGCGCGAAGCTGGGAGATGCCCCGCCCAGCCTCCGCCATGAACGCCTTGCCGAAGGCCCCAGCCTGCAGACGTTGCACGTGGGCGCCTACGACGACGAAGGACCCGTCCTGGCGCACCTGCATGACGAAGTAATGCCCGCACTGGGTTACACCTTTGCCGGCCCCCATCATGAGATCTACCTGAACGACCCGCGCAGGACCGAGGCGGCACGATTGAAAACCGTGCTGCGGCAGCCGGTGCGGCCGATCGGGCCTGATGAGGATTTCGGCACATGACACAAGGAATGCCATGCACCTGATCAACCGACTGCTGCACTGGACCACCCTGCCCGCCGGGCGCCGCGTGATGGCCGTGCTGGGTGCCGCGCTGGTGATCGTGCTCGCCTGCAATCCGGATCTGCTGCCGTTGCTGCCGGTGGTGGACGCGCTGGGGCTGGACGTGCTGGTGCTGGTGCTGTTGCTGGGTGCGCAGCTGGTGGCGGCACTGCCAGGGGTGCGTGAGCGGGCCTCGCGTGGGACCAAGGCGCTTGCACGCCTGCTGATTGGCGCATTGGCGGGAGCTGCAGGTGGTTATCTCCGGCAGCTCGCGTGGTGGCTGGCGAAGGATGCGGGGATGGCGCGGCGTTGATGGCGTCGCGCCGCTAACCGGCCAAACAAAAAGCCCCGACCAAGGCCGGGGCTTTTCTACAACTGGTGCCGGAAACAGGAGTCGAACCTGCGACCTACGCATTACGAATGCGCCGCTCTACCAACTGAGCTATTCCGGCGGAGCCCGCGATTTTACGGGCTGCGCGCCCCGGCGGTCAATCCACCCCGCTCAGCTCGCCCCCACCCGGTTCGCACACGCCCGCCCCCCGGCAAAATCCCGCAGGTTCCCAAGCGTGATCGCCGAGATTTCCTGCAGCGCCTCCACGGTGAAGAAGCCCTGGTGGCCGGTCACCAGCACGTTGGGGAAGGTCATCAGGCGCTGGAAGGCCTCGTCGTCGATGATCTCGCCGGACAGGTCCTGGAAGAACAACGCGCTTTCCTGCTCGTAGACGTCGATGGCCAGGTGCCCCAGCCGCCGCGACTTCAGCGCGCGGATCACCGCATGGGTATCCACCAGCCCGCCGCGCGAGGTGTTGACCAGCATCGCGCCGGTCTTCATCCGCGCCAGCGAGGCGTCGTTGATCAGATGCTGGGTATCGGGTGTCAGTGGGCAATGCAGCGACACGATATCGGCGCGCGCCAGCAGCTCCTCCAGTCCAACCCCTTCGCCCACGCCGGCAAAGGCCGGCGATGGATACGGGTCGTACCCCAGCACGGTGCAGCCCATGCCGTGGAAGATGCGCGCGGTAGCCAGGCCGATCTTGCCGGTGCCGACGATGCCGACCGTGCGCCCATGCAGGGTGCGTCCGAGCAGGCCATCGAGCATGAAGTTGCCCTCGCGCACGCGGTTGTAGGCGCGATGGGTCTGCCGGTTGAGCGTCATCACCAGCGCCAGCGCGTGCTCGGCCACGGCTTCGGGGGAATAGGCCGGTACCCGCGCGACGAACAGGTCCAGCGCTTTCGCGGCGGCCAGGTCCACATTGTTGAAGCCGGCGCAGCGCAGCAGCACGGCGCGCACGCCCAAGGCATGCAGCGCGTGCAGTACCGGCGCGTCCAGGCGGTCGTTGACGAACACGCAGACGGCGGCGCAATCCTGCGCAAGCGCTGCGGTATGCACGTCCAGCGCGGCATCGAAGTACACGAAGGCAAAGCCCTGCCCGGCCGCATCGCGCTGGTTGGCCTCGTCGAGGAAACGACGATCGTAGGGGCGGGCACTGAAAACGGCGATCTGCATGGACGGGCCTGGCGGGAGTTCCCTGCCGACCATACCGCAGCACCTGCCCTGGTGGGATGGCCCCGGCGATAAGGATGTCGCCGGAGCCGAGTCCCCCTTAGAACCTGTAGCCCAGGCCCAGCATCACGCCGTTCTGGATCTGCCCGTCGCGGCGCTCACCCACGTAGTCGGCCATGATCGACAGGCGCTCGCTGGCGCGACTGGTCACGCCCACGTTCCAGGCCAGCACCTGCTCGCCCACGGCCTGGCTGCTGGCACCAAACACCAGGTCTGGGGCCGCAGCAAAGCCGGTGCTGTAGCGCGCCTGCGAATCGCCCAGCTCCTTCTGCCAGACCACGCGGGCACGCGGGGTGATGCGCTCGCCGTTGTTGCCTTCGAAGGTCTTGAACAGCTGCAGGCCGGCGCCCACGCGGATGCTCTCCAGGCTGCCGCTGCCCCCCACCAGCGCACCGGCGCCCTGCCCTTCGTTGAAGCGGGTGGCCGAGGTCCGCGCGTAGTCCACCACCGGCAGCAGCGGCTGGATCACCAGTCCCTTGCCGGTGGTGAAGGAGAACGCGTGTTCGACCCGCGCCGAGATCGCATCGCTGCTGTATCGGGCGCGCAACGGCTGCTGCAGGCCCTCGATGGCCGACAGGCTGCGGCGGGTGTCGTGGCGCAGGTCGGTGTAGCGCACGGCCGCCGACAGGTAGCCACGCGAATAGGTCGCATCCAGGTAGCCGCCCACATCCAGCGCGCGCACGTCGCCACTGAAACCGGAGCTGGCCTTGGTCGACATGTCGGCCGCGGCCGCGCTGACGCCGAGGGTCACGCGGTAATCGGCCACGCGGGTGTCGGCACCGACCACGATGCCGCCGATGTTATGGCTCAGGCCGGCCACGCCACCCTCGGCGTCGATGCGGCCATGGCTGGCGAAACCGCGCGCCCACAGGCCACGGCTGCGACCCGCTACGCCGCTGTCGCCAGCAGCCTCGCCCGCTGGCTCGACCAGATGCATGGCCAACTGGTTGAACAGGCTGCCATGGCGCATGCCCGGCTGCGCCGAGACCGACTGCGCCGCCTGCGAGGCCAGGCCATCGGCATCGCCGCCACTGCGCATCGCCGCCTGGTGCTGCTGCACCACGTTGCCGATGCTGCCCAGCAGTGCGTTGTCGGCCAGGCGCAGGCTGGCATGTGCATCACCGCGCAGGGCGCCAGCCTGCTGTGCGATCACATCGCGGTCGGTGAACTGAAGCGCGCCGAGCAGCGACTTCAGGCCACTGTCCTGGCGGTCCGATGCGGCTGCCAGCGCGCGCCCCAGTCCATCACCGGAGGTGCCGTTGGCGAACAGACCCAGCTGATCGAAGCCCGGGTTGGCGGTCAGCCACAGGCCATCGGCCGTCTGGTTGACGTTGAAGCTGAGCAGCGAATTGTGGCGCGGGCGGAACACGTCGCCCGCAGTGATGCTGGCGCTGTAGCCGGCATCGCCGAGCCGCACGACATCCTGGAAACCACCCTGGTAGATCGGCCCCTCCACCAGGTCGCGGCGGTAGGCACCGGGATAGAAGCCCTGGGCGACGTTCAAGGCCAGGTGTGCGCCTTGCGCGATCACCAGCGCCCCCGCTTCGGCACCGCCATCGTGGAAGCTGCCGACGCGCAACCGGCCACTGCCGGCGCCCCCGGCCTCGGTAACATCGAACAGCACCTGCCCGCCGGGCATGATGTTGACGTAGCCGTGGGTCACCAGATCGCCACCGCGCGGCATCAGCGTGCCGAACACGCGCAGACGGTTGAAGCCGTCTTCGCGGTAGGACGGGCCGGTGCCGTCCAGCAGCGCGTCGGTGTCCACGCCCACCGATGCGATGTCACCATGGCCGACCGCGATGCTGCCCGGCATCACCCGCAGCTCGGGAGTGCGCAGTGCGCCGCCCTCCAGTGCGAGGGTGCCGTTGTCGACCAGCATGAAATCAGCGCCGGTGGTTTCCGCAGTGCGCCAGGTGGCGCCATTGCTGACACGGATCACGCCGGCGGAACCGGCCAGGGTCGAGGCATCCAGATCAGCCAGCCGCAGCTGTCCGCGCAACGCGTCCTGGAGGTCGGGATCGGCAAGCAGCTGCTGCAGCGACTGTGCACCGATGCCGTTCGGACCGCGCGTGGAGACGTTGTACAGGCTCACCGCATAGTTGATGTAGGTACTGGCCCAATCGGTGTTCCAGCGCGCGAAATCGTCGTCGACGAAGGCCTGCAGCTGGCGCGCGGTGCGCAGGTAGCCCGGGTTGATGTCACCACTGACGTTGCTGGTGACACGCAGGGTGTCGCCCGGATCGCGGTAGCCCACCGTGTTGATGATGGTGTTGCTGCGGATGTCCTGGCCCGGGAACGACTGCAGCTTGCTGCCGCTGCCATCCGGATCGAAGGTGACCGAGGTACCCGTGGTGCGCGCCGGGTCGCGGAACACCAGCAGGCCATTGGGCTGCACCACCTCATACATGGCCTTGTGCAGCAGGCCCGCATCCATGCCGCCACCGTAGTTGCCGGTGTAGATCTGGGTCATGCGCGCAGACGGTGCGTAGGTGATCCTGCCACCGCTGCTGGCGGCATGGATCTGCACCGAATCGACCAGCGGCAGATCGCCACCGAGGTAACGGTTGACGCCGCCGGACTGCATGATCGAGCAGGACGAAATGCAGTGGCCGGACACGATGGTATCCAGCCCCTGGGTGCGGATCACCGCCTGCAGCCACTCGCCGGCGATCAGCGCGCCGCCATTGGATGTGCGCAGCACGACCTCGCGGATCGGGCGCCCTTCGGCCTGCGCCTTGGCCAGCAGCGCGGGCAGCGCCACCACGTCGGCGACGGTGACCCCGCCGCTGAGGAAGACGCGGTCGTCCTGCACGTGATAATTCATTGCCATGACGTCATCAACCGCCGTGATGGCGGTGATGCCGATCAGGCCCGCAAGGGCCAGGCTCAACTTCGAGTGCTTCATGTGGTCTCTCTCCACCCGCAACACACGGGTCAGGAGTTCAACGTCCGGACCGCGCGATCTCCCCCAGCGGCGCGGACGTCGAAACATGAATGCATTCACAATGGAATCAGGGGCCACGCACACTCTTCCCCATCCGGTCATCGTCGCGTAAAACTCGAAGACGCACCCGCCACCGACGTCCGAGGCCAGCCCTGTCCGCCCCCTCTCCTCTGATCCATCGCGCGCCGGACCTGTCCGTGCCTGCGGACGCGTTCATTGCGTTCGTACGGGAAGAGCGCGCGCCGTTGTGCGCGTTCCTGCGCACGCGCGGTGTCGGGCCGGAGGACGCCGAGGACATCGCGCAGGACTGCATGGAGCGGCTGATCCGCTATCGCGCGCACAGCGCCGACGAGCTGCGGTTGCTGCTGTATCGTATCGCCCGCAACCGCCTGGCAGATCGCGGCCGTTCGTCGCAGTCGCGGCCGCATCTGTCCCTCGCCGAGCACGATGGCGGCAACGAGCCTTCCAGCACGTCGCCTGATCCACTGCGCCAGGCCGAGTCCGGGCAGATGTTGTCCCTGCTGCGGCAGGCCCTGTTCAAGCTGCCCGAGCGCGCACGCGAGGTGTACCTGCTCAACCGGATCACCGGCATGAGCTACACGCAGATCGCGCGGCACTGTGGAATTACTGCCAAGACCGTGGAAAAGCACATCGCCCGTGCCCTGCAGGGGCTGCGCCAGGAACTCGGATCGGATCCGCTGCACAACGACAGGGACAACGGATGAGCCACGCCAGGCCAAGGGAAGACACCCTGTTGTTTGAACGCGCCAGCGCCTGGGTGGCGCGGCTGGAAGCGCCGGACTGTACGCCGGGCGAGCGCGAGTCGTTCGAGGACTGGTTGGCCGAAGACCCGGCCCATGTCAGCGCCTGGATCCAGGCCGAGACCCTGTTCCAGCAGGGCGAAGGACTGGCCGCCGATCCGTGGCTGCGCACCGCCGCGGCACGAGCGGCGCGGCCGGCGCGACGTCGCTGGCTGCCAGCGCTGGCCGCTGCCGCAGGCATCTGCCTGGCGATCGGGATCGGCTGGATGGTCGCCGTCGACGGCAACCCCACGCCGCTGCGCTACGCCAATGATTCGCACCAGCCCCGGCAGCAGACGCTGGCCGATGGCAGCACCGTCACCCTCGATGCCGGCACCACCCTGCACGCGCGATTCGGTTGGCGCCATCGCAAGCTGGTGCTGGAACAGGGCCGGATGCAGCTGCAGGTCGCGCCGTCGCGCAAGGCGCTGCAGCTGCGCGTCGGCGACAGCACCATCCGCGACATCGGCACCACCTTCCAGGTGGAACGCCTGCGCAGCGGCCTGGTCGAAGTCGCGCTGCTGGAAGGCGCGGTGGAAGTCAGCACGGGAAGCGCCCAGCACACCCTGTCACCCGGCCAGCAGCTGCAGGTGCTGCCATCGGGCCGCATCCAGCCCGGCCCGGCATTGTCGTCCAATGCGGCTGCCGAAGCCTGGCTGCAGGGACAGCTGGTGTTCGATGCCACGCCCCTGTCGATCGTGGTCGAGCGCATGAACCGCTACGGCCACGCGTCGCTGGTGATCGCCGATCCCGAGATCGCCAACCTGGCGGTGAGTGGCACCTTCCGTGCCGGCGACGCGCAGGAACTGCTGTCGGCACTGCAACTGGGCTGGTCGGTGGCTGGCCAGACGCGACCGGATGGCGCGCTGGAACTGCGCCGCACGTACTGAGGAGACTTGCAGTGATGGCAGTACCGGGCGCGCTGCAGGCGGGGCTGCTCCGCAGCCTGTTCTGCATCTCGCTGAGCCTGGCCGCCCTGCCGCCTGCCGATGCGGCCGAACAGGCCGGCACGCTGGAGCTGCACGTGGGTGCCGGGCCCCTGGCGCCGGCGTTGCAGCAATGGGCACGGCAGAGCGGCATCGCGCTGCTGTTCGACGCCCGCGAGCTGGACGGCCTGCGCACCTCCGGCACCCGCGGCCACAGCGATGCGGCCGCAGCCCTGAAGCAACTGGTCGCGGGCATGCCGGTGAACATCCTGCGCACACCCTCAGGCGGGTTCGTCATACGCCGCATCCACTCCGCGCCACCGTCGCCACCGCCGGTCGCAGTGCGCGCCGCGCCCGCCGTCCCTGCACCGCGCAAAGCGGCCGAGGCGCCACCACAGGTGGAACTGGCGCCGATCCATGTCACCGGCAGCCGACTGCCACGCACCTCCGTGCAGACCACGCTGCCGGTGACCATCATCGACCGCGATGACATCCTGCGCAGCGGTTACGGCAGCCTGTTCGACCTGCTGCGGCACTTGCCGGGCATGAACGGGCACCCGGCGATGAGCACCTCGCGGGGTGGCGATTCGCAATACCTGCCGGTCGGTGCGGCCACCACCACCAGCCTGGACGGCATGGGCCCGCGTGCGACCCTGTTCCTGGTCAATGGCCGTCGCCTGCCACGCTATCCCATGGTGTCGCTGGAACAGGGCGGCCTCACCGACCTGGGCGGCATCCCGCTCAGCTTCGTCGAACGCATCGAACTGGTGCGCGGCGGCGCCTCGGCCATCTATGGCGCCGACGCGATGTCCGGCGTGGTCAACATCATCCTGCGCGACCAGGCCGACGGCCCTGAGGCCATGCTGCAGACCGGCCTGAGCGGACGCGGCGACGCCGGCCAGTATCGCGTGCAGGCGGCGACCGGTGGCGTGCGCGAAGGGGGGGATCGCTGGTTCGCCGGCATTGACCTGCACCGCATCGAGCACGTGGCCGGTGATCGCCGCGAGTGGCATGCGGAAACCTCGCAGTACCTGATCGGCGCGTTCCGCGATGGACGCTACTGGCCGGCAAAGCGCTGCGAAGGTCCATTGAAGCGACGCGACGGTGCCTGCTGGTTCGACAGCGCGCGCCCGCGCTCGCTGCAACCGGCTTCGGATACCGCCGCGGCCTACCTGCGCTATCGCCATGAGCGTGGTGAAGGTCGCTATGCCTACGCCGAGGCGCGGGCCAGCCACAACCGGCAACGCTTCGACCTGGGCCCGACCGCCGTTGCCATCGGCCTGTATGGCTTCACCTTCAACAGCGTGCTGCGCGAAGCCGGCAACGTGCGCCCGCATGTACGCGCCACCGACGCCGACGTCACCGTCGGCATCGGCCGCGACCAGGGCCGGCGCAGCTGGGAGGCCGGGATCAGCGCACAGCGCAGCGATGTCACCCTTACCACGTCGGGTACGGTGCGTGCCGAACCGCTGCTGCGCGCGGCGGAGACGCTGGATTTCCTGCCCGGCTTCACCTCGCTGCCGGCGGAGGCCGCCGCGCAGTTGTTCCCCTCGATCCGCAATCGCGGGCGTACCGAGCAGTGGCAGGGCTGGTGGGGCATACAGCGCGAGTTGATGCCGTTGGCCGGCGGTGCTGCACAACTGGCCACCGGCATCGACCTGCGCCAGGAGCGCTGGACCTCGCATCCCGACGCCCTGCTGAGCCAGGGCGACCTGGCGCTGGGCCTGCCGCAGGAACAGCGCCACCTGTCGCGCCGAAGCGGCGGTGCCTATGCCGAGCTCGGCCTGCCCCTGGCGCACACGCTGCGCATGGACCTGGCCGCACGCTGGGACCGCGACGGCGACTACCAGGCCTTCTCCCCCCGCGTGGGCGTGCGCTGGAGCCCCACGCCCCGGTGGTCCTTCCTGCTCGCCAGCGGGCGCGGCTACCGGGCCCCCAGCCTGTTCGAGCAGCGGCGCCCCCCGGGCTACTTCGGTGCGATCGAGCTGCCGGCCTCCAGCGCACTGCCCGACTGCGCGCAGAGCAGCGGCAACGGGCGCTGCAGCGTCACCGTGGACGTGGTGGAGAACGATGCGTTGAAGGCCGAGCGGTCGCGCAGCCATTCGCTCGGCGCGACCTGGACGCCGACCGACACGTTCTCGCTGTCGCTGACCCACAACATCGTCGAGCTGCGCAATGAAATCCTGGCCCTGCAACCGGCCGATGCGGTGTGGAACCGCAGCACCTGGGAGCTGGACGAGGAGGGACGCCTGTACAACCTGCGCCTGTCCTTCGACAACATCGGCCGTACCACGTCGCGCAACTTTGTACTGCGTGGGGAATACCACATCGACACCGGCAGCACCGGCCAGTGGCTGTTCTCGCTCGATGCACTGAAGCAGCAGGCGCTGCGCCGAGAGCGTGGCCAGGACGCTACCGTGGACCTGCGCGGCCATGTCACGCCGACGATGGCCGCGGTGCTCAATGTGCAGTGGCAGAACAGCAGCTGGGACATTGCCCTGCGCGGCAACCAGGTCGGGCGCACGCGCGCCTGGCTGCCCGGTGCGGAATGCCCGGAGGAACAGCGCGAGCAGAACCACTGCATGAACCCCCGGCAGCTGCGCTGGAACCTGCATCTCGCACGACGGCTGGGGCCGCGCGTGGTCGCCGCGCTGGACGTGCACAACGTGCTCGACACGCAACCGGTGAACTATCTGGTCGGCAATGGTGGCCAGATGCCGGGGCTGGATGATCCACTCGGCCGCTATTTCCTGCTGACGCTGCAGATCCGCTGAGCGTAGTACCCTACGCGACCTGTTCCATCGGTCCCACCCCCCCATGAAGGCCTATCTCTGGTTCTGGGGCGCGTTCCTGCTGTTCTTCGCGTTGCCCTTCCCCTGCATCCTCTACGTCGGCACGTCGTGGCCGGTGCAACTGGCCGACCGCAGCGCGCCCTGGCTGGCCCTGCTGCTGCTCGCGCTGTCGGTGATCCTGTGGCTGGCCCTGCTGCTCGCCTTCCTGCACTACCTGCTGCTGGGCCCGCCGCGTGCCCTGCACCGCGTGCGCTCGATCCTGGCCGACGGTGAAGCGCGCGACGCATTGATCGAACAGGCCGAGCAGACCGGCGTGCATGTGCGTGGCCTGGCGCAATGGAAACTGCAGCTGGCCTTCGAGAACCTGTCCGGCACCTCGATCAGCGAACAACTCCTGGTGGTGGACAGCAAGCCGCAGTTGCAGCGTTTCGTGGCCGGCAAGCGCATCGAGGCCCGCCTGAGCCGCGCGCCAGGCGCGTTTCCCAATGTGGTGCTGGAGGGGGCGCAACCGGAGCTGGATGTCGGCAGCCTCTGGCGCCGTGGTGTCGGTGCGGTGATCGGCATCGTGGCGGTGGCCAGTGCCTACGTGGTCGCCTATCGGCTGCAGAGCGAGGGCCTGGGCTGGACCTTCCTGTCTTTCGGCCATCCCCTGCTGGTGTGCCCACTGGTGTTGTGCGGCTACGCGCTGGGCCTGCGCCTGCTCGGCCGGCTGCTACAGGCCGATGCCCGCGGTGACGCGCTGAAGTATCGCGGCATCGGCGTAGAGGCCAGGGTGTTGAAGGTGCGCCAGACCGGCACCTATCTCAACGAGCAGCCGCAGGTGGAGTTCCAGCTGGAGTACATCGACCGCCAAGGCGAGGTACAGCAGGCCCGCGTGCGCCGCTTCATCCCGCTGATCGAGCTGGCCAGCCTCCCGCGCGAGCGGGTCACGCTGCTGTACGACCCGGATGACCGCAGCAACGTGCGCCTGGAGGGAGTATGAAGCAGCCGCCTTCCACACCCGTGGTGTTTTCCACCGTTGTGCTGGTGCTGGCCGGCGCCGCCGTTGCCGGTGGTGCGCTGCAGACGATCGGCGAAACACTGGGCCATTCGGTGCAGGCCGACAGCGCAAGCGCGCCGATCGCCATGCCGCCCGCGCGTGAGAGGCCCGCGTCGCTCGCGCCGATGACCGAGCCGCGGCCGCCGCTGGTGCCCGAACGCAACAACCGGTTGTTCGATGCGGACTACCTGCTGGCCGCCCGCCAGGCACTGGAACAGATGCCTGCGCTGGCTGGGCACCGGCTGACGGTGTTCCACAGCATCCACTTCTACGACGACGGCCGCATCAACCTGGACCTGGTCGATCCGCAGCAGCCGACCCGCGTCGACAGCTACCACTTCGAGCGTGGTCAATGGCGCAAGGGCGACCCGGTCGATCCGCAACGCTTCGCGCCCACCATCACCCTGCGCCGCAGCAGCACGGCGCTGGCCAACATCGATTTCGAGGCCGTACCCCGCGTGGCGCAGGCGCTGCAGGCACAGCGCAACGCATTGATGGGCACACCGGGTGACGTCGGCCACGTCTATGTGATCGTGCGCAAGGGCGGCACCCTGGCCTGGCTGCCGGACGAGGTCGCCGGTGATCGCCAGTCCGCACGACTGTCGTTCGATGCGCAGGGCCGGCCCGGCAACGTAAGCCACCGATAGCCCCCCCAAAAAAAGGGGACGGAGGGGATTAAGTCGTTTACGCCACGGTGCTGTAAACGACTTAATCCCCTCCGTCCCCTTTTTCTATTTCACCGAGCGGGCGATGGCGTACTGCGCGCCGTAGTACGTGGAGAGCACCAGCAGGCTGGCCAGTGGCAGGCCGCCGGCGAAGCGGTCCCAAGCCAGTAGTGAATCGCTGGCGACGAACAGCAGCGCACCGGCGGCCGCCCAGCGCGCGCTGCTGGCTTCCACGGCAGCGGGCGGTGGCCGGCGCCACTGCCGTGCCAGGGCCAGCACCGCCATCGAGGCCAGCACCACCACATACGCCAGCACCGGAATGCGCATCGGTGCGGGGAGGTGCGGCCAGAGGCCCATCACGTTGAGCATGGCAAAGGCACCCAGCAGCACGGCGGCGGCGAACAGTCCGCGGCCCGCGCGCAGGCCGTCGCGGAAGGCCACGATGTAGCAGAGGTGCGCCAGCAGGAACGCCACCAGCCCCGGCACGAACGCATCCACCGGCAACATCAACGCGATGTCACCCACGCACGACAGCAGCATGCCAGCCAGGACCGCGCGCCGGTAGAACGGCTGCGCGGGATCACACACCCGCCAGGCGATGGCCGCGATCAGCAGCGTGGTCGCGGGCTTGGCCAGCCAGTGCAGCCAGCGCCCGTCACCGTCCAGGAACGCGCCGAGGATGGCGAGGATCGCCATCAGCAGGATCACGCCATCGCGGGCGCGCGGCGTCATCGCGCCTTCCACAGCTCCGCAAGGCGGTCAGGCTTGCCGGCGATACGCTCCAGCACCGGGTACTGCAGGCCACCGTGGTAGTCGATGTTCATCGCGTCGATCCGGTCGAACTGCTTCACCAACAGCACGATCGGCGCCTTGTCCTTCGCCGCCGCAGCTACCGCATCCTTCAAGCGCTGGCTGCTGTACTCGCGTCCGCCAACGGCAATCACCTTCATGCCAGGCGCCAGGCCGGCGTTGAAGGCCGGGCTGTCCCAGATCACGTCGCCGACCGTACCGTTGTCGAGCACCGTCGCACCCAGCGAGTACGCCAGCAATGCGGCCTTGGCGCGCTTCTCCTGCGCCTTGTAGGCATCGTTCGGCGTATCGCGGTAGACCAGCCTCCAGCCCGCCAGCTCCAGGCCACCGGTCAACGCGCCGTGGCCGTCCAGGCGCCCGCGCAGGAACGTCGCCCAGTCGTACGGCGCGATGCCGTTCAAGGTCGCGACCACGTCGTCGAAGGTGTACGGGTTGACGTCCCAGTCGCCATTGCCGACGCCGAAGAAGGCGCGCGCGAAGTCATCCAGGCTGCGGCGGTTGCCACTCAGTTCGCGCAGCTTGCCTTCCACTTCCAGCCACAGCATCTGGCCGCCGGAGTAATAGTCTTCGCTCATCTGGTAGTTGCGATACGGCAGCGTGCGGCGCTGGGCGATGGTCGGGTCGTTGGTGGTGTCCTGCAGCGGACGCCAGGCCAGGCCCGGGCGGCCACGGTCATAGGTCGCGGCCACATTGGCCAGCATGTCGCGCGCCTGCGCAGCCGACCACAACCCCGAGCGTGCCGCCAGCACCTGCCCCCAGAACTGGGTCTGCCCTTCGTACACCCACAGCAGGCTGTCGCCCATGGGCACGTTGAAGTTGGCGGTGGCCAGGTCGGCGCCGCGACGGTACTTGCCGTTCCAGGAGTGGGTGTACTCGTGCGGCAGCAGGTCACGCATCCAGGCGTTGCTGTCCCACTCGGTGAAGTAACCCGGGTCGGCGCTGTTCTCGCTGGAACGGTGATGCTCCAGGCCGATGCCACCGAGGCGGTCGGTCAATGCCAGCAGGAACTCATAGTGGTTGTAGTGGCGCGCGCCATAGAGCTTGTCGGCCTGCTGCACCAGCGCGCGGTGCATCGTGATCTGCGCCTCGCTCGGCTTCAGCGACTTGGCGTCGTCGGCGAACACGTTGAGGTGCACTGGTACCTTCGCGCCCGGATCGAGATCAATGCGCTGGTAGTGCTCGCCGGCAAACAGCGGCGAATCGACCAGGTGGTCGTAGGAGATTGGCTTGAACACCACGGTGTCGCCGTCGCGGCGTGCGGTCTCCAGAGCGGTGGCGAACGACCAGCCCTTGGGCAGGGTCACGCTGGCCTGCGCCTGCAGCTGGCGCGCATCGACGCCGGCCGGGTACAGCGAGTTGGCGTTCCACTGCAGGTTGAGCATTTCCGGGGTCATCACCACCCGACCCTGGCTGCCGCCCTGCGAGGACAGGAAATCGAAGTGGGCGACGATCTCGCTGACGCCCTCCGGTACGTTCACCTTGAAGGCATAGACGTTGTACTGGTCGCGCTGCCAGGCCAGCGGCTTGCCGTTGGCGGTCACGCGCAGGCCGGCCAGCTTGTCGATCGGGCCGGTGGGCGAATGGTTGCCAGGAATCCACTGCGGGTACAGCAGGGTCATCGGGCCGGGCTTGGCCGGTACGGTGGCGGTCACCTTGAAGATGCGCCGGGCCAGGTCACGCGCGTCGACATCGATGCGCAGCAGGCCGGCGGCTGCGGCATCCCCCGGCGGCGAGGCCTGCGCCAGCGCGGGCGTGGCCGCCAGCGCAAACAGCAACGACAGTGCCAGGGCTCGGGTCTTCATCAGGCAGCTTCCAACAGCGGGGAATCCTCCGATGCTAGGCCTGTAGCGTGCCCTGCCCCATGGCCAAAGGTCATGGGCAGGCCGCCCATCCTTGCATGCGAAAAAGCGTGCGAACCCAGGTTCGCACCCACCAGAGCAGTTTCAGTAGATCCACGCCATGCGTGGATGAGGCGCTTCCGCGGTCAGTCGACCAACCGCAGCCGCAGTTCCTTCGGCAGCGCGAACACCATCGATTCCGGTTCGCCATCCAGCTCGGACACGCCACTGGCCCCCAGCTCGGCCAGGCGCGCCAGCACGCCGTCGACCAGCACCTGCGGCGCCGAGGCGCCGGCAGTGACGCCGATGTGCTGCTTGCCTTCCACCCAGCGCGGGTCGATCTCGTGCGCGCCGTCGATCAGGTACGACTCCACGCCCTCACGGCGGGCCAGCTCGCTCAGGCGGTTGGAGTTGGAGCTGTTCGGCGAACCGACCACCAGCACCAGGTCGCAGCGCTTGGCCAGGTCGCGCACGGCGTCCTGGCGGTTCTGCGTGGCGTAGCAGATGTCGTCGTTCTTCGGGCCCTGCATCGCCGGGAAGCGCTCGCGCAGCGCGTCGATGATCCCACGCGTGTCATCCACCGACAGCGTGGTCTGGGTGGTGTAGGCGAAGTTGTCCGGCTGGTTGATCTGCAGCGTGGCGACCTGCTCGACATCCTCGACCAGGTAGATCTGGCCGGTCCCGGCTTCGCGGTTCCACTGGCCCATGGTGCCCTCCACTTCCGGATGACCGGCGTGGCCGATCAGCACCACGTCACGGCCGGCACGGCAGTGGCGGGCAACCTCGAAGTGGACCTTGGTCACCAGCGGGCAGGTGGCGTCGAACACCTTCAGGCCACGGCGTTCGGCTTCCTGGCGCACGGCCTGGGACACGCCATGCGCGCTGAAGATCACCGTGTTGTTGTCCGGAACCTCGTCGAGCTCTTCGACGAAGATCGCGCCGCGCTGCTTCAGGTCGTCGACCACGAAGCGGTTGTGCACCACTTCATGGCGGACGTAGATGGGCGCGCCCAGCGTTTCGATCGCGCGCTTGACGATCTCGATCGCACGATCGACACCGGCACAGAAACCACGCGGGTTGGCGAGCAGCACATCCATCAGTTCAGTCTCCCGGCGGCAGCCGGCTTACGGTTTCGGGTTGGCATTATCCGCCTTTTTGGCGGACTTGCCGTCGAACAGGCCAAACAGGGCGATGCCGATGGCACCCACCACGATGGCCGAGTCGGCGATGTTGAACGAGGGCCAGGTGTAGCTGCCCACGTACCACTGGATGAAGTCGACCACGTGGCCGTGCACCTGGCGGTCGATCACGTTGCCGATGGCGCCGCCGATGATCAGCGCATACGGCACCGCGGCCTTCCAGTTGCCGCGGGCGGTGCCGCGCAGCCACCAGGCCATCAGCCCGCTGATGGCGATGGCCAGCGCGGTGAAGAAGTACTTCTGCCAACCACCGGCGTCGCTCAGGAAACTGAATGCCGCGCCGGTGTTGTAGGTGCGGTACCAGTTCCAGAAGCCGTCGATGACTACCACCGGCTGGAACTCCGGCAGGCTGGACAGCACCCAGGCCTTGGACCACTGGTCCAGGCCGATGATGGCCACCGACAGCAGCAGCCAGATCAGGGCGTTCGGATGCGGACGGGGCGCGGCCATCAGAACCAGCTCCGCACTTCGCCGGCGCCGGTCACGTTGCTCACGCAACGGCCGCACAGCTCGGGATGGTCGGCGTTGCTGCCGACGTCGGCGCGGTGGTGCCAGCAGCGCACGCACTTGGCCTTGGTGGTCGGCTGGGCGCTGACGAACACCTCGTCGGTCGTCGCCGGGCGCACCTGCACGTCGCCACTGATGAACAGGAAACGCAGTTCATCGGCCAGCGGCTGCCAGCGTGCGGCCTGCTCTTCGCTGGCGGCGATGGTGATCTCCGCTTCCAGCGCCGCACCGATCGCGCCGTTGGCGCGCATCGGCTCGAGCACCTTGGCCACCTGCTCGCGCACGGCCAGCAGCTGGTCGAAGTCGGCGGCATTGAGCTGGGCATCGGCCGGCAGCGGCGCCAGGCCGTCGTACCAGGTGGTGAACAGCACGTGGCCGGCGCGTTCGCCCGGCAGGTAGCCCCACAGCTCGTCGGCGGTGAAGGTCAGGATCGGCGCCACCCAGCGGGTGAACGCTTCGGCGATGTGGTACATCGCGCTCTGGGCCGAACGGCGACCGTGCGAATCGGTCGGCATCGTGTACAGCCGGTCCTTGGTCACGTCCAGGTACAGCGAGCCCAGGTCCACGCTGCAGAAGTTCAGCAGCAGCTGCACGATCTCGGCCATGTTGTAGCCGTCGTAGGCCGCCTTGATCTTCTCCTGCAGCTCCCACGCGCGATGCACGATCCAGCGGTCCAGCGCGACCATCTGCTCGAGCGGTTGCAGGTGCTGGGCCGGATCGAAGCCGTCCAGGTTGCCAAGCAGGAAGCGTGCGGTGTTGCGCAGGCGACGGTAGGCGTCGGCGTTGCGCTTGAGGATCTCCTGCGACAGCGACATCTCGTTGCTGTAGTCGGCCGAGGCGATCCACAGGCGCAGGATGTCCGCGCCCAGCTTGTTCATGATGTCCTGCGGCTCGATGCCGTTGCCCAGCGACTTGGACATCTTGCGGCCGTGCTCGTCCACGGTGAAGCCGTGCGTCAGGCACTGCTTGTACGGGGCACGCTTGTCGATCGCCACGCCGGTCAGCAGCGAGGACTGGAACCAGCCGCGGTGCTGGTCCGACCCTTCCAGGTACAGGTCGGCCGGCTTGCCGAAGCCACGCGCGGCGAGCACGCCTTCATGGGTCACGCCCGAATCGAACCAGACGTCGAGGATGTCGGTGACCTTCTCGTAGTCGGCCGCGTCGGCGCCGAGCAGTTCGGCAGCGTCCAGCGAATACCACACGTCGATGCCCTCGGCTTCGACGCGGTCGGCAACCTGCTGCATCAGCTCCACCGAGCGCGGGTGGATCTCGCCGGTCTGGCGATGGGTGAACAGTGCGATCGGCACGCCCCAGGTACGCTGGCGCGAGATGGTCCAGTCCGGGCGACCGTCGACCATGCTCTGGATGCGCGCCTTGCCCCAGGTCGGGAACCAGCCGACGGTGTCGATCGCGGCCAGCGCATCGCTGCGCAGGTTGGCCTTGTCCATCGAGATGAACCACTGCGGGGTGGCGCGGAACACCACCGGCGTCTTGTGGCGCCAGCAATGCGGATAGCTGTGGCGGATCGGGTGGAAGGCCAGCAGCGAACCGTTGTCGCGCAGCACGCCCACGATGGCCTCCTGCGCCTTCCACAGGTGCTGCCCAGCCAGCACCAGGTCACCGGCCGGCGGGGTCGATTCCAGGTACACGCCACGGCCGTCGATCGGGGTCACCTGGCCGGCGTTGTACTTGTCCAGCAGGCCGTACTTCTGGCTGACCACGAAGTCTTCCTGGCCATGGCCGGGGGCGGTGTGCACCGCACCGGTACCGTCCTCGTCGGAGACGTGGTCGCCATTGAGCAGCGGGATGTCGCGCTCCGGATAGAACGGGTGCGCCAGCAGCTGGTTCTCCAGCGCCGCACCGGTGGTTTCACCGTGCAGCACCACGCTCTCGACGCCGTAGCGCTGCAGCGCGCGCTCGGCCAGCGCGGCGGCCAGCACCAGCCAACGGCGCTTGCCGTTGTGCGCCGGGCCTTCGGCCAGCACATAGTTGATCTCCGCGCCCAGCGACACCGCCAGCGAGGCCGGCAGCGTCCACGGGGTGGTGGTCCAGATCGGCACGGCCACTTCGAC
Source organism: Stenotrophomonas sp. YJH_SMC_10 (assembly GCF_059371555.1). Lineage (NCBI taxonomy): Bacteria > Pseudomonadati > Pseudomonadota > Gammaproteobacteria > Lysobacterales > Lysobacteraceae > Stenotrophomonas > Stenotrophomonas sp. YJH_SMC_10. Next base: position 141,617 of record NZ_JCAFUS010000002.1, on the reverse strand, counting down.
ATCGGCCGGCACGCTCACGCCGAACGCCTGGCCGATGGCCTGCGCATCGCGCGCGGCGTAGGCCACGTCGATCGCCGGCGATTCCTTTTCCTGGTACTCGATTTCCGCCTCGGCCAGTGCCGAACCGCAGTCGAAGCACCAGTACACCGGCTTGGCGCCACGCACCAGGTGACCGTTGGCGACGACCTTGGCCAGCGCACGGATCTCATTGGCTTCGAAGTCGAAGCTCAGGGTCTTGTACGGGTTGTCCCAATCGCCGGTCACGCCCAGGCGCTTGAAGTCCACGCGCTGGATGTCGATCTGCTCTTCGGCGAACTCGCGGCACTTCTGCCGGAATTCAACCGCGTCGAGCTTGGTGCCGACCTTGCCCCACTTCTTTTCGACCGCGATCTCGATCGGCAGGCCATGGCAGTCCCAGCCCGGCACATAGGGCGCATCGAAGCCGGCCAGGTAGCGCGACTTGACGATGATGTCCTTCAGGATCTTGTTGACCGCATGGCCCAGGTGGATGCGGCCGTTGGCGTACGGCGGGCCGTCGTGCAGCACGAACAGCGGGCGGCCGGCGGCGTTGTCACGCAGCTGCTGGTAGAGCCCCTGCGCTTCCCACCGCGCCAGAATGCCCGGCTCGCGCTTGGGCAGGTCGCCGCGCATCGGGAATTCGGTGGCTGGCAGGTTCAGGGTGGTCTTGTAGTCCTGGCTCACGCAGTGGCTCGCAATCTATGTTCGGAAAGGAGGGCGCGCGCCTGTTCGGCGTCGCGGTGCATCTGGTCGGTCAGTGCCGCCAGATCATTGAATTTCTCTTCGTCGCGCAGCTTGGCGACAAACTCCACGTCGATGTGGCGCCCGTACAGGTCGCCCTGGAAATCGAACAGGTGGGCTTCCAGCAGCGGCTCCACGCCGTCCACGGTCGGCCGGGTGCCGAAGCTGGACACCGAGGGCCACGGCTGGTCGAACACGCCGTGCACCCAGGTCGCGTAGATGCCCGACAGCGCCGGGGTCTTCGGGAAGCGCAGGTTGGCGGTGGGGAAACCCAGCGTACGGCCGAGCTGGCGCCCGCGCACCACCCGCCCACTGATCGTGTACGGACGGCCGAGCAGGTCGTTGGCGCGGGCGAAATCGCCGTCCTTCAGCAGCTGGCGGATGCGCGTACTGGAAATGCGCTCGCCGTGCAGGTCGACCGCTTCGATCTCGCCGGCACTGAAACCCAGCTCTGCGCCGAGCCGCTGCAGCAGGGCGAGGTCGCCGCGCCGACGGTTGCCGAAGCAGAACTCCGGACCGATCCACACTTCGCGGGCCCCCAGCCGGTGCACCAGCAGCTGGCGCACGAAGGCCTCGGCCGGCATCGCCGCCATCGCCGCGTCGAAACGCAGCAGGCCGACCGCATCGACGCCAAGCTCGTGCAGGATCTCGACCTTGCTGCGGGCCAGGGTCAGCCGCGGCGGTGGCGTGCCCTGCGCAAAGAACTCGCGCGGCAGCGGCTCGAATGCCACGGCCACTGCGGCCACACCCAAGGCGCGCGCGCGGGCAACGGCGTGGCGGACCAGTGCGCGATGGCCCAGGTGGAGGCCGTCGAATGCACCGATACAGACCACGCTTCCGTTGGGGAACAGCTCCCCGCCCTCGACGCTTCTGAACAGCCTGCTCATCAACTCTCGTTCCGGCCCGGTCGGGGCCGCCGCTTCAATGGTGTAACCCTGAAGTATAGCCGCCACACGCCGCGATCAATGACCGCGCAGGTCGCGCGGGCGGAAGCCCATCGCCAGCATGGCCAGCAGATAGGTCAGGCCGCCGCCGCCGACCAGCAGCATCAGGCCGCCGATCCGGTGCCATTTGTCCATGCCGGTGAAGTCGGGGACCCAGTGCAGCAGGGCCAGCAGCACGCCGACCATGGCCAGGCAGGCCACCAGCAGCCGCACCAGATAGCGGCCCCAGCCCGGCCGGCGCTGGTAGACATCGGTCTTGCCCAGCCAGTACCAGAGCAGGCCCAGGTTCAGGTAACTGGACAGCGCACTGGCAATGCCCAGCGCCAGGTGCAGGCCCGGCTGCTTGCCGATCGCCGTCATCACGCCCTGCGCCTTCAGCGCGTCGGGCACCATTACCTGGTACAGCACCGCCAGCAGCGCGAAGTTGAACACCATGTTGGCCACCAGCGCGGCCACGCCGGCACGCACCGGGGTCTTGGTGTCCTGCCGCGCATAGAACGCCGGCAGCACCACTTTCAGCAGCGCGAACGCCGGCAGGCCGAAGCTCAGGCCGTATACCGACAGGGCGGTCATGCGGGTATCGAAGGCGGTGAACTGGCGGTACTGGAACAGCGTGGCGATCAGGGGCTCGGCCAGCAGCACCAGGCCCAGCATGGCCGGCACGGAAATCAGCAGGGTCATGCGCAGGCCCCAGTCCAGCGAGCGCGAGAAGCCCTCGCGGTCGGTGCTGACGTGGTGGCGGGCCAGCGCCGGCAGGATCACCGTGCCCAGGGCCACGCCGAACACGCCCAGCGGCAGCTCCAGGAAGCGGTCAGCCAGCGACAGCCAGGACTGCGAGCCGTCGGTCAGCTTGGCGGCAATGAGGGTATCCAGCAGCAGATTGATCTGCGCCACCGACGAACCAAACAGCGTCGGCACCATCAGCGTCAGCACCTTGCGCACCCCCGGATGGTTCCAGCCCCAGCGCGGCAGGGTCAGCAGGTTGATGCCCTTCAGCGAGGGCAGCTGGAACAGCAGCTGCAGGATGCCGGCGGCCAGTACCGCCCAGCCCAGCGCCAGGATCTGCTTTTCCGGCGTGCCGCCCAGGCGTGGCGCCAGCCACAGCGCGCCGGCGATCATGCACAGGTTGAGGATGACCGGGGTCAGCGCCGGCATCGCAAAGCGCTGGAAACTGTTCAGCGCACCACCGGCCAGCGCGGTCAGCGACACGAACAGCAGGAACGGGAAGGTCATCCGGAACAGGTCGACCAGCAGGGTCTGCTTGACCGGGTCGGTATCAGCGCCACTTGAGAATGCCACCGCCAGCTGCGGTGCGAAGATCAGCGCCAGGGCGGTCACCAGCATCAGCACCCCGCCCAGGGTGCCGGCGGTACGGGCCATCAGTTCGCGCAGTTCGGCGTGGCTGCGGGTTTCCTTCACTTCGGTGAACACCGGCACGAAGGCGGTGGAGAAGGACCCCTCGGCGAACAGCCGGCGCAGGAAATTGGGTATCCTGAAGGCAACCCAGAACGCATCGGTAACCGCATTGGTGCCGAACGTGGTGGTGATCACCTGGTCACGGACAAGTCCGAGCACCCGCGAGACCATGGTCATGCTGCTGAACGACAGCAGGCCCCGCAACATCTTCGGTGAACTCACTCAGCGTCCCTCTTGACAATCGACTTGACGTGCATTTCTCGGGCCATCATACTAGCCAGCTTGCTGTTCCCATAACACCGATTTTTTCAGGAAACCACCACCGTGGCCAATATCAAGTCCGCCAAGAAGCGCGCCAAGCAGACCGTCGTGCGCAACGCGCGCAACGTGGCTCAGCGCTCGATGCTGCGCACCGCTGTCAAGAAAGTGATCAAGGCGCTGGACGCCAACGATGCCGCCGGCGCTGAAGCCGCCTTCGCCGTTGCCCAGCCGATCCTGGATCGCTTCAGCGCGCGTGGCCTGATCCACAAGAACAAGGCTGCTCGCCACAAGAGCCGCCTGAACGACCGCATCAAGGCCCTCAAGGCCGCCTGATCCGGCGTTGCCGCCCTGCCCTTCGGGGCGCGGCAGCAGACAAGAACCCGGCCTCGGCCGGGTTTTTTGTTGCCTGCGCGATCCGGGCGATCCCAGCGGGCCCGCGCGACCGGTAGTGCCGGCCGCTGGCCGGCGGTTCACCGGGATTGCCGGCCAGCGGCCGGCACTACCCAACAAAAAACCCGGCCGGAGCCGGGTTTCTGCCAACGCCAGTCGGCCAGCCGTCGACGTTACTGCGCGTCGCGGGCTTCCTGTTCTTCTTCCTTCTGGCGATCGAAGAAGGCCATGATCCGGCTCATGATCGGGAAGGTGCCTTCGCGCCCCAGCGCGGAAACCAGGAACCACGGCTCCTTCCAGCCCAGCTCGGCGACGATCTGCTCGGCCGCGGCCTGCGCCTCGTCTTCGAACATCAGGTCGGCCTTGTTCAGCACCAGCCAGCGCGGCTTGTTGAGCAGCTCCGGGTCGTGCTTTTCCAGCTCGCGCTCGATCGCACGCACCTGCTCCACCGGCGAAATACCTTCCACGCCGCCTTCCATCGGTGAGATGTCGACCAGGTGCAGCAGCAGGCGGGTGCGCTGCAGGTGGCGCAGGAACTGCGCACCAAGACCGGCGCCATCGGCCGCGCCTTCGATCAGGCCGGGAATGTCGGCAATCACGAAGCTGCGGTGGTTCTCCACCTTCACCACGCCCAGGTTCGGATACAGCGTGGTGAACGGGTAATCGGCCACCTTCGGCGTTGCCGCCGAAACGGCACGGATCAGGGTGCTCTTGCCGGCATTGGGGAAGCCCAGCAGGCCGACATCGGCCAGCAGCTTCAGCTCCAGCTTCAGCGTACGCTCTTCGCCCGGCTCGCCCGGCAGCGCCTGGCGCGGCGAGCGGTTGGTCGAGCTCTTGAAGTGCATGTTGCCCAGGCCACCGCGCCCGCCCTTGGCCACCAGCAGGCGGTCGCCGTGCCGGGTCAGGTCGCCGATGATCTCATCGGTGGCAACGTTGATGATCACGGTGCCGACCGGCACGGTGATGGTCAGGTCTTCGCCCCCCTTGCCATAGGCCTGGCGGCCCATGCCGTTTTCGCCGCGCTGCGCCTTGAAGATGCGGTCATGGCGGAAGTCGACCAGGGTGTTCAGGTTTTCGTCGGCGCGGATGTACACGCTGCCGCCCGCACCGCCGTCGCCGCCGTCCGGGCCGCCGAGCGGAATGAACTTCTCGCGACGGAAGCCAATGCAGCCGTTGCCGCCGTTGCCGGCGAACACTTCGATTTCTGCTTCGTCTACCAGTTTCATTGTTTCGATGCCTGCGATGGGCGCGGCCTGCTGGCCGCCGCCTTGAATGTCATGCCGGCTGCGGGCCGGCAACCCGGCCCAGCCGGTCTTGCTTCAACTCTAACGAAAAGCCCCGCCGAAGCGGGGCTCTTCATGCAGCACTCCCATGCCGGGGCACGGGTGCCGGCGATGCCTGGATCAGGCGTCGGCCGAGACGATGCTGACGGTGCGACGCTTCTTGGCGCCCTTGACCGAGAACTCCACCTTGCCGTCCACGAGGGCGAACAGGGTGTGGTCACGGCCCAGGCCAACGCCGGTGCCCGGGTGGAACTGGGTGCCGCGCTGACGCACGATGATGTTGCCGGCTTCGATGGCCTGGCCGCCGAAGATCTTGACGCCCAGGTACTTCGGGTTGGAGTCGCGACCGTTGCGCGAGGAGCCTACGCCCTTTTTATGTGCCATGACTGCTTCTCCTGATGCTTAGCCGGCGATGCCGGTGATCTCGATTTCGGTGTAGTACTGACGGTGACCCTGACGCTTCATGTGGTGCTTGCGGCGACGGAACTTGATGATCCGGACCTTGTCAGCACGACCCTGGGACAGGACCTTGGCGGTGACGGCAGCGCCCTTCAGCGCATCGCCCAGCTTCACGCCGTCGCTGTCACCCAGCATCAGGATGTTGTCAAACTTGATCTCGCTGCCGACTTCGACTTCGAGCTTTTCAATGCGGAGCTTTTCGCCCTGCGCCACGCGGTATTGCTTACCGCCGGTGACCAGTACTGCGTACATGACCAGGCCTTCCTCTGTAGTTATTGTGGTCTGAGCTGCCGCCATCGAGGGCGGACAGGAGCGGGATTGTACGCAGATCAGCGGGCGCGGGTCAAGTCAACCCCTGAACGCCGAAGGAGACGGGACCGGAACAGCGCCAGAACCCCTGTCACGCCGTGAAGAGGGATCTGACCCCTGCCTGACGGCCTGTCTCACCCGATGAGACACCGGGCTGGCATTGTGGCCCATTGCCCCCATCTGGTCACCTCGGTAGGCTGACCGATTGCCGTTCCCTGCTGGCCCGGCACCCAGCCAACGCCCCCACAACCGGATCCCCCATGGCGATGGATTTCATCCGCATCCGCGGCGCGCGGACGCACAACCTGAAGAACCTCGACCTCGACCTGCCCCGCGACAAGCTGATCGTGATCACCGGCCTGTCCGGCTCGGGCAAGTCCTCGCTGGCGTTCGACACCATCTATGCAGAAGGCCAGCGCCGCTACGTCGAGTCGCTGTCGGCCTATGCGCGCCAGTTCCTGAGCGTGATGGAAAAACCGGACCTGGACCACATCGAGGGCCTGTCCCCGGCGATCTCGATCGAGCAGAAGTCGACCTCGCACAACCCGCGTTCCACGGTCGGCACGATCACCGAGATCTACGACTACCTGCGCCTGCTGTACGCCCGCGTCGGCACCCCGCGCTGCCCGGACCACGGCTATCCGCTGGAGGCGCAGACGGTCAGCCAGATGGTCGACCAGGTGCTGACCCTGGACCCGGAACAGCGCTACATGCTGCTGGCGCCGGTCATCCGCGACCGCAAGGGCGAGCACGCCCAGGTGTTCGACCAGCTGCGCGCGCAGGGTTTCGTGCGTGTGCGCGTGGATGGCGAACTGCATGAAATCGACGCGGTGCCGCCGCTGGCGCTGCGCCAGAAGCACACCATCGAGGCGGTGATCGACCGCTTCCGCCCGCGCGAGGACATCAAGCAGCGCCTGGCCGAGAGCTTCGAGACCGCGCTGAAGCTGGGCGATGGCATGGCCTCGGTGCAGAGCCTGGACAGTGCCGACGCTTCGCCGACGCTGTTCTCCTCCAAGTACTCCTGCCCGGTCTGCGATTACTCGCTGCCGGAGCTGGAACCGCGCCTGTTCTCGTTCAACGCACCGATGGGCGCCTGCCCCGGCTGCGACGGCCTGGGCATGGCCGAGTTCTTCGATCCTTCGCGCGTGGTGGTGCACCCCGAATTGTCGCTGGCCGCCGGTGCGGTGCGCGGCTGGGATCGTCGCAACGCCTATTACTTCCAGCTGATCGCCTCGCTGGCCAAGCACTACCGGTTCGACGTCGACGCGGCATGGAACTCGCTGCCGCAGAACGTGCAGCAGGCCGTGCTGTACGGCAGCGGCGATGAGGCGATCACTTTCACCTACTTCACCGAAGCCGGTGGCCGCACCCAGCGCAAGCACCGCTTCGAGGGCATCATTCCCAACCTCGAGCGCCGCTACAAGGAAACCGAATCGCCGGCGGTGCGCGAAGAGCTGTCCAAGTACATCAGCGAACAGCCGTGCCCGGAATGCCATGGCGCGCGCCTGAACAAGGCGGCACGCAACGTGTTCGTGGCCGACCGCCCGCTGCCGGAGCTGGTGGTGCTGCCGATCGACGAGGCGCTGAAATTCTTCAGCGAACTGAGCCTGCCCGGCTGGCGTGGCGAGATCGCCGCGAAGATCGTCAAGGAAATCGGCGAACGCCTCGGCTTCCTGGTCGACGTCGGCCTGGATTACCTGACCCTGGAGCGCAAGGCCGACACCCTGTCCGGTGGCGAGGCGCAGCGCATCCGCCTGGCCAGCCAGATCGGCGCCGGCCTGGTCGGCGTGATGTACGTGCTCGACGAACCATCGATCGGCCTGCACCAGCGCGACAACGAACGCCTGCTCGGCACCCTCACCCGCCTGCGCGACCTGGGCAACACGGTGATCGTGGTGGAGCATGACGAGGACGCGATCCGCCTGGCCGACTACGTGCTGGACATCGGCCCGGGCGCGGGCGTGCATGGCGGCGAGATCGTCGGCCAGGGCACGCTGCAGGACATCCTGGAGGCACCGCGCTCGCTGACCGGCCAGTACCTGTCGGGCAAGCGCGCGATCGAGATCCCGGCGCGCCGGCACAAGCCGAACCCGAAGATGACCCTGCACCTGCGCGGGGCCAGCGGCAACAACCTCAAGGGCGTGGACCTGGCGATTCCGTCGGGCCTGCTGACCTGCGTGACCGGCGTGTCCGGCTCCGGCAAGTCGACCCTGATCAACGACACCCTGTTCTCGCTGGCCGCCAACGAGATCAATGGCTCCTCGCACCCGGTCGCCCCGTACAAGGAGATCGATGGCCTGGACCTGTTCGACAAGGTGGTGGACATCGACCAGTCGCCGATCGGACGCACCCCGCGTTCGAACCCGGCGACCTACACCGGCCTGTTCACGCCCCTGCGCGAACTGTTCGCACAGGTGCCCGAAGCCCGTGCACGTGGCTACTCGCCGGGCCGCTTCAGCTTCAACGTGCGCGGTGGCCGCTGCGAGGCCTGCCAGGGCGACGGCCTGATCAAGGTGGAGATGCACTTCCTGCCGGACGTGTACGTGCCCTGCGACGTCTGCCATGGCAAGCGCTACAACCGCGAGACGCTGGAGATCCTGTACAAGGGCTTCAACATCAACGACGTGCTGGAAATGACCGTCGAGGATGCGCTGAAGCTGTTCGAACCGGTGCCGTCGATTGCACGCAAGCTGGAAACGCTGGTCGACGTCGGCCTGAGCTACATCAAGCTGGGCCAGAGCGCGACCACGCTGTCCGGTGGTGAAGCACAGCGCGTGAAGCTGTCCAAGGAGCTGTCGCGCCGCGATACCGGCCGCACCCTGTACATCCTCGACGAGCCGACCACCGGCCTGCACTTCCACGACATCGAAGCGCTGCTGGGCGTGCTGCACAAGCTGCGCGACGAGGGCAACACGGTGGTGGTGATCGAGCACAACCTGGACGTGATCAAGACCGCCGACTGGATCGTCGACCTGGGCCCGGAAGGCGGCCATCGCGGTGGCACCATCCTGGTCACCGGCACGCCGGAAGACGTGGCCGCCTGCCCGCAGTCGTACACCGGCCAGTTCCTGGCCCGCATGCTGCCCTCCACCAGCGCGCGCCCGGAGCAGCCGGCCGCCGTGGCCAACAAGCCCGACGCCCGCCCGCCGCGCAAGGTGAAGCCTGAAAAGCCCGCCAAGGTGGCGAAGAAGGCGGTGGCCGCCAAGAGCACCGGCAAGACCAGCAAGACCGCAACTGCCAGCAAGAAGAAGGACGCCTGATGAGCAGCGAACACAAGATCCTGGCCCGCATCCCGATCAGCGTGCGCTGGCGCGACATGGACAGCATGGGCCACGTCAACAACGCCAAGTACATTTCCTACCTGGAGGAGGCGCGCGTGCGCTGGATGCTCGGCGTGGACGGCGTGTCGATGACCGACCGCATCGCACCGGTGGTGGCCGCGACCAACGTCAATTACCGGCTGCCGATCGTGTGGCCCAACGACATCCTGGTCGAGCTGTTCGTCGAGCGCCTGGGCAACAGCAGCGTGACCATCGGCCACCGCATCGTCGACCAGCAGGACGCGTCGAAGCTGTATTCCGACGGCAACGTGGTGGTGGTCTGGATGGATACCCAGACCGGCAAGAGCGCGCCGCTGCCCGACGCGATCCGCAACGCCTCTACCTGACACACCCTGGTAGGTGCCGACCTTGGTCGGCACGCTTCGGCGGCAATGAGGTTGCCGGCCAGCGGCCGGCACTACCGACACTGATCAAAGGACTGACATGATCCACCAGACCGAACTGCGCGACCTGCTGCCCGGCATGGTCCCCTTTCCCACCGACGTGTTCCCCGCCGACCAGGCCTGGCTCGGCCAGCATCTGCTGCCGTTGCTGAAGATCGACCTGGGCCTGCTGCGGCCGGAACTGGCCGGCCAGGTGGCAACGATGCTGTGCCCGATCGAGCCGTATGACGGCTGCATCGGCGAGACCACCGAAGAACACCACAACGAGTTCACCGGCACCAACTGGATCGCCTTCGAACTGACCGCCGGCAACGAGATGCGCTTCCTTGGCAACGAGGGCTATTTCATCGGCGATGCGGTACAGGACAAGGACGCACAGGAACACATCGCGCAGATGCGCGAGAGCTACGCCAAGGCCCGCGACTACCATGCCGCGCACGGTCGCCTCGCCTGCTACTCGCGCTATGGCAAGGGTGAGGCCAGCGAGCGCGATTACCTGGATACGCTGGGTGGCCCCATTGGTTTCGGCAACTGGACCGAGACCGCGGAGATTCCCGCAGCCTTCGAACTGGGCTTCACCGAGGCGGCCGATGACCCCAACGCTGCGGACGATGCCGAAACGGTGATCATCACCCGCAATGGCAACAAATTCTTCGCCGTGGCCGACGTAGCCGGCTACAACTGGTGCGCCACCGGCGCCGATGCGATCGTGATGTTGTACGAGCCGGAAAGCCGCACCGTGCTGTTCTCGTACGACTGGTCGTAAGCCTCTTTGGCGTTGCCCGTGCTGCCGGCCAGCGGCCGGCACTACCATCCCGCTACGGCGCGACCTTCGCCGATGCGATCGTGATGTTGTACGAGCCGGAAAGCCGCACCGTGCTGTTCTCGTATGACCGGTCGTAAGCCTCTTTGGTAGTGCCGGCCGCTGGCCGGCATTGCCCGTGCTGCCGGCCAGCGGCCGGCACTACCATCCCGCTACGGCGCGACCTTCGCCGATGCGATCGTGATGTTGTACGAGCCGGAAAGCCGCACCGTGCTGTTCTCGTACGACTGGTCGTAAGCCTCTTTGGTAGTGCCCGCCGCTGGCCGGCATTGCCCGTGCTGCCGGCCAGCGGCCGGCACTACCATCCCGCTACGGCGCGACCTTCACCGATGCGATCGTGATGTTGTACGAGCCGGTCTCGTGCGACTGGTCGTAAGCCCCTTGGTAGTGCCGGCCGCTGGCCGGCATTGCCCGTGCTGCCGGCCAGCGGCCGGCACTACCATCCCGCTACGGCGCGACCTTGCGCACGGTCAACGTCGCGTTCGCTTCACCACCGCCCTCCAGCTGCAGCCGCAGCGGCAGCGCCTGGCCTTCCTTCAGCGCGCCCTTGCCCTGCATCAACATCAGGTGCAGGCCACCGGGCTTGAGCTCGGCACGCGCGCCCGGCGCCAATGGCAGGCGTTCAACGGCCCGCATCCGGCTGACCCCGTCGACGATCGTGGTCTCGTGCAGCGACACATCTCCGAATCCACTGCTGGTCGCGCCGGTGATTGCCACCGCGCTGCTGCAACCGTTGTGGATCACGCCATAGCCGGCGGTCATCGGCATCGCTGGATTCGGTGGCAGCCGCGCCCAGCCCCGCTCCATCGTGACGCAGGCCGGCTCAGCAGCGGAAGCCGATGCTGCGGCCGCACACAGCACCAACAGTACGCCAACGAATGGTTTGGTTATCATCGCCCAGGTTCCTTCTTCGCAACGAGACCGCAGCATGACGACGCTCATCGAGGTGATCAACCATGGCCCCATCCGCGAACTGCGCCTGGCGCGGCCGCCGGTCAATGCACTGGACACCGACCTGTGCCGGCAGTTGATCCATGCCATCGAGCTGGCCATGGCCGAAGACGCGCACGGCATCGTGCTGTCGGGCAGCGAGCGCGTCTTCACCGGCGGCATGGACGTGCCGCACCTGCTCTCGCATGGCGATGACAAGCACAAGCTGCTGGACACCTGGAACGCCTTCTTTGGCGCCGTGCGCACGCTGGCCGAGAGCCGCATTCCGGTGGTCGCGGCGATCACCGGCCACGCCCCGGCGGGTGGCTGCGTGCTGGCGTTGTGCTGCGACTACCGGGTGATGGCGCGCAGCGCCGATCCGTCGCGCCCGTATGCCATCGGCCTGAACGAAGTACAGGTCGGCCTGATTGCACCGGAAGGCATCCAGCGCCTGCTGCGCCGTGCGGTGGGCGTGCACCGCGCTGGCGCGCTGCTGACCACCGGCGCGTTGGTGCCGGCCGAACAGGCGCTGCAGATCGGCCTGGTCGATGAGCTGGCCGAAGGTGATCTGGTGGTGGCACGTGCCGTGGCCTGGCTGCAGAACCTGCTCAGGCAGCCGCGCCAGCCAATGCTGCTGACGCGCGCGATTGCCCGCGCTGACCTGCACGAAGCGCTGCACCCGGACCTGATCCAGCTCGACCGCTTCGTCGAAGCCTGGTTCGCCCCGGATGCGCAGAACGCCCTGCAGGCGCTGGTCGCCCGGCTGGGCAAGTAAACGGCAGTGCTGGCCGCTGGCCGGCATCCGCAGCCCCCCCAAGAGGATCATGAGGTTGCCGGCCAGCGGCCGGCACTACCGAAGATGGGGCCGCCGCCCTGACCGGTATAATCAGGCCCTCTTTCACTGCTGTGGCCGCCCCCTTGAACGACATGCCCGAACCCGTCGTCTCCGAGCTGATCGACCTGCTCACGCTGGAGCGGCTGGAGGACAACCTGTTCCGCGGGCAGAGCCGCGACATCGGCACCAAGTACGTGTTCGGCGGGCAGGTGCTGGGGCAGGCGCTGGCCGCCGCGCAAGCCACGGTCGACAACGGCCGCCACGTGCACTCGCTGCACGCCTACTTCCTGCGCGCCGGCAACATCGACCACCCGATCGTCTACGACGTGGACCGTACCCGCGAAGGCGGCAGCTTCTCGGTACGCCGGGTCACCGCGATCCAGCACGGCAAGGTGATCTTCTTCTGCGCGGCCTCGTTCCAGCAGGCCGAGACCGGCGCCGAGCACCAGCACAAGATGCCCGAAGTGCCGCAGCCGGAGGACATCGAACCGAACCGGCCGCTGCCGGCCGAGGTGCTGGAACGCCTGCCGATCAAGGTGCAGCGCTGGCTGTCGCGTGGAGGTCCGTTCGAGTTCCGCCATGTCTATCCGCGCGACGAACTGAACCCGCCCAAGCGTCCGCCCTACCACCAGGTGTGGCTGCGCCTGAGCGAGCCGGTCGGCGATGCCCCGGAGCTGCACCAGGCCCTGCTGGCCTACGCCTCGGACTTCCACCTGCTGGGCACGGCGACCTTCCCGCACGGCATCAGCTACTACCACCCCCACGTGCAGATGGCCTCACTCGACCACGCGATCTGGTTCCACCGCCCGTTCCGTGCCGACGACTGGCTGCTGTACTCGCTGGACAGCCCCAGCGCACAGGATTCGCGGGGCCTGGCCCGCGGCCAGTTCTTCACCCGCAACGGCGTGCTGGTGGCCAGCACCGCGCAGGAAGGCCTGATCCGCGTCGTACCCGACCAGGCAGCGGCGGCCGCCGTGCCGGCCAAGGAGTGATCCGATGCGCCAGATCTTCAGCAGCCAGCGTGTGGAAACCGTCGAAGGCGTGGCCGAGCTCCTGCGCGGGCATGGCATCGACGTCAAGGTGACCAACGGGCGCTCTTACAAGACCCGCCGCCGTGGGCAGTTCAGCTATACCGACCTCGGCAACGCCAACGCCTACCCGGCGGTGTGGATCGTGCGCGCCTACGACCAGCCGCGCGCGCGCGAGATCCTGCGCGAGGCGCGCCTGCTCGACACCACCCGCCGCGACCACCCGACCGCCGAGTTCGCCTTCCGCGATGCCCCGGAACAGGGCGGCGGCGGCCGCAGCTGGGCCTGGCGCATCCGCATCGCCCTGCTGGTGGTGATCGCCGGTGTGGCGCTGGTGATCGGCCTGCGCCACCGCAGCGCCCCGGCCCCGGCCCCGGTGGCGCCGGCGCCCGCTCCCCAGACGCAGCCGGCCCAGCCGGCCCCGCAGGCAGCGCCGGAAGAGGAAGAAGTCCGGGTCCGCATCCAGCCATCGAAATAACCCACGGGTCGGCCGGCCGCTGGCCGGCAACTGCAAAAAGGGGACGGAGGGGATTAAGTCGTTTGTGGCACAAACGACTTAATCCCCTCCGTCCCCTTTTTTGTCGTGAGGTTGCCGGCCGGGGGCCGGCACGACCGTGCAGAAAGCCGGTCACACTTCGCGCGCGGCTCCGTCATGGGACACAATCCCAGCAGGAGAGCCGCCGCCATGACGACGTTCGCCGCATCGATCGACCAGACCCTGGAACGCGAACTGCCCGCCGCCGCCAGCGGTTGCCAGCACGCCTACGGCCGCATCGTGCTGGCCTGCCAGAACACGGTCACTGCCATCGCGCTGGCCATCACCCGCGACCGCCAGGCCAGCGAAGACATCGCACAGGAAGCCTTCGTCAAGGGCTGGCAGCAGCTGCACCAGCTGCGCAGCTCGACCAGCTTCCTGCCCTGGCTGCGGCAGATCACCCGCAACCTGGCCCGCGACTGGCTGCGTGCCCAGCGTGGCCGACCGCTGACCGGCGAGGCGGCCGAGGTGGCGATGGGCATGGCTGCCGACCCGGCCCCGGGTGCCGCCGACCGCCTGCAGCGGGTGGAGGAAGAGATCGCCGCCGAGGACATCATCTCGGCGCTGCCCGCCGACAGCCGCGAAGTGCTGCTCCTGTACTACCGCGAAGGCCAGCGTTCGCAGCAGGTGGCCGACCTGCTCGGGCTCAGCGACGCAGCCGTGCGCAAGCGCCTGTCGCGCGCCCGCGCCCTGGTCCGCGACGGCCTGCTGCAGCGCTTCGGTGAGTTCGCACGCAGCAGCGCGCCGAGCGCTGCATTCGCCACCGCGGTGGTGTCGATGGTCCTGGTGGCCGCGCCCGGCACCGCCAGCGCCGCGATCCTGCTCGGCACCGGCGTCGGCGTGGGCGGCAGCAAGCTGGGCCTGGGCGGCGTCAGTGCCGCAGGCGGCGCAGCCATGGGTTCACTGACGGCCGCCGCCAGCCAGCTGCACCTGATACCCGCCAGCAACTGGGCCGCCGTTGCCGGGGGCGTCGTCGGTGGCATCATCGGCAGCTATCTGGGGGGCCGCTTCCTGCTGCGCTTTGCAGACACCCCGCAGGAGCGGGCGGCCGTGCGACGGTTCGTGCACCTCAATACGTTCACTGCGATGGTCGTCTGCACCAGCCTGCTGGTCTCGCTGATGCTGCAGGTGCCGCTGTGGCTGCAACTTGCCATTCTCGTCATCGGCCTGGGTACGGTGAACTACCAGTGCCTGGTGCCGCTGCAGCGCCTGATGGCCCCCATGATCGCGCGCGATTCGGCGCGGCGCAGCCGCAGCGGAACCAACTGGCAATACGAATCCGTCTACGGGCGCACCGGCATCATCGGGGCGAACGTCTTCGTGATCGGTCTGGTGGTGTATGCGCTGATGCGCAGCGGAAACGTATGACGGACAACGCCGGCACTCTGCCGGCGTTGTCGTCATTCACTGCGTTGAGCCTCAGCGCTGCGGCGCCGGTGCGCCACCGTCACGCGGGCCGCCATGGCGGGGGCCGCCATGCATCGGGCCCTTGGCCGCATCGAACTCGGCCTTGCTCAGCTGGCCGTCCTTGTTGGTGTCGGCGGCAGCGAACCAGGCATCACGATGCTGCTTCATGCGCAGCTCGCGGTCGGCCTTGTCCAGGTAGCCATCCTTGTTCAGATCAAGCTGGTCAAAACGCGCGGCCAGGCGCGGATCGGCCTTGGCTTCCTCGCGGCTGATGCGACCGTCCTTGTTGACGTCCAGCGTGGCCCAGCGCTCACCGCCATGGCCGCGGCGGCCATGCTGCCAGCGCGGCAGTTCGTCGCGCGAGAGCTTGCCGTCCTTGTTCTTGTCCAGCTCGTCGAACTTCGCTGCCAGGCGCGGGTTGGCGGCCGCCTCGCTGCGGTCGATGACGCCGTCACCGTTGGTGTCCAGCTTGGCCGGGCGCGGTGCCGGCGTGGCCGGGGTGTCGGCGGCCAGCGCGATTCCGGAAGCAGAGGTGCCCAGCAACAGGGCCAGCAGCAGGGGGGTACGGATCATGAGGTCACTCCTGGGGATGGGAACAGCGTCGGGGTGATCACTTCACCCTCGAGGGACAACAACGCCCGGACGCGACATCGGTTGACGCCGCTGCCGGTTCCGTTCATCCGGCGGACAGTCGCCGCCACTGCGACGGGCTGGGGCTATGCTGTGTCCATGGCGATCCATGGCGACAGAGACGACGAACTGCGACTTTTCCAGACCGGCGAGCACCCTTGCGGGTACTGGTCGGACCGGGTGGCACGCGACCTGGTGCTGGACCCGAACGACCGCCGCCTCGGCGCGCTCTATCCACTGGCACTGAGCTGGGGCTTCCGCCGCAGTGGCGACCTGGTGTACCGGCCGCACTGCGCGCACTGCCAGGCCTGCGTCGCAGTGCGGATCCCGGTGGCACGCTTCGCTCCGGACCGCAGCCAGCGCCGCTGCGCCGCCCGCAATGCCGACCTGGAGGTGCGGATCACCGCCGCCACCGCCCGCGACGACCTGTTCGCGCTGTATCACCGCTACCTCACCCACCGCCACGCCAACGGCGGCATGGACGACCACGGCCCGCACGAGTTCGAGCAGTTCCTGATCGGCAGCTGGTCGCACACCCGCTTCATGGAGATGCGCCTGCCCGGCCACGACGGCCAGCCCAGCCAGCTGCTGGGGGTGGCGGTGACCGACGTCACCGAGCACGGGCTGTCGGCGGTCTACACCTTCTTCGACCCGGACCACGCCGCGCGCGGGCTGGGCACCTTCGCGATCCTGCAGCAGATCGAATGGGCACGCCGCGAGGGGCTGCCGCACGTGTATCTGGGCTACTGGATCCGCGGCCACCAGAAGATGGACTACAAGCGCCGCTTCCATCCGCTGGAGGCGTATGACGGCCGCCGCTGGCACGATTTCGACAATGATCTGGACGGGCGCTGACAAACCGCTGACACCGGGCCGGGTGCACAATACGGCCCATGAACATGACCCGACGCCATCCCCTGATCCTCGCCCTGGCCCTGCTCTGCGGCGCCACGGCCCCTGCCTTCGCCACGTCCCCTGCGATGACCGAAAAGCCGTCCGCTGCGCTGCGCCTGGCCACCTACAACACCTCGCTGTACTCCGATGACGCCGGCGGCCTGATCAAGGAGCTGGAAGGCGATAGCGAGCACGCGCGCAAGATCGCCGCGGTGCTGCAGCAGGTGCGCCCGGACCTGGTGCTGCTGAACGAGTTCGACTTCGACGATGCCCATCGCGCCGCCGACCTGTTCCAGAAGCGCTACCTGGAAGTGGCCCAGCCCGGTGGCGGCAAGCCGCTGCACTTCGCCTACCGCTACCTGGCCCCGGTGAACACCGGCGTGCCCAGCGGCCTGGACCTGGACAACAACGGCGTGGTCGGCGGCGAAGGCCGCAGCCGTGGCAATGACGCGTGGGGCTACGGCCTGCACCCGGGCCAGTACGGCATGCTGGTACTGTCGCGCTACCCGATCGATGAAGCCAAGGTGCGCAGCTTCCAGCTGCTGAAGTGGAGCGCGATGCCCGGTGCGATCCGCCCGGTCGACCCACGTACCGGCCAGAGCTTTTACAACGATCATGTGTGGTCGCAGCTGCGCCTGTCGTCGAAGTCGCATTGGGACGTGCCGGTGAAGACCCCGGCCGGCGTGGTGCACGCGCTGGTTTCGCACCCGACCCCGCCGGTGTTCGATGGCCCGGAAAAGCGCAACGCGGCGCGCAACCATGACGAACTGCGCCTGTGGCAGGAATACCTGTCCAAAGGTGACAAGCCCTGGCTGTGCGACGACAAGGGCCAGTGCGGCGGCCTGGCGCAGGATGCGCGCTTTGTGATCCTCGGCGACCTCAACAATGACCCGGCCGATGGCGATGGCCGCCATGAGGCGATCGTCGAGCTGATCGAGAACGCCCGCGTGCTGCGCTACCCCACCCCGCGCAGCGTCGGCGGCGAGCAGACCAGCCTGGCCTATGCGGCCAAGGGCATCGAGCGCAAGGGCGCACCGTTCCACGCCACCGGCGATTTCGGCCCGAAGTCCGGCACGATGCGCCTGGACTACGTGCTGCCATCGACCGGTTTCGAGTACGTGGGCAGCGGCATCTTCTGGCCGGCCAATGAGAGCCCGGAAGCGAAGATCGCCGACGGCAGCGACCACCACCTGGTGTGGGTGGACGTGCGGTAGCGTCGACTGGGTAGAGTCGACTGTTGGTCGACTGCACGGTGGAAAAAGGGGACGGAGGGGATTAAGTCGTTTGTGGCACAAACGACTTAATCCCCTCCGTCCCCTTTTTTGGTTTACGGGCGCAGTTCGACGCCGATGGCGTCGGCGGCGTCACGCGCGATGGCGCGTGCTTCGTCGATGGTTGCCGCGCGCGCCAGGGTCACGCCGACGCGGCGGTGGCCATGCACGCTCGGCTTGCCGAACAGCCGCACGGCGGTGTCCGGCACCTGCAGTGCGGCGGCGACGTTGTTGAAGTACGGCACGCCCTCGCCGTGTGCCAACAGCGCGCACGAGGCCGACGGGCCGCTCTGGCGGATCACCGGAACCGGCAGGCCAAGGATGGCGCGCGCGTGCAGCGCGAACTCGCTCAGCTCCTGCGATACCAGCGTCACCAGGCCGGTGTCGTGCGGGCGCGGCGACACTTCGCTGAACCACACCTCATCACCCTTCACGAACAGCTCGACACCGAACAGGCCCCAGCCGCCGAGGTCGTCGGTGATCGCGCGCGAAATCTCTTCGGCACGCGCCAGTGCCGCGCTCGACATCGGCTGCGGCTGCCAGCTTTCGCGGTAGTCGCCGTCCTTCTGCAGATGGCCGATCGGCGCGCAGAACGAGGTGCCACCGGCATGGCGCACGGTCAGCAGGGTGATCTCGTAATCGAAGTCGATGAAACCCTCGACGATGCAGCGGCCGGCGCCGGCGCGGCCACCGGTCTGTGCGTACTCCCACGCCGGGGCGATGTCCGCTTCGCTGCGCAGGGTGCTCTGGCCCTTGCCCGAGGACGACATGACCGGCTTGACCACGCACGGCAGGCCGATGGCGGCCACGGCAGCACGGTACTCGGCCTCGGTATCGACGAAGCGGTACGGCGAGGTCGGCAGGCCCAGGGTTTCGGCGGCCAGGCGGCGGATGCCTTCGCGATCCATGGTCAGGCGTGCGGCGCGCGCAGTCGGGATCACCCGCAGGCCCTGCTCCTGCTCCAGCTGGACCAGGGTCTCGGTATGGATGGCCTCGATCTCCGGCACCACCAGGTGCGGCTGCTCCTGGGCGATCAGCGCACGCAGCGCCATGGCATCGAGCATGTCGATCACGTGCGAGCGGTGCGCGACCTGCATGGCCGGGGCATCGGCATAGCGATCGGCGGCGATCACCTCCACGCCCAGCCGCTGCAGCTCGATGGCCACCTCCTTGCCGAGTTCGCCCGAGCCCAGCAGCAGCACGCGGGTGGCGGAGGGGGACAACGGAGTTCCAAGCTTGGCCATGGCGGTTCCAGCAACGGTGTGAAGGCGGAGGGGCATTCTAGCTGGCCGGGCACCCCGGGCAGGGCGTCCGACGAACGGTTGCCCAAATGTGATATCACTTTGATATCTTGAATCGAATCCTCAAGGACGTACCGCCATGAAAGAGAAGTCGCTTGCCTCCCTCAACGGCCTCGGCACGCTGGCCGGTGCCCTGCTCGTCGCCCTCGCCGGCGCTGCCCTGTTCGTACTGGGCGTGGCCGCCAAGGCCAGCACCGGCTCGCCCAACCTGCTGCTGATGCTGCTGGGTGCGCTGCTGGGGGTCCTGGGCGTATTCATCCTGGCCGGCCTGTACACCGTCCAGCCCAACCAGGCCGCGGTGCTGAGCCTGTTCGGCAAGTACGTGGGTACCGTGAAGGACAACGGCCTGCGCTGGAACAACCCCTTCTATGCCAAGCGCCGGGTCAGCCAGCGCGTGCGCAACTTCGAGAGTGGCAAGCTGAAGGTCAACGAGCTCGATGGCAGCCCGATCGAGATCGCCGCGGTGATCGTCTGGCAGGTGGTCGACGCCTCCGAGGCCGTCTACAACGTGGACGACTACGAGAGCTTCGTGCATATCCAGTCCGAATCGGCGTTGCGCGCGATGGCCACCAGTTACCCCTACGACCAGCACGAGGACGGCCAGCTGGCGCTGCGCAGCCACGCCAGCGAGATCTCCCAGCACCTGAAGAACGAACTGGCCGAGCGCCTGGCCGACGCGGGCGTGCAGGTGATCGATGCGCGCATCAGCCACCTGGCCTACGCCGCCGAAATCGCCCAGGCGATGCTGCAGCGGCAACAGGCCAACGCGGTGATCGCCGCGCGCACGCGCATCGTGGCCGGTGCGGTGGGCATGGTCGAAATGGCCCTGGCCGAACTGCAGAAGAACGGCGTGGTTGAGCTGGACGAGGAACGCAAGGCGCACATGGTCAGCAACCTGCTGACCGTGCTGTGCTCGGACCGCGGCACCCAACCGATCGTCAACGCCGGTTCGCTGTACTGAACCACCCTCGCAACGGGGCGCCCCACCGCCCCGCCAGGAGTCTTCATGAGTGAGAAGAAAGCCTATCCGCTGCGCATCAACGCCGAGGTCCTGGCCGCCGCGCAGCGCTGGGCTGACGACGAGCTGCGCAGCCTCAACGCGCAGATCGAGTACGTGCTGCGCGACGCCCTGCGCAAGGCAGGACGCCTGCCAAAACCCACGCCATCGCCGGAGGACAAGGAATGAGCACGCGCTGGAGCTACCAGACCATCGAGGTCAAGACATCCATGATGGGCGTCCTCAAGGCCGAGGACGTCCAGGCCGAGCTGACCCGCCAGGGCCAGCTGGGCTGGGAACTGGTCAACATCATCATCCCGGCACCGATGCGCCCGGCGATGCTGGTGTTCAAGAAGCAGGCCTGAACCATGAGTGCCAGCGATCCGAAGCAGTACGAGGTGGCCGAAAGCTCGCCGTTGCGCGTGCTGTGGATCGTGCTGCCCCTGCTCGCCGCCTTCGTGGCCTGCCTGTATGCGCAGCTGTACAAGGCACCGGCGACGGCACCCTGGATTGAAGTGACGCTGTCGCCGCCCTGGTTCCGGATGGGCGGCAGCGCCGCCTGGA
Source organism: Stenotrophomonas sp. YJH_SMC_10 (assembly GCF_059371555.1). Taxonomy (NCBI): domain Bacteria; kingdom Pseudomonadati; phylum Pseudomonadota; class Gammaproteobacteria; order Lysobacterales; family Lysobacteraceae; genus Stenotrophomonas; species Stenotrophomonas sp. YJH_SMC_10. Next base: position 120,857 of record NZ_JCAFUS010000002.1, on the reverse strand, counting down.
GCCTGCTGGTCATTGCAGCGCTCGGCGTCGGGCTGGGCGCGGCGTTCTTCCGCCGCCGGGTGGAACTGGCCGACGACGTGCTGGACGTGCGCTCGACGATGTACCGCCGCCGTATCCCGGTGACGCAGTTGCGGCTGGACCAGGCCGAGGTGATCGATCTTGGCCGCGACCGCCGCTATGGCATCCGCTTCAAGACCAACGGCTATGCGATGCCGGGCTTCTACTCCGGGCACTTCCGCCTGCAGGGCGGCGGCAAGGGCTTTGCCCTGGTCACCGACCGCAGCCGCGTTCTGGTGCTGCCGGTACGCGACGGCAGCGCGCTGCTGCTCAGCCTGGACCGGCCGCAGGTACTGCTGGACGCACTGCGCAAGGTGGCCGCACCGGCGCCGCGGCAGTAAGCTGCGGCGATGCAACGACGCGCGCCCCTGCTGATCAATACCGAGGCCATCGAGCTGTGGCCCGCCCACCTGCTGCGCGCACGCAGCACCCTGGATGCCCGCCTGCTGTCGCAGGCACAGTGGGTGCTGCGGCGCAAGCGCGATGGCCGCTTCCTGGCGGCGGTGACGACGCATGGCGTGCATTCGCTGGTACCGCGCCTGCCGCGTGAACCCGGGGTCGAGGAGGCTCTGGCGCTGCTCGATGCAGCGGCGGCGCGGCCGTTCGGCGCTGCGCTGCAGGATCAGTGGTTGCCACTGGCGGGCCTGCAGCAGCGCCTGCAGCAGCTGGGCCTGGATGCCCAGCGCTATGCCGACGACAGCGGCCTGCCATTGGAGCCCGAACCGTGCCTGCTGCACTTCGCCGGTCGTGACCGGTTCGGCCGCCCGCTGTGGCTGCGCCGCGGTGCCGCGCAGGGATGGCGGCGGATGCGCCTGCACGCGGCACGGGAGGGCATCGCGCTCGACGCAATCTCCGGCTTCCGCAGCCATGCCTACCAGTTGGGCATCTTCGAGCGGAAGCTGGCACGCGGGCTGAGCGTGGCGGAGATCCTGAAGGTCAATGCCGCACCGGGGTTCAGCGAACACCACAGCGGCCACGCGCTGGACATCGGCACACCGGGCGATGCACCGGCCGAAGAATCATTTGAAGCCACCGACGCGTTCGCCTGGCTACAGGCCCATGCCGGCAGGCATGGCTTCCATCTGAGCTACCCGCGTGACAACCCGCACGGCATCGTCTACGAACCCTGGCACTGGTGCTGGAGACGGGCCAACGGCTGAGCCCCGCGTGGCGCCCGCACGCGGAATGGAACGAGAGAGCAGAGACAAAAGCGGACCGCTTCGCTCGAAGCCGAGCATGGCTCGGCTCTACAGCCGCTGCCGCGCAACGCCCCCATGTAATGCCGGGCCATGCTCGGCTGTACCCCGGATTGCCCTCACCGCCTCAACGCATTGATCGCCAGCAACACCCAGCCGGCCATCATGCTGGTGCCGCCGATCGGCGCCATCCGCGTCGGCCACTGCCACAACGCCCCGCCCACCAGACTGCCGGAAAACAGCAGCACGCCCAGCAGCAGCACGTACAGCGCCAGGTGCGCGATCGCTCCGTGCGCGCGCGGCCCCAGCGCCACCAGCACCGCGCCATGCGCGAACGCATACAGCGCTGCCAGGTTCAGGTGCTGCTGCGCCAGCGGGTCGGCTACGCCGTGCGATGCGTAGGCAGACAGGCCGATCGAGGCAGCGGCCAGCAGCGCACCCACGCAGGCCAGCAGGGACGGCTTACGCGCGCGACGTTCAAGGTTGAACATGAAGGCTCCTTGCGCAGCACCCGTCACCGGGTGCGGAATAAAAAAAACGCGCCGCAGTCAGCGGCGCGTTTTCGTGTCCAACACTACATGGGACAGCCGAGGCTTACTTGACGGCCCAGTAGATGTCGTAGGTACCTTCCGGGGTGAACGACTTGTCGATGCCGTCCTTCCAGGTTTCGTACGGGCGGTCGATGACTTCGTTGCCCGAAGTCACGGCCCAGGCACGCAGGCCGTTGCGGGCCACGTCCAGGCCCGCCATGTGGCCGGTGTAGGCCGCATGCGCCGAACGGTGCGGAGCAACGTGCACGTACTTGACCGGTGCGCCGCCGTCGATCTTGACGGTCAGCTCGTCGGCAGCAGCACCTTCGGCACCCTTCTTCTTCACCGGCTGGGCGATGTCGAAGGCGTACTTCTCCTGGCCGAAGTCGGTGGTGATGATGCGGAACGGACCGGCGGCTTCAAGGCCATTGGCCTCCATCACGCGCTTGATCCACTCCTGGTTGTCCTTGATCGACTTGGTGATGGAATCCTGGCCGCGGTCCACGTTACCAGCGTTGACCACCAGCAGGTTCTCGGCCGGCACTTCCACGATGGCCAGGTCGGTCAGCGGGGCTTCCGGGGTGCGGTAGTCGACGTTCGGAACGCTGGCGAGCATGTTGGCGATGCGCGACAGGCCCAGCTTGATGTCATCGCCGATCTGGCGGCTGACATACAGGCCGGCGTAACGGCCGAACAGGTCGAAGCCGTACTTCACCGAGTAGTCCTGGGTGATCTTGACGTTGCGACCACCCTTGCCGGTCGGCTCCAGGTTGAAGGTGGTGACCTTGTCGTGACCCTTGGTGGCGTCTTCGATGGCGATCACAACACGCTTGTTCTCTTCGGCTTCGGTGATCTTCCAGGAACCGGTACCCAGGTCCTTGGAGTTGAAGTCGAGGGTGGCACCGGTACCGGACGCCGGGCCGGACAGCTTCAGTTCAACGGCGGGATCGCGCAGTACCAGCGGGTTCCAGTCCTTGAAGCGGCGCAGGCTGCTGACCGTGTCGTACACGATCGTCATCTTGCGGTTGGTCTCGATGCTTTCGGTGATGTGACGCTCGCCCGGCAGACATACGCCAATGATGACGAACAGGCCAGCCACGATCCCCAAGGCGATCAGGAACTCGATAATACGGGTCATTCAGAGAGTCTCCGGGGCCGATCCCACGGCCGGGTTGATTGAAGCGAAGCGCCAATCCTAGCAGGCTTCGCGGGCATTGTTTATCGGGATTGGCGCACCGGTTTCCGTGCCGGCTGCGTATTTGTATGGACAAAGAATTCGAAGGGTAACGCATACCGCTGCCCGGCAAGTAGGGGGCAACCTTGGCGGGAACCCCTGGGCGCCACCCAAGTCTTTGTACCAAAAGGATTTTTCTCAGACCAACTGGAGTTCAAACGCCTTCAGTACGGCCCGCGTACGGTCGCGCACGCCCAGCTTGGAGAGGATGTTGGAGACGTGGTTCTTGATGGTGCCCTCGGCCACGCCCAGCGAGTTGGCGATCTCCTTGTTGGAGAAGCCACTGGCCATCAGCCGCAGGATCTCGGTCTCACGGTCGGTCAGCGGGTCCGGCCGGTCCAGGCTGACGAACTCGTTGCGCATGTGCTCCAGGCCGGAGAGCAGCCGCTGGGTCACCGCCGGCTGCACCAGCGAACCGCCATCGGCCACGGTGCGGATGGCACCGACCAGCTGCGCCAGGGTGACATCCTTGAGCAGGTAGCCCTTGGCACCGGCCTTGAGCCCGGCCAGCACCAGCTGGTCATCGTCGAACGTGGTGAGGATGATGGTCGGCGGCAGCTGTTCCTGCCGCGACAGCACCTGCAGGGCCTCCAGGCCCGACATCACCGGCATGCGCATGTCCATGAGCACCACGTCGGGGCGCACCTGAGGTATCAGCTCGACCGCCTGCCGGCCGTCGCCGGCCTCGGCCACCACCTCGATGCCGTCGTCGAGCGCCAGCAGGGAGCGGATTCCCTGCCGCACCAGGGTTTGGTCGTCGACCAGGCAGACGCGAATCATCAACGCACTCCTTCAGGAACCTTGGTAAGGGCGGCCACCAGCACCGTTGCCGGCACCGTTGCCCGCAGCCGGAAGCCTTCACCGGGGCGGGTCTCGATCTGCAGCTGGCCGCCACATTGTTGCAGGCGCTCGCGCATGCCGCGCAAGCCATTGCCCACGTTGACCATATCCGCGCCGACGCCGTCGTCGCGGGCCTCCACCACCACCCGGTCGGGGGCTTCACGGTACACCTTGATCCACAGGTGGCGGGCACTGGCATGGCGCACCGCGTTGGTGATGATCTCCTGGGTGCAGCGCAGCAGCACGTGGGCCCGCTGCGGGTCTTCCACGTTCAGCGGATCCTCGATGTCCAGCTGGATGTCCAGCGAGGGCACGTTCTCGGTCAGCGGGCGCAGCGCCGCCGCCAGGTCGATGGCGCCGGTCTCGCGCAGCTGGCTGACCACTTCGCGCACGTTGCCCAGCAGCAGCTTGGCCAGTGCATGCGAGCGCTTGACGTGGTCCAGCGCCTGGCCCTCGGCCAGGTGGCCGGCCACCTCCAGGTTCAGGGTCAGCGCGGTCAGCTGGTGGCCGAGCAGGTCATGCAGCTCGCGCGAAATGCGGGTGCGCTCGTTGACCCGCGCACTCTCGGCCAGCAGGGCCCGGGTGGCGCGCAGCTCCGAATTGAGCCGGCGCTGCTCGTCGCGGGCCTCGGTCTGCTGTCGCGCGACCAGGCTGGTCACGAAGATGAACATGGAAAAGCCGCCATACAGCAGCGACTGCATCACTGCTTCGAACAGCGGGAAGCGCAGCAGCATGTAGTAGACCGGCGCGACCGCCAGCTGGCTGACCAGCAGCCACAGCACTCCCAACCGCACCGACAGCATCCACGGGATGACCCCGGCGGCCACCATCATCAGGATGCTGCCCAGGCCCGAGCCGCTGAGGAAGCTGACCCCCAGCGCCGAGATCGTCAGCAGCAGCAGCAGGCCACGGTCCAGCCAGCTGGTATGGCTGTCGCTGCGCAGGATGCGGGTGAGCCAGTAATAGGCGGTGCCGAAAGACAGATAGGCGACGAACAGCAGGATCGCCCAGCCGCCCATGTCGCTGCGGCTGTGCAGGTTCTCGAACTGCGAGTAGGCCAGCGGCAGGCCGACCATGACCCAGGTGAACAGGCCGGCCAGACGGAGGACGCGGGTATGGCTGAGGACTCCCAACATGCCAGCACTCTACGGGCCCGGGCTGCCTCGCGCACTCCCACGGAAGTCATGCCTGCCCGGTCGCCTGTTCATGCCGCAGCCCACCCCGGTCATGCAATAATCGTGCGCAGGGTCCCTTGATGGACCAACCGCGTTACCCCACGGAGTCACAATGTCGATTGTCATCCGCGACGTGCGCGAGCACGAGCTCGATTCCGTCCTGGCTTTGAACAACAACGCTGGCCTGGCCATCCTTCCCCTGGATGCGGCACGCCTGCGCCTGTTCTATGAGACCGCTGAGTATTTCCGCGTCGCCGAGCGCGACGGCAACCTGGCCGGCTTCCTGATCGGCTTCGGCAGCGACAGCCAGCACGACAGCAGCAATTTCGCCTGGTTCAAGCAGCAGCTGGACACCCCGTTCTTCTACATCGACCGCATCGTGGTCGCCAGCCGCCGCCGTGGCGGTGGTGTCGGCCGTGCGTTCTACGCCGACGCGCAGAGCTTCGCCGAGCTGCGCTACCCGCAGATGACCTGCGAAGTCTTCCTCGACCATGGCGCCGATGCCGCCCTGCTCTTCCACGGCAGCTTCGGCTTCCGCGAGCTGGGCCAGAACACCATGCCGCAGGTCGATGTGCGCGCCAGCATGCTGGCCAAGGAACTGTGCAGCTACCCCTGGGTCAAGGAGACCTACGGCGGCAAGCTGCCGGATGTGGCATGGACACGCGCCCGGCAACTGCCGGCGCAGGCACAGCGGCCGACGGGGACCTGAGCGTGGCGGTGAATTTCGATTACGAACAGGCCGGTGAACTGAAGATCGGCCAGGTGGGCATCGCCAACCTGCGCATCCGTACCCTTGACGTCGAGCGCCTCGTGCAGGAAATGCGCGAGCGCGTGACCCGCGCCCCGAAGCTGTTCGGCCGCGCCGCAGTGATCCTCGACTTCGGCGGCCTGAGCCAGGTGCCGGACGTGGCCACCGCGCAGGCGCTGGTCGACGGCCTGCGCAGCGCCGGCGTGCTGCCGGTGGCGCTGGCCTATGGCACCAGCGCGATCGACCTGCTCTCGCAGCAGCTCGGCCTGCCGTTGCTCGCCAAGTTCCGCGCGCAGTACGAGCGTGCCGAGGCCGAGCAGGCCCCGCCGCCCCCCGCACCGGAACCGCGCCGGGCAGCCCGTGCCGAGCCGAAGCCGGCCCCGGCAGCGCCGGTGGCCAAGGTGGCCGACGCCGCCGCGCCGCAGCCGGGCCGCATGCAGCTGGGCAACGTGCGTTCGGGCCAGCAGCTGTACGCGGAAAACTGCGACCTGACCGTGATGGCCACCGTCGGCGCCGGCGCCGAGGTCATCGCCGATGGCAGCATCCATATCTACGGGACCCTGCGCGGCCGCGCGCTGGCAGGGGCCCAGGGCAACACCGCGGCACGTATTTTCTGCCGTGATTTCCATGCGGAACTGGTCGCCATTGCAGGCCATTACAAGGTACTGGACGATGTCCCGGACAACCTGCGCGGCAAGGCCGTGCAGGTGTGGCTGGAACAGGACCAGATCAAGATCGCTGCGCTGGACTGACGCAGCACCCAAACAGAATCATCAGGAGAAGTCCTTTGGCTGAAATCATCGTAGTCACCTCCGGCAAGGGCGGCGTCGGCAAGACCACTTCCAGCGCGAGCCTGGCCTGCGGCCTGGCGCGGCGCGGCAAGAAGGTGGCCGTGATCGACTTCGACGTCGGCCTGCGCAACCTCGACCTGATCATGGGCTGCGAACGCCGCGTGGTGTACGACTTCGTCAACGTCGTGCACGGCGAAGCGACCCTCAAGCAGGCCCTGATCAAGGACAAGCGCTTCGACAACCTGTACGTGCTGGCTGCCTCGCAGACCCGCGACAAGGACGCACTGACCCAGGAAGGCGTGGGCAAGGTGCTGAAGGACCTGGCCGCCGATGGCTTCGACTACATCATCTGCGACTCGCCGGCCGGCATCGAGAAGGGCGCCTTCCTGGCGATGTACTTCGCCGACCGCGCGGTGGTGGTGGTGAACCCGGAAGTGTCGTCGGTGCGCGACTCCGACCGCATCATCGGCCTGCTCGATTCGAAGACCCACAAGGCCGAATCCGGCCAGGACGTGCCGGCCTTCCTGCTGCTGACCCGCTACACCCCGGTGCGCGTGGAAAGCGGCGAGATGCTGAGCATCGCCGACGTCGAGGAAGTGCTCGGCCTGAAGGCGATCGGCGTGATCCCCGAATCGGGCGACGTGCTCAACGCCTCCAACAAGGGCGAGCCGGTCATCCTGGATGTCGAATCCGCTGCCGGCCAGGCCTATGAAGACGCCGTCGCGCGCATCCTCGGCGAAGAACGCCCGATGCGCTTCACCAACGTCGAGAAGAAGGGCTTCTTCAGCAAGCTGTTCGGAGGGTAAGCATGGGCCTGTTTGATTTCCTCAAAGCGAAGAAGACCACCGCCGAAACCGCCAAGAACCGCCTGCAGATCATCATCGCGCAGGAACGCAGCCACCGTGGTGGCCCGGACTACCTGCCGCTGCTGCAGCGCGAGCTGCTGGAAGTGATCAAGAAGTACGTGAACATCGACGTCGATGCGGTGAAGGTCGACCTGGTGAAGGATGGCCAGCACGATGTGCTGGACATCTCCGTGGCGCTGCCGGAAGGCCCGGACAAACCCTGATCCCCTGCCCCGCCCGTGCCTGCATGGGCGGGGCTGCCTGACCCGCATGACCGATACGACAACCGCCGTGGACATCACCTGCGTGGGCGACATCGCCTTCGCCGATGCGCAGTGCCTGCTCGCCGCGCATGGCCTGCGGCTGCACCACGTGGCGGCCGGCGAGCCGATTCCCGGCAGCTACTGGGGCGAGCCCGAGGCCGGCATCATCGCCAGCAACGTGTACGTGCGCGACGACACGCCCGTGCACTCGATGCTGCACGAGGCCTGCCACCTGATCGTGCTGCCGCCGGAGCGGCGGGCGCAGGTGCATACCGACGCCACCGACTCGGTGGCCGAGGAAGACGCCACCTGCTACCTGCAGATCGTGCTGGCCGGGCAGCTGCCCGGCGTCGGCAGCCAGCGGCTGATGGCCGACATGGATGCCTGGGGGTATACGTATCGGCTGGGGTCTACGAAAGCGTGGTTCGAGCAGGACGCCGAAGACGCGAAGGCGTGGCTGGTCGAACGCGGCTTGCCGGTGGCGTAGCGCATCGGTAGTGCCGGCCGCTGGCCGGCAACCTCATGAACCCGTGAGGCATCACCGGGTTGCCGGCCAGCGGCCGGCACTACCCCATCAGCCCTGCCCGGCCAGTGCGCGCAGGGTGATGCCGACGATGTAGGCCAGGTAGGTGCCGGTGGCATAGCCCATCGTACCCAGCAGCACGCCCACCGGTGCCAGCGCCGGATGGAACGCGGCCGCCACCACCGGTGCCGAGGCCGGGCCACCGATGTTCGACTGCGAACCGATGGCGAAATAGAAGAACGGCACCTTCAGCAGCTTGCCCAGGCACCACAGCAGCACGATGTGCACGGCGATCCAGATCAGGCCAAGCAGGAACAGCCACGGGCGATCCAGCAGCGCCAGCAGATCCATCTGCATGCCGATGCAGGCGATCAGGAAATACAGCAGCAACGAACCCAGGCGCGATGCCCCCGCCCCTTCCAGGTTGCGTGCGCGGGTGAAACTCAGGCTCAGGCCCAGCGTGGTCGACAGCACCACCACCCACACGAACGGCGCGTCCAGGCTGAACTGCGAGGCCCAGCTGACGTTGGCCTTGAACCAGGCCGCCAGCGGCGCACCGATCGCATGTGACAGTCCGACGCCACCGAAGGCCACGGCCACGATCAGCATCAGGTCGGTCAGGCTGGGAATGCGTTCGTGCTCGGCCTGGAAGCGCGCGATGCGCTCCTTCAGTTCGTCGATGGCCGAGGTATCGGCACCACTGCGTGCGTCGATCTTCGCCGCGCGCCCGGCCAGGAAGATCAGCGCCGCCATCCACACGTAGCCGACACCGACATCGACCACCGCGAACTGGCCGAAGGTGGTCGCATTGACGTCGAACACTTCGCGCATCGCCAGCATGTTGGCGCCGCCACCGATCCAGCTGCCGGCCAGCGCGGCCATGCCGGCCCAGGTGTCGCCGGCCACGGTGTCGGGATGGATCGCGCGCATCACCAGGAACGCCACCACTGCGCCCAGCATGATGCTGGCCGAGGCGCCCAGGTACATCAGCACCAGCTTCGGGCCGAGCCGCAGGATGCCCTTGATGTCCACTGCCAGGGTCAGCAGGATCAGCGCCGCCGGCAACAGGATGTCGCGCGCGATCGGGTTGTAGAGCCGGGTGTTCTGGCCGTCGATCAGGCCCACAGTGTTGTAGATGCCGGGAATCAGGTAGCACAGCAGCAGTGCCGGCACGAAGGTGTAGAAGCGCTTCCACAGGCCCTGCTCGCGCGAGGCGGTCCAGAACACGGCACCGAGCGTGGCGGCGATCAAACCGAAGACGACGATGTCATTCTGGATCAGGGCGTTCGAGGGCATGCAGGCGCTCTGGGTAGTGCCGGCCGCTGGCCGGCAATCTCGTACAGGTGGGAAGCGGCAAGCGGTTGCCGGCCAGCGGCCGGCACTACCAGAAAACAGAAGCGCCGCCCCGGAGGGCGGCGCCACAACCCTCAGTTGCCGATGTGCTGCTTCAGCCAGGCATTGACGGTGTCATGCCACAGGATGCTGTTGTTCGGCTTCAGCACCCAGTGGTTTTCATCCGGGAAGTACAGGAACTTCGATTCGATGCCCTGGCGCTGGGCGGCGGTGAACGCGGCCAGGCCCTGCTCGACCGGGATGCGGAAGTCCTGCTGGCCGTGGATGACCAGGATCGGCTTCTTCCAGTCCGCCACGTGGTTGACCGGGTTGAACTTCTCGTAGTTCGCGGCCTTCTGGTACGGCGTGCCGCCCTGCTCCCACTCGGTGAACCACAGTTCTTCGGTGGCGTAGCCCATCATGCGCTGGTCAAACACGCCGTCGTGGTTGACCAGGCACTTGAACGGGCTGTTCCAGTTGCCGGCGATCCAGTTGACCATGAAGCCGCCGTAGCTGGCGCCCAGCGCACAGGCCTTGTCACCGTTGAGGAAGGAATACTTCTTCAGCGCCGCATCCCAGCCCTTCTGCAGGTCTTCCAGCGGGCGGTCGCCCCAGTGCTGGCTGATCGCATCGGTGAACGCCTGGCCGTAGCCGGTGGAGCCGTGGAAGTCGATCATCACCACCGCGTAGCCCTGGCCCGCATAGGTCTGCGGGTTCCAGCGGTAGCTCCAGCCATTGCCGAAGCTGCCCTGCGGGCCGCCATGGATCAGGAACGCGACCGGGTACGACTTGCCTTCCTGGTAGTTGTGCGGCTTGACCACGTAGCCATGCACGGTGTCGTTGTTCCAGCCCTTGAACTCGAACTGTTCGTAGTCGCCGAAGCTGACGTCCTTGAGCACCTCACCGGCGGCCGGGGTCAGCGCGCGCAGTTCGCCGATGGCTTCGCCCGCGGCCGGCAGCAGGCCGACCAGCACCTGGTCGTTGCTCTTCAGGCTGTTGCGGGTGATCGCCACGCTGTTGCCGGCCACATCGACCGCGGTCACGCTGCCATCGCCGATCAGCTTGGTCGCCTTGCCGCTGGCCACGTCGATCTGGAACAGCGGGTGCTCGCCGAGGTCATCGGCGGTGGTGTAGATGCTGGCGCCGTCGGCGGACAGGGTGATGCCACCGGCCGAACGATCCCACTGCGGCGCGATCTCGCGGGTCTTGCCGCTGGCCAGGTCCATCGCCATCAGGCCGAAGCGGTCGGCCTCGAAGCCCGGGCGCTTCATCGCGCGGTAGAACAGGGTCTTGCCGTCGGCACTGAACACCGGGCCGGCATCCCAGGCCGGGTTGGAGGCCGTCAGGTTGACCGGCGCCTGCTTGCCGGCGGCGTCGAAGCGGTACAGGTCGAAATTGGTCGACCACGGCTCCTGCTTGCCGGCCACGCGGATGCTGGCCACCACGCTGGCGCCATCCGGCGACCACGCGAAGTCATCATTGCCGCCGAAGGGCTTGGACGGGGCATCGCCGTCGATGGTCGCGCTCAGCGCCGACGCGCCCTTGACCGCGCCGGCCTTGGCTGCCGGCAGCGGCGCGACGAACAGGGTGTTGCGGCGGCCGTCGTTCCAGGTGTCCCAGTGGCGCACGAACAGCGAATCGAAGACCTTGCCACTGGCCTTGGCGCCGGCCGCGTCCTTCAACTTCTTCTCGGTGCAGGCCAGGTCCGAGGCACACGCCTGGAACACGCCGGCGCTGAACAGCACGCGGTCGTCCTGCGGCGACACGTGATAGCTGTCCACGTCCACAGGGAAGTCGGTCAGCTGGCGCGGGGTGCCGCCACCGATCGGCTGTGCATACAACTGCTGGCTGCCGTTCTTGGCGCTGAGGAAATAGACGGTCTGGCCATCGGCCGACAGCGAAGCGGAATTGACGTTCCAGCCGGCCGGGGTGATCTGCTTCGGCGGCGCTGCGTCGCGGGTGCGCAGGTTGCGCGCGAACAGCGCGGTGGAGGCTTTCAGGTTGGCGTCCACGCTGCGCTTGGCGAACACCACGGTGCCGCCGTCAGCGGTCAGTACCGGTGCGGAGACGCGGTCCATGGCCACCATGTCGCGGACGTCCAGGCCGCGGGCAGCGGCGACGCTGGGCAGGGCGGCCAGCAGGCTCAGTGGCAGCAGGGCATGACGCAGTTTCATCGGGGTCTCCGCAGGACGGCAAAAAACCGATGGTAGGCCCGTGCGGCCGGGGCTGCCAAGGCCATCGGTCATGGCCGTGATCGAGCAGCCGCCAGAAAAGGCAAACCCCGCCGAAGCGGGGTCTGCGGTAGTGCCGGCCGCTGGCCGGCATTGCGTTGGCGTTGCCGGCCAGCGGCCGGCACTACCCTTCCCTTACGCCTTGGCGTACTTGCCGGTGCGGTAGATCAGCCAGCCGACCAGGAACAGCACGGCCAGGCCGATCCACTGTGCGCCCGGCAGGTGGAACGGCACGGCCAGCACGTCGGCGCGGCTGCTGACCACGATCGGAATCGCGATGGCGATGCCCATCAGCGCTTCGCCGGTGATCAGGCCAGCGGCGAACAGCACGCCCGGCTTGTGCACGCGGTCGCGGCCTTCTTCGTCATCGGCACGCACCTTGTGGAAGCGCTCGACCAGGTGGGCGATCAGGCCGCCGAGGAAGATCGGCACCATCAGCTCCAGCGGCAGGTAGATGCCGATGGCGGCGGCCAGCACCGGCACGCGGAAGCGGGCGTTGCGCGCCTTCAGCCAGCTGTCGAAGGCGATGATGGCGGCACCGACCACGGCACCGATGCCGATGAACGTCCACGGCAGTTCACCACCGAACAGGCCCTTGGCCACCGAGGCCATCAGGTTGGCCTGCGGCGCAGCCAGCGCGTTGGGGTGCAGCTCGGACTTCACGCCGATGCCGTAGGCGGTGGCCAGCAGGTTCAGCACCGGGGCCATGATCAGCGCGCACGAGAACGCGCCGATGCCCAGCATCAGCTGCTGCTTCCAGGGGGTGGCGCCAACGATGTAGCCGGCCTTGAGGTCCTGCAGGTTGTCACCACCGACGGCGGCGGCACAGCACACCACCGCGCCGATCATGATCGCGGCCACCGCACCCAGCGGCGCCCCGCCAGCACCGACCGGCTTGAGGCCATCGGCGCCCAGCAGCACCACCAGCACGGCCGAAGCGAACAGGATGGTGGAGATGGTGATGCCCGAAACCGGGTTGTTGGACGAGCCGATCAGGCCGGCCAGGTAGGCCGAGACCGAGACGAACAGGAAGCCGGCGACGATCATGATGAGGGTCATCGGGATCGACACGTGCCACTGGCCGACGATGGCCTGGTACAGGGCCAGCAGCGGCAGCACGAACACCACCAGGGCGACCAGCATCCACTTCATCGGCAGGTCGCGCTCGGTGTGCGCCAGCACCGGGCCACCGCTCTTGCGGGCCGCGGCAAAGCCGCTCTTGACGCCGTTGAGCAGCGACTTGCGCAGCGAGATCAGGGTCCAGATGCCGCCGATCAGCATTGCGCCGACGCCCAGGTAGCGCATCTTCGCGCCCCAGATGGCGAACGCGGCCTCGGTCGAGGAAGCAGCAGCAACCGACGCGGCCAGTGCCGGATCGGTGTTCATGAAGAACGCCTGGTAGATCGGAATGGCGATGTGCCAGGTCAGGATCGAGCCGGACACCACCACGATGCCGACGTTGAGGCCGACGATGTAGCCCACGCCCAGCAGTGCCGGCGACAGGTTGGTGCCGATGAAGGCGGTGACCTTGGAGCTGCCGACGTAGGCCGAGGTGGCCCAGGCATCGGGAATCAGGCGCATGCCGCTTTCCGCGGCCAGCTTCACGAAGGCACCGATCACCGCCGAAATGGCGAGGATCTTCAGGCCCGGGCCCGGGTTCTCACCGGCCTTGAGCACTTCCGCCGCCGCCTTGCCTTCCGGGAACGGCAGGGGATCTTCGACGATCATCGAACGGCGCAGCGGCACCGAGAACAGCACGCCCAGCAGGCCGCCGAGGCCGGCGATACCCAGCACCCACCAGTACTTGAAGTCCGGCCAGTAGCCCATGATCACCAGCGCCGGGATGGTGAAGATCACACCGGCGGCGATCGACGAACCGGCCGAGGCGCCGGTCTGCACGATGTTGTTCTCGAGGATGGAGCCACCGCCCAGCAGGCGCAGCACGCCCATGGAAATCACCGCGGCGGGAATGGCGGTGGCGATGGTCAGGCCTGCGAACAGACCGAGGTAGGCGTTTGCGGCCGACAGCACCACCGCCAGCACGATGGCCAGGGCCACTGCGCGGAAGGTGAGCTGCTTGGGCGCAGCGTCGTGGTTCATGGAAGCCCCTGCTGGCAAAAAATCCCTGCCACGCTAGCGTTCAGGGGGCGGCAAGTCCAGTGCGCTTGGTACCGGTCGTCCGGCCGGGGCGCGACGATGCGCTGCGGCAGGCGCTCGCCCCCTTCAGAGGTGTCGTGTCTGGCCAAGTGATGCACGGTGCGCCGCTTCATCGGGACAGGTGGCCCGCGCCCGGCGGCCTCGCCCCAGCGGGCGGTGCACCCAGGCAACGGATTTCGGGCTAGACGCCCACTTGAGTCGATTCACGCAGTCCGACACCGTGCACGGCCCCACACACTCCGTCAGGAGGAGACCGGATGGCAGATGTCCCATTGATCAAGATGATGCGCGCCCCCGTTGTTGCAGCAAGCGCCACCCTGTGCACGCTGCTGCCCATCGGCGATGCAAACGCCTACAGCGGATTCGGCGCCGCCGTGATCGAGGATCGAGAGGGTAAACCCTGCTTTGGCCTGCCGTCGCGGGCACTGGAATGGATGCGATCACCCCGCAGATTGCACGCATTGATGGTGTATCAGGGCGACACGGCGGAAACCTGGTCGTTCATGTATGACTCGGCTCCCTCACAGCTGCTCGCGACCGGGCAGTGCATCGTCTACGGCGCTCTTCCCGCATCCGCCAAACTGCTCAGGTCTCCGCAGCCATTGCTTCCTGGAACGCTGTATGAGGTCTACCTCAACGCTCCCACGAATGGGCCGATCAGAGGCTACAGGGCCAGGTTCTGCCTGAAAGCTGCACCCGATGGATCAACTCGGGTGATCCCCGTCAACCATGACAAGAACACTGGCTGGAGCGCGGCCGTCTGCCAGCCCTGACGGCCGCCGCAATTATGTTATGTTATATCTTGTCGCACCCGAAAATCTCGCACGTGTCCCTTTCCCCCTCTCTCCGGCTGGCCTCCATCGACCAGCTGCGCGGCACCGTCATGTTGTTGATGCTGCTCGACCATGTGCGCGAGACCTTCTTCCTGCAGCACCAGGTGAGCGACCCGATGGACGCCGCCACGGTCTCCCCTGCGCTGTTCGCCTGCCGCCTGCTGGCCCACCTGTGCGCCCCCGTGTTCGTGCTGCTGACCGGGCTGTCGGCCTGGCTGTACGGCCAGCGCCAGGCGGATCCGCGCGGGGCCACCGCCGCGTTCCTGCTCAAGCGCGGGCTGTTCCTGGTGGTACTGGAGCTGACCCTGGTGAATTTCGCCTGGACCTTCCAGCTGCCGCCGCAAACGCTGTACCTGCAGGTGATCTGGGCCATCGGGCTGAGCATGATCGCGCTGGCCGGCCTGCTGTGGCTGCCCCGCCCCGTCCTGCTGGCGGTCGCGGTCGCGGTGGTGGCCGGGCACAACCTGCTGGATGGTGTGCGGGTGCAGGGCAACGGCCTGCTGGCGGTGGTATGGAAGGTGCTGCACCAGCGTGACTGGATCGAGGCCGGCACGCTGCGCCTGCGCACGTCCTATCCGCTGCTGCCCTGGATCGGGGTGATTGCGCTGGGCTACCTGATGGGGCCCTGGTTCGGCCGCGAGCGCGCGCCGGAGCAGCGCCAGCGCTGGCTGCTGTGGGCGGGCGTCGGCGCGCTGGCCCTGTTCGTGCTGCTGCGCTTCGCCAACGACTACGGCGATGCGCCCTGGCAGTACCAGGCCACCACGCTGCGTACCTGGCTGAGCATCTTCAACGTCACCAAGTACCCGCCGTCCTTGCAGTTCCTGCTGCTGACCCTGGGGGTGGGACTGTTGCTGCTGCGGCTGTACGAATGGCCGCCGCTGGCGCGGGCACTGCAGCCGCTGGCCGATATCGGCGCCGCGCCGATGTTCTTCTACCTGCTGCACCTGTACGTGTTGAAGGGGCTGTACCTGGCCGCGTTGGCCGCGTGGGGCCCGACCCAGGGCACGCTGTATGCGCTGGATTCGGTCAGCGGCCTGCTGCTGGTGGCCTGTGCCCTGGCCGTGGGGCTGTACCCGCCGACGCGGGCCTTCGCGCGGTTCAAAGCGCGAAGGCGCGATCTGCCATGGTTGCGATACCTGTGAGCGGCGGCCGCCGGGGAAGCGCGATCCCTGCATGGCGTGGATCCACCAGCGGCTGCCCGCCCAGGCCCGGAGGCCTATAATCGCGGCCTTTCCGCTGTCCCTGCCGTCGATGACCGTTGCCGCCTCCGCTTCCGACGACTTCCTGGGCCATCCCAAGGGCGTCTACGTCTGTTTCTTCACCGAGATGTGGGAGCGCTTCTCCTTCTACGGCATGAAGGCGCTGCTGCTGCTGTACCTGACCAAGTACCACCTGTTCGGCGACAAGGCCGGCCTGGACCTGCTCGGTGCCTATGGCGGCCTGGTGTACTGCATCCCGGTGTTCGGCGGCATGCTGGCCGACCGCTGGCTGGGCATGCGCCGGGCGGTGCTGTTCGGCGGCATCCTGCTGGTACTCGGCCACCTCGGCATGGCCTTCGAAGGCCACGCCGCGTACCGGGTGAACGGCGAAGTGGTGCGCGACACCTCGGCGCTGGCGGTGACCTACCTGTCGCTGGCGCTGATCATCATGGGCGTCGGCTTCCTGAAGCCGAACATCTCCACCATCGTCGGCAAGCTGTACGCCAAGGACGACCCGCGCCGTGATTCGGGCTTCTCGCTGTTCTACGCCGGCATCAACCTGGGCGCGCTGTTCTCTTCGCTGGTGTGCGGCTTCCTCGGTGAGGCCTACGGCTGGAAATACGGTTTCGGTGCGGCCGGCGTCGGCATGCTGGCCGGCCTGGCGATGTTCCTGTGGGGCCAGAAGTACCTGCAGGGCCATGCCGAACCACCGCAACCGGCGGCGCTGAAGCAGAAGGTGCTGGGCCTGCCGCGCGAATGGCTCATCTATCTGTGCGCGGTGCTTGCTGTGCTGCCGGTGGCGTGGCTGATGTGGGCTGCCGGCAACGGCGCGTTCGCGCTGGGCGGTGAAATCAGCCTGGCGCTGATGCTGATGGTGGTGGTGCTGGGCGGCGTGCTGGTCTGGTTCGCCTGGTTCACCGGCACGAAATGCACGCCGGTGCAGCGCCAGCAGATGATCGCGCTGATGGTGCTGATCTTCCTGGCGCTGGTGTTCTTCACGATGTACGAGCAGTCCTACGGCTCGTGGGTGACCTTCACCGACCGCCTGCTGACCAAGGACATCGTGCCCGCGCTGGTGATCACCGGCGGCACGCCGCTGCCGTGGTCGATCCTCTCGCTGCTGCTGGCACCGCTGGGCTTCGTGGTCAGCGCGCGCCTGTCGGAACGGCGCCCGGGTTCGGCCGCACCGCGCGCGTTCTTTGCCGCCATTGTCGTGCTGATGCTGGTGCTGCTGGTGCGCGACTGCCTGGTGATTCCGCAGACCGCCGGTTCGCTCACCTATCTCGGCGGCCTGTTCCTGGTGCTGCTGGCACCGGCCTTCGCCGCGCTGTGGACCTGGATGGACCGCCGCGGCTGGGAACCGGGCAAGCCGGTCAAGTCGGCCTGGGGCCTGGTGATTGCCGCGCTGTCGTTCGTGCCGCTGGCGCTGGCTGCTCAGCAGGTCGGCGCCACCGGCGAGATGGCCAGCGTGTGGTGGCTGGTGCTGGCCTACTTCCTGCTGGCCAGCGGCGAGATGTGCCTGTCGCCGGTCGGCCTGTCGGCAGTGACCCAGCTGGCCGTGCCGCGGGTGATGAGCCTGATGATGGGCACCTGGTTCCTGGCTACCGCGTTCTCGGAAACGCTGGCGGCCCTGTTCGGCAAGTTGGCCGCGATCGAGGTGCCGGAAGGTGAATCGCTGGATATGGTGGCTGCCGCAGGCGCCTATGCGCACCTGTTCTGGCTGCTGATGTGGATCGGGCTGGGTTGCGCGCTGGCCGCCTTCCTCGCCGCGCCGCTGCTGAAGAAGATGATGCACGGGGTGAAGTAACCCGCGCACATGTGGAAAACCAGGGCGGCGGAACGATCATCCGCCGCCCTGTCAGCTCAGGGCGCCTTGTCCTTGCCGGCCGCGGGCGCGGTCGTCGCGGTCTTGCCCCCCAGGCTGCGCGCCAGGAACGCCAGCAGCTTGTCGTAGTACTCGCTGCGGTGCGCCTCGGTGTAGAAGCCGTGGCCTTCGGTCTTGTAGTACAGGCTTTCCACCGGCGTGCCGGCGCGCTTGAGCGCCGCTTCCATGCGCTCGGTATGCTGGATCGGCGCGCGCTTGTCTTCGCCACCGGCGGCCAGGAACACCGGCACCTTGATCCGTTCGGCCAGGTTCACCGGGGACACCGCGCCCAGCTTGGCCGGGTCACCCAGCCATTCGCGCAGGTAGGTCACGCCTGAGCCGCGGTCCTGGATGTCGCCGCGGGTGTACATCATCGGCAGATCGTAGACACCCACATAGCCGGCCGCGCACTGGTACAACCCGGGCTCGCGCGCGGCCCCCATCATCGCCGAGTAGGCCCCGTAGCTGGCACCGTAGATGCAGATGCGACGGCCGTCGGCGATGCCTTCGCTGATCGCCCAGCGGGTGGCATCGGTGACATCATCCTGCATCGCCGCGCCCCACTGCTGCGCACCGGCCTGGGTGTGGGCCCGGCCGTAGTTGCCCGACCCACGGAAATTGACCTGCAGCACGGCATAACCGGCGGCGGCCAGCATCTGGGTTTCGCGGTCGTACTGGCCGGAATCGAAGATGTCGAACGGGCCACCATGCGGCATCACCACCATCGGCAGGTTGCGGCCGTTGCTGCCGGCCGGCAGGGTCAGGAAGCCGTGCAGTGGCAGCCCGTCGCGGGCCTTCAATGCAATCGGCTTCACGCTGGCGCTGCGCTCGACGTCGATCCAGTCGCTGCGGCTGATCAGATGGTCGGCCTTGCGCGCCACGGTGTCGTACACGTAGAAATCGCCCGGGTTCGAGCCCGACCACGTTTCCACCAGCACGACGCGGCCGTCGCGGGTGCTGGAGGTGATGTAGACGGCGCCCCCGAAGGCAGCTTCCAGGCTGCGATACAGGCGTGCCTCCGGCGACTTCTCGTCGAAGAACCGGGTACGTGGCGTATCGCCCAGGTAGAGGGCGCCGACCGGCACATGGGTGCCAGGGCGATGGATGATGCGGTACGGGTTGACCACCTCGTCGCGCAGCAGCGTGGCGCGCTCGCCGGTCTGCGGGTTCCAGCTGACGATCGCATCCGGGCCCTGGGTCTGCTCGACGTTGAGGTAGGCCACGCTGTCATCGGCCGAGAAGCCGAGGGCGGTTTCGATGCGCTTGCTGACGGCCTCGTCGTTGATCAGCTTCCAGGTGTCGCCGCTGCGTTCGCGGAAATACAGCTTGTTGACGTTGTCGCTGCCCGAGCCGTGCACGAAGTGCACTTCGCCGGCGCCATCGGTGGTGAATTCGCCGCGCCGTACCGGCGAAGACGCCACCCGCGAGCGACGCCCCGTGGTCACATCCATGCGGTCGACGCGGGTGAACGGATCCTCGGCCAGCGGCCATACGGTTACCAGCACGTTGCGCTCATCGCCCGGCAGGTCGTCGGCCAGGAAGGCGGCCACCGCTTCGACCTTCTTCGGCTGGATGCGGGTTCCCGGGCCGTTGCTCTCCACGCGGTAGCCGACCAGCAGTTCGCCGCGATTGCCGTTGGCATCGATGGCGTAGAGTTCGCCGGTGGGATTGGGCTGGTCGAGCGAGCCCCACTTCTGCGCCAGGCCGATCAGCAGGCGCTCGTTGCTGACCCAGTCGAATTCCTGCGCATGGTTGCGGCTGGGTGGCCGGAAACTGCCGACCATCTGCTTGTCCTTCAACCGCAGCACGGCGATCGCGGTGGCGTCCTCCATCGGCACCGTCGCCGCCACATACTCGCCCCCCGGCGAAATCTTGATATCGGTGAAGCTCTCCCGACGCAGGTACTGCGTCAGGTCCACCGCCCCCACGCTGCCTGCGGCAACGCCCCCGATGACGGCCAGTGCGGCCGCCAGAATCGTCTTGTGCATCCTTCCCCTGCTCCTGTGGACACCTTGTCCTGGTGGCCGATTCTAGGCAGGGCCATGGGTTTCCCGCCAGAGCCGGAAAAGACGACGGCACCGTTGCCGGTGCCGTCGTTGCCACTACCTTGGAGAGAGAGTCAGGACGTGGGTTCGGGGGGCGTGCGCCGGGTCAGTGGACCCCGCGCACCGCCAACATGAGGGCCAGGATGCTGAGGATCACCGCGATGGTGCCGTCGAGCACGCGCCAGGTGCTGGGCTTGGTGAACAGCGGCGCCAGCAGGCGCGCGCCGAGGCCCTGCGCGGTCAGCCACAGGCAGCTGGCGGTGACCACGCCGGCGGCGAAGGCCATGCGGGCGTTGCCGAAGTTCTCGGCGATGGAGCCGATCACCATCATGTCCAGCCAGAAGTGCGGATTGATCAGCGAGAAGCCGACCGCGGCGATCAGCACCGCACGGCGGCTGCCGTCGTCGCTGTCGGCGTCGCCCATGCCACCGCCACCGGCGATCGCACGGCGTGCCGACTTCATCGCATACCAGGCCAGGAAGGCCACGCCGGTCCACAGCACGGCGCTGGTCAGCCACGGCAGCGCCGAGGTGAGCGTGCGCAGGCCGGCCACGCTGGCGAAGATGAAGATGGCATCGATGGCCGCGCAGGTGGCGACCACCGGCACGATGTGCTTGCGCAGGATGCCCTGGCGCAGAATGAAGGCGCTCTGGGCGCCGACCACGGCGAACAGGCCGATGCCGGTAGCTGCACCAGAGAACCAGGCACCGAGGCCGGTGCTGGCGGAGATGACCGAGAACATGGGATTCACTGCCTTGTATTGCTTGGGGGGACGGTGCCTCGCGAAGGCGGACAGCACCGGAACGGGCGCCATTGTCGCGCCGCAACATGAAAAAGACGAGCTAAACTTCCTAAACCAACATTAGCGGAGCTTAATTCGATGCGCATCGATCATGCCCAGCTGCGCGCCCTGGCCGCGGTGATCCGCGAAGGCAGCTTCGACCGCGCCGCGCAGTCGCTGAATGTCACGCCTTCGGCCATCTCGCAGCGGGTCAAGGCGCTGGAGGACCGGATCGGCCGCCTGCTGGTCAAGCGTGGCACCCCGGCCACCGCCACCGCCGAGGGCCAGTTGCTGGTGCAGCTGGCCGAGCAGACCGCCCTGCTGGAACACGATGCGCTGCACCGCATGGGCCTGGCCGATGAGGACCTGCCCCAGGCCAGCATCCCGGTGGCGGTGAACCACGACAGCCTGGAAACCTGGTTTCCGCAGGCCGCCTACCAGTTCGCGCAGACCACCGGCACCACCCTGGACCTGCGTGTGGAAGACCAGGACCACACGGTGGAGCTGCTGCGCCAGGGCACGGTGCTGGGCGCGGTGACCACGCTGGACGAGCCGGTGCAGGGCTGCCAGATCCATGCGCTGGGCAGCATCCGCTATGCAGCGACCTGCACCCCCGAATTCCGCGAACGCCACTTCGCCAAGGGCGTGACCGCGCAGGCGCTGGCACAGGCGCCGGTACTGGTGTTCAACCGCAAGGACGAAATGCAGTCGCGCTTCGCCCGGCGCATGGCCGGCGACGACCTGCCCAGCACCGCACCGACGTGGTGGATTCCGTCCACGCGCGCCTTCGTGCAGGCCAACCTGGGCGGCATGGGGTGGACGATGAATCCATTGCCGCTGGTCAAGCGGCACCTGGACGCCGGGCGACTGGTCTACGTACGCCAGCGCGCGTGGGAAGACGTGCCGCTGTACTGGCAGCACTGGAAGGGCGACGTACAGACCATGGCGCTGCTGACCCGCGCCGTGCTGGATGCCTCCTCGGCGCTGATCCGGCGCAAGCGCTGACGCACAGCGCAAAAAGGGGACGGAGGGGATTAAGTCGCTTTAGGCCGATACGACATCCAAGGCAAATGCGACTTAATCCCCTCCGTCCCCTTTTTCCACACCGGGTCCATGGGTGATGCGGATACTGATCGGCCGATCATCGAACGGGTCTGACTCGGGCGCTGCCTGGCCTTGCCCGACGCTGCCTGCGACGGGGCCGCGAAAGGTCGGATGCTGCGTTGCATCAAAAACAGACCGGTGCCGGTTAGAATCACCGCTGGATGCTGCAAGGCGTTGTTTCTTCACGCCCTTTCCCTGCCCCACGCGCATCCTGACCCCTTCCCCTCCGCCAACGATCCCGCCCCCATGAAGAAATTTGGCAAGGCTCTTCTCGCCCTGCTCGTGCTGCTGTTGCTGGCCGCCGCGCTGTTCCTGTACTGGCCGCTGACCCAGCGCTCGGTGCCCGCCGCCAGCAACGACAAGCCCGTCGATGTTGTGCTGGTCGGCGCCGGCATCATGAGCATCACCCTGGCCACCTACCTGCAGGAACTGCAGCCGGACTGGAACATCCAGGTCTACGAACGCCTCGACGGCGTCGCCGGTGAAAGCTCCGATGGCTGGAACAACGCCGGCACCGGCCACTCGGCGTTCGCCGAACTGAACTACACCCCGGAACTGCCCGACGGCAGCATCGAGACCAAGCGCGCGGTCGGCATCGCCGAATCGTTCGAGGTCTCGCGCCAGTTCTGGTCGCACCAGGTCAAGCAGGGGCGGCTGAGCCAGCCCAGCGACTTCATCAACCCGACCCCGCACATGAGCTTCGTCTGGGGTGATGACAACATCGCCTACCTGCACAAGCGCCAGCAGGCGCTGGTGAAGAACCCGCTGTTCTACGGCATGCAGTACTCCGAGGATCCGGCGCAGATCAGGCAATGGGCCCCGCTGCTGATGGAAGGCCGCGATCCGAAGCAGAAGGTTGCCGCAACCTGGATGCCGCTGGGCACCGACGTCAACTTCGGTGTGATCACCCGCCAGCTGACCAGCGGCCTGCAGCGCAGCCCGAACTTCAGCCTGCACCTGAACCATGAAGTGACCGCGCTGCGGCAGAACGCCGACAAGAGCTGGAACGTGACGGTGAAGGACCTCAAGGCCGGCACCGAGTCCACCACCCACGCCCGCTTCGTGTTCATCGGTGCCGGCGGCGCCGCGCTGAAGCTGCTGCAGATGTCCGGCATTCCGGAGTCGAAGGACTACGCCGGCTTCCCGGTCGGTGGCCAGTTCCTCGCCTTCCAGGGCCAGGACGTGACCTCGCGCCATGGCGTGAAGGCCTACGGCATGGCCGAGACCGGTTCACCGCCGATGTCGGTGCCGCACCTGGATGCACGCAAGCTGGACGGCAAGCCGGTGGTCCTGTTCGGGCCCTTCGCGCTGTACAGCACCAAGTTCCTCAAGCATGGCTCGTGGTGGGACCTGTACTCGTCGGTGAACCACAACAACGTCGGCCCGATGCTGGAAGTGGGCAAGGACAACCTGGACCTGGTGCAGTACCTGATGGGCCAGGCGCGGTTGAACGATGCCGACCGCCAGGCCGAGCTGGTCAAGTACTTCCCCAATGCCAAGCCGGGCGACTGGAAGCTGGTCACCGCCGGCCAGCGCGTGCAGATCATCAAGCGTGATCCGCTGAAGGGCCCGGTGCTGCAGTTCGGTACCGAGATCGTGACCGACAAGGACCACACCCTTGCGGCCCTGCTCGGTGCCTCGCCGGGTGCGTCGACCTCGCCGCCGATCATGCTGGACCTGATGGCCAAGGCCTTCCCGGAGCAGATGAAGGCCGGCTGGGGAACCCGCCTGCGCGAGATCGTGCCGTCGTACGGGCGCAAGCTCAACGACAGCGCCGCGCTGGTGAACGAGATCCGTACCCTGACCAGCCAGACCCTGCACCTGCCGTACCTGGAGGTGCCGGTGGATGCGAACGCCGCATCGCCCAGCCCGGCCGCCGCGGCACCGCCAGTGGCCCCGGCGCCAGCCAAGGAAAAGCGCAACGCCAACGAGGAACTGCAGGCGCTGTAAGCCGGCGCGTTCCCCGTGATGCAGGCAGGCGGCCACCTTCGGGTGGCCGTTTGCGTTTGTGCGGCGACGGTCCGGAGCCCAGTGCCTTCCGCAACGGAGTCCGACCCTGCCAGCGGCGCTGAGCGTGGCAGCGCCCCGCAATGAAGCGAATTGTAATGTTGTTGGGAATTATTTACATTTGCATCCTGCGCGGTAACCGCGCGTCTCCCGGATGAACCTGACCGTGCCCGAAGCCGCCGCCCCGGGTGCTGGACGACTGTTGCCGCCCTTCCCCGACTCAACGCTTCGAGCCCATCATGTCCCTGACCTTCCGTAACCGCCTGCCCCGCCGTGCGCTGCTGCCGGCCGCTTTGCTTGCGTCGATGGCCCTGCTGGCCACGCCCAGCGCGTTCGCCGCCGCCGACGGCACGGCCGACGCCAAGACCCTGGACCGGGTCAGCGTGCGTGCCGAGCAGTCCGCTCCGCCGGCCAGCACCACGCGCCTGCCGATCACCCTGCAGGAAACCCCGCAGTCGGCCACCGCGATCAGCCTGCAGCGCCTGCAGGACGAATCGCTGTTCAGCATCAACGACGTGATGCGCAACGTGACCGGCGTCAGCGTGTCCTTCTATGACACCCAGCGCCCGCTGTACTACGCACGCGGCTTTGCCATCACCGACTTCCAGGTCGACGGCATTCCCACCTACAGCGGCTCGACCAACCAGGAATACGACACCGCCTTCTACGACCGCATCGAAGTGATCCGCGGTGCCAACGGCCTGCTCAGCGGCGCCGGCGTGCCGTCGGCCACGGTCAACCTGCTGCGCAAGCGCCCCGGCAAGGAATTCGACGCATCGTTCTCGGTCAGTGCCGGCAGTTGGGACTACCGCCGCATGGAAGCCGACGTGACCGCACCACTGACCGATGACGGCCGCTTCCGCAGCCGCGTGGTCGCCGCCTATACCGATCGCGGGCTGTACTACGACCGCTACGACGAGAACAAGATGGCCGGCATGGCGGTGCTGGAAGGCGATGTCACCGACAGCACCACGGTCACCCTTGGCTACCAGACCCAGGACAACAACCCGACCGGCTCGACCTGGGGCACGGTGCCGTTCTTCGACAACCAGGGCAACTTCGCGCACCTGCCGCGCTCGACCAACCTGTCGCCGAAGTGGAGCTACTGGAAGCGCGAGAGCAACACCGCCTTCGCCAACCTGGAACAGCGCTTCGGCGACAACTGGCTGTTGAAGGTCAACACCGCCTACACCCGCGGCAACGTGCAGAACGTGCGCCTGTACGGCACCGGCAACCCGGACCCGGTGACCGGCGCGGGCATCTACCTGCGCGCGGCCGCCGGTGATTCCAAGGACACCCGCCGCAATGTCGATGCCTATCTGACCGGCAGCTTCCCGCTGTTCGGCCGCGACCACGACCTCACGGTCGGCGCGCAATGGTCGGACCTGGAAGGCACCACGAACACCGTGGCGCTGAACTTCCCGACCGACTGGGCCCGCTGCGGCAGCGAACGCTGCTACTACATTCCCAACGTGCACAGCTGGAACGGCGACATCTCCGAGGTGACCTACACCCGTACCGGCGCACGCCGCGTGGCCAAGACCACGCAGAGCGGCGTCTATCTGGCCACCCGCCTGCACCTGGCCGATCCGCTGTCGCTGATTGCCGGTGCGCGCCTGAGCCGATGGGAAACCCTCAGCCGGTCCTACAACGCGGCGGGCGCCTACACCGGCACCAGTGGTGCCTACAAGGTGAGCGATGAGGTCACCCCGTACGTGGGCCTGGTCTATGAGATCACCCCGAACGTGTCGGCCTATGCCAGCTACACTGAGATCTTCAATCCGCAGAACTACAAGGACCGCAACGAGAACCTGCTGGCGCCGGTGCAGGGTTCGAACCTGGAAGCGGGCATCAAGACGCAGTGGTTCGAGGGCCGCCTGACCGCCAATGCGGCGGTGTTCGAAGCCAAGCAGGACAACTACGCGGTGCGTGACATGGGGGTGCCGGAAGGCACGCTGAGCGACGGCAGCTCGGCCTACATCGGCGTCAACGGCACCAAGGCGCGCGGCTGGGAGATGGACGTCAACGGCGAGATCCTGCCGGGCTGGACGGTCAATGCCGGCTACACCCACGTCAAGGTGACCCGCGCGGCCACCGACCTGCTGTACGCCAATCCGCCCAAGGACCTGCTGCAGCTCAACACCCAGCTGCAGCTGCGCGGCGCGCTCGAGCGCCTGAGCGTCGGCGGTGGCCTGCAGTGGCAGAGCAGAGTGCAGGGCTACAACATCGCCTACCCGCTCGGCGGCACGGTGACGGTGAACCAGCCGGCGTACACCCTGGTGCAGTTCAACGCCAACTACCGCATCAGCGACAACTGGACCGCGACGCTGAGCGTGCGCAACGCGCTGGACAAGACCTACTGGGCCAACCTGGACTACAACAACTACGGCGAGCCGCGCTTCGTGTCGGCCAGCCTGCGCTGGAAGTTCTGAGCGACTGGAAAGGGCCGTGCCGGGCGCTGGCCGGCTCCCCGTCCTCCCGCATCGCGTGGAGCCGGCCAGCGGCCGGCACTACCCGGATCCCTGAATGGGCCCGCCTCGCGCGGGCCCTTCCTTTTGCTGCACTGCAGGTTGCGCGCACCTCCATAATTATGGCGTAATTATTTCACCACCCATCGGAAGCCGGTCGATGAACCCGAGCTGGGATACGTTGGAACGCAGTCGCCAGACGCGCCTGGAACGGGCCGCGCCGTGGGCCCGGGGACGCAGCGTTGCCGCCAGCGACATCGGCGACCTGCTGCATGCGCTGCTGGAGCCCGGCGACAAGGTCTGCCTGGAGGGCAACAACCAGAAGCAGGCCGATTTCCTCGCCCAGGCGCTGGCCGACCTCGACCCGGCGCGGGTCCATGACCTGCACATGGTGCAGTCGGTGCTGTCCCTGCCCTCGCACCTGGATGTATTCGAGCGTGGCATCGCCTCGAAACTGGACTTCTCGTTCTCCGGCCCGCAGTCCGTGCGGCTGGCCAACCTGGTGGCCGAGGGGCGCATCCAGATCGGCGCCATCCACACCTACCTGGAGCTGTTCGGCCGCTACTTCATCGACCTGACCCCGCGCGTAGCGCTGGTCGCAGCACAGGCCGCGGATCGCCACGGCAACCTGTACACCGGGCCGAATACCGAAGACACCCCGGTGATCGTCGAGGCCACGGCGTTTGGTGGCGGCATCGTCATTGCCCAGGTCAACGAGATCGTCGACACCCTCCCTCGCGTCGATATCCCCGCCGACTGGGTCAACTTCGTGGTGCAGGCGCCGCGTCCCAACCACATCGAACCGCTGTTCACCCGCGACCCGGCGCAGATCTCCGAGATCCAGGTGTTGATGGCAATGATGGCGATCAAAGGCATCTACGCCGAGTACGGCGTCAACCGCCTCAACCATGGCATCGGCTTCGACACGGCCGCCATCGAACTGCTGCTGCCCACCTACGCCGAATCACTCGGGCTGAAGGGAAAGATCTGCCAGCACTGGGCGCTCAATCCACATCCGGCGCTGATTCCGGCAATCGAATCGGGCTTCGTGAAGTCGGTGCATTCCTTTGGTTCCGAACTGGGCATGGAGAAGTACATCGCCGCACGCAGCGATGTGTTCTTCACCGGTGCCGATGGCTCGATGCGCTCCAACCGCGCGTTCTCGCAGACCGCCGGCCTGTATGCCTGTGACATGTTCATCGGCTCGACGTTGCAGGTCGACCTGCAGGGCAACAGCTCCACCGCCACCCGCGACCGCATCGCCGGGTTTGGCGGCGCGCCGAACATGGGCTCGGATGCACGTGGTCGCCGCCATGCCAGCGACGCCTGGATCAAGGCCGGCCAGCAGGCCGCGCGCCCGGGCGAGATGCCGCGCGGGCGCAAGCTGGTGGTGCAGATGGTGGAGACCTTCCGCGAGCACATGGCACCGGCCTTCGTCGAACGGCTCGATGCCTGGGAACTGGCCGAGCGCGCGCAGATGCCGCTGCCGCCCGTGATGATCTATGGCGACGACGTCAGCCATGTGCTGACCGAGGAAGGCATCGCCAACCTGCTGCTGTGCCGCACCCCGGAAGAACGCGAACAGGCGATCCGGGGCGTGGCCGGCTACACCGCAGTGGGCATGGGCCGCGACCGCGCGATGGTGGAGAACCTGCGCGACCGCGGCGTGATCCGTCGTCCCGACGACCTCGGTATCTCGGTGCGCGATGCCAGCCGTGACCTGCTGGCGGCGCGGTCGGTGAAGGACCTGGTGCGCTGGTCCGGCGGCCTGTACGACCCGCCCAAGCGCTTCCGCAACTGGTAAGGGGCTGAGCATGGAAACCCTCGACTATCGATTCGACGGCCGCACCCGCGTGCAGTTCCCGCACGATGCGGTGCTGGTGGGCGTGCTGGCTTCGGGCAACCTGGAGATCCTGCTGGAGCCTGTGGCACAGGAGGGTGCGATGACCGTGCGCATCATCACCGCTGCGCCGGGCTTCGGCAGCATCTGGCAGGCGGTGATCACCGACTTCGCGCAACGCCATCCGCTGCGCGACGTGCGCGTGTCGATCAATGACGCCGGTGCCACCCCGGCGGTGGTCAGCCTGCGCCTGGACCAGGCCGTGGAAACCCTGCTGGCCGGAGGCAAGCCATGAGCCACGTACAACGCCACAGCTATTACGAAGCCGATGCACGCGAACGCATTGCCGGGCTGGTCGACGCGGGTTCGTTCCGCGAGTTCCTCGGCCCGGCGCGGCGGATGACGAGCCCGCACCTGGCCCAACTCGACCAGCCCGCGGCGTTCGACGACGGCATCGTGGTCGGCGAAGCCACGCTGCGGGGCAAGCGCGTGCTGCTGGCCGCACAGCAGGGTGCATTCATGGGCGGCGGCGTGGGCGAGGTGCACGGCGCCAAGCTGACCGGGCTGCTGCGCCGCGCCGCCGACACCCGGCCTGACGG
Organism: Stenotrophomonas sp. YJH_SMC_10; assembly: GCF_059371555.1. NCBI lineage: Bacteria > Pseudomonadati > Pseudomonadota > Gammaproteobacteria > Lysobacterales > Lysobacteraceae > Stenotrophomonas > Stenotrophomonas sp. YJH_SMC_10. Next base: position 92,195 of record NZ_JCAFUS010000002.1, on the reverse strand, counting down.
CGTGCTGCTGCTGCTGGATACCGGCGGCGTGCGCCTGCACGAAGCCAATGCCGGGCTGATCGCCATTTCCGAAATCATGCGCGCCACCCTGGGTGCACGCGCTGCCGGCGTGCCGGTGATCGCGCTGATCGGCAGCGGCAACGGCGCCTTCGGCGGCATGGGCATTGTCGCCCGCTGCTGCACCACGGTCATCATGTCCGAAGAGGGGCGCCTGTCGCTGTCCGGCCCGGAAGTGATCGAGACCGTACGCGGCGTGGAAGAGTTCGACTCACGCGATCGCGCGCTGGTCTGGCGCGTGACCGGTGGCAAGCACCGGTACCTGATCGACCAGGCGCAGGTGCTGGTGCCCGACACCATCGCAGCGTTCGCGCAGGCCGCAGCCAATGCGCTGCAGCCCGACACCAGCAGCAGCGATACCGACACGGCGCTGGGCGCCCTGCAGGCCCGCCACGCCGCGTTGAAGGCACGCGTGCAGGCCTGGGGCGATTGCCGCGACGGTCTGGAGATATGGGCCCGCCAGGGCATCGCCGAACCCGAGCGGCTGCCAGTGCTGGACACCGATGCCTTCCTCGCCGCCACCGCTGGCCGGAGCCTGCCATGAGTGCACCGCTGCAGACCCTGTTCGATGCGCTGTTCCCTCGTGGGCACGCCATTGCGGTGGACGATTCGGTACTGACCGGCAGCGCAGCCACCGACGATGGCGAGGTGACCGTGATCGGCACCACCGACCGCATCGAGGTCGGCGTCGACCATGCGCTCATCCTGGCCGAAACCGTGCTGGCCAGCACCGCCGCGCACCCGCAGCGGCCGATCGTGATGCTGGCCGATACCGCCGGCCAGCGCCTGGCGCGGCGCGATGAGCTGCTGGGCATCAATGGCTACTTTGCACATCTGGCGCAGACGCTCGACCTGGCACGCCGGCGTGGCGCGCGCCTCGTCACGCTGGTCTACGGCGAATCGGTCAGCGGTGGCTTCCTGTCCTTCGGCCTGATGGCCGACCACATTCACGCCCTGCCCGATGCGCAGGTGCGGGTGATGGACCTGCGCGCGATGGCACGGGTGACCAAGCAACCGCTGGAGAAGCTGCAGGCGCTCAGCCAGAGCTCGCCGGTGTTCGCACCGGGCGTGGCCAACTACGTGGCGATGGGCGTGGTGGAATCGGTGTGGGAAGGCGACCTTGCCCAGCACCTGCTGCGGGCCCTGCGCGCGCCGGTCGAAGGCGACCTGCGTGCCGCACGCGGCGCTCAGCGCGGCGGTCGCATGCTGGCCGCACGCGTGGCCGCAGCCGTGAGCCAGGGCGATGCCTGAGCGGCTGCCCCGCCATACGCTGGTCTGGCTGTCAGCGTACGCCGGCTGGCAGGCAGACATCGCCGCGCATGAACCGCGCTTGGCCGCCTGGTTTGCGCAGGGCCTGCCGGCCATCGTCGCCCGGCGTGCCGCCGACGATGCCGATCCCCGCCTGCGTCTGGGCGTACCGCTGCCGCCCGCCGAGGGCAAACTGCGCCTGGCCCTGCGCGTGCCGGCACACGATGTGCTGCGCACTGCGCCACCACCGGCGCTTCAGGCGGTGCTGGAAGGCGACCTGGTGCAGGACTGGCAGCGGCCCCTGCAGGCACTGCAGCACATCGCCGCAGCGCGCGTATTCGGAGCGTTCGCCTGGCAGCACCTCACTGGACTGCACTATGTGCACGCGCGCTCGGACATCGATCTGCTGTGGCGGATCGACACCACCGCGCAGGCCGATGCCCTGGCCGCAAGGCTGCAGGCATGGGAAACGCGATACGGCCGACGGGTCGATGGCGAACTGTGCCTGGCCGACGGCGCCGCCGTGAACTGGCGGGAATACGCGGGACGCAGTCGCGAGGTACTGGTCAAGCGCCCGGCCGGCGCCGCGCTGGAACTGCGAGAGTCCGTATTCGCCCCCGCCGGGGTGAGCGCATGAACGCCGTCGCGCAGCCGACTGCCCGGCCGGCCGCCGCCGTGGACTGCGCGCGCCTGGGGCGCCTCGCCGTTGCCAGCCTGCATGCAGAACTGGCCCTGGCACCGAAACCGGGACTGGTCACGCCGTTCGACCGCGGCAGCCATCACGACATGGATGCGCGTACGTTCCTGCGCAGCCTGTTCGCACTGCGCCACTATTTCACCGCCGTGGCCCGCCTCGGTGCAGCCGGGGCGGACTTCGAGGCGATGCGCCGGTGTGGCATTGCCGCCGAAGCCGCGATGCTGCGCGCGACCGGCGGCATCAACACCCATCGTGGCGCGGTCTTCAGTCTCGGCCTTTTGGTGGCGGCCGCCACGGCCTGCCGCTCCCGCTTGGGCCATGCGGGCACCGGTGAGCAGGTCTGCCTGGAGGTCCGTCGCTGGGCTGCGGACTTCGCACGGGCACCGCTGGATGCAGGCAGCCCGGGCCAACGTGCGCGCGCCCTGCACAAGGTGCCAGGCGTGCGCGAACAGGCCGCCGCCGGCTACCCGCTGTTGCGCGAGGTGGCGCTGCCGGTCCTGCGCGATGCACTGGCCAATGGGCTGGCGCGCGAGGCCGCGATGTGCCACACGCTGATGCAGCTGGTCGCACACACCGACGACCTCAACCTGCTGCATCGCGGTGGTGCTGAAGGCCTGCGCTGGGCGCAGCAGCAGGCCCGTCGTTTCCTGGCCGAAGGTGGTGCCTTCGCACACGATTGGCGGCGGCGCCTGCACGTCATCGCCGACGCCTTCGTTGCACGCCACCTCAGCCCCGGTGGCAGCGCCGACCTGCTTGCCTGCAGCCTGTTCCTGCTGCAGCAGGAGGGCACATGAGCCTTGCCCTGCTCTGCCCTGGACAGGGCGCGCAACATGCGGCGATGTTCGATCGCGTGCGCGACGTTGCTGCTGCGCGGCCGGTGCTCGATGCCACGGACGAACTGCTGGGCCGCGATGCATTCGCCGCCGCGGCGGCCGCCGACCGCTTTGACAATGCGCAGGCGCAGCCGCTGCTGTGCGCGGCCAGCCTGGCGCACTGGCAGGGCCTGCGCGAGGCGTTGCCGACGCCGACAGTGATCGCGGGCTACAGCATCGGGGAGTTGGCCGCACATGCCATCGCCGGCAGCTTCGACACCACGACCTGCCTTGCCCTGGCCGCGCAGCGCGCGCGGCTGATGGATGCCGCCAGTCCGGATGGTGCCGGGCTGCAGGCAGTCCTGGGGCTGGGCCGCATTGCCACACAGCGCCTGTGCGATGCGCACGGCGCGTTCATCGCGATTGCCAATGGTGATGACCACTTCATCCTGGGGGGTGCACGGCCGTCGCTACTCGCGTTGGCGGCAGACGCACAGGCCTTCGGCGCCGAAATCCGTCCGTTGCCGGTCCATGTGCCCGCGCACACGCCACTGCTGGCCGGCGCAGTGGCATCGTTTGCCGCCGTGCTCGAAGCAGCGCAGATGCAGGCACCACGCCTGCCCCTGCTGGCCGGCATCGACGCGCGACCGGTGCGGGATCGCACAACGGCGGTCCACACGCTGTCGGCGCAGCTGGCGCAGACCATCGAATGGGCGCAGGTGATGCGCCAGGCCTTCGAGCGTGGCGCGCGGGTGTTCCTGCAGCTGGGCCCGGGCAACGCATTGGCGCGCATGGTCGCGCCGGCCTATCCGTGCTGTGAGGTACGCGCGGTGGAAGAGTTCCAGAGCCTTGAAGGCGCCGCGGCCTGGGTCCGCAGTGCGCTGGAACGGCGGCAGTAACGGGTTCGAGCAGTACGTATCACGCAACACGCTGTACGTCGCCTTACCCCGGGGATGGCGGGTCTCCATCCGCGCTGTACGTGAGTCACGTGTCTGGGAGGGCGCATGAGTCCACAAATCGCAACGATCATCGGTCTGGTGATCATGTTCATCGTCGCCACGGCAATGCCGATCAACATGGGGGCCGTCGCCTTCGCGCTGGCCTTCATCATCGGCGGGCTGTGGGTCGACATGGGCGGCAAGGAGGTCCTGGCCGGCTTTCCCGGCGATCTGTTCCTGACCCTGGTCGGCATCACCTACCTGTTCGCCATCGCGCAGAAGAACGGCACCATTGACCTGCTGGTGCACTGGGCAGTGAAAGCGGTGCGCGGCCATATCGTGGCCATTCCGTGGGTGATGTTCGTGATCACCGCGGTCCTCACCGCGTTCGGCGCGCTGGGCCCGGCGGCGGTCGCGATCATCGGCCCGGTCGCCCTGCGCTTTGCCAAGCAGTACAACATCAACCCACTGATGATGGGCCTGCTGGTCATCCATGGTGCGCAGGCCGGCGGCTTCTCGCCCATCAGCGTGTACGGCAGCATCACCAATGGCGTGGTGCAGAAAGCCGGGCTGGAAGTGACCGAGATGGCAGTGTTCCTGACCAGCCTGGGCTTCAACTTCATGATGGCGACGATCTGCTTCTTCGCTTTCGGTGGCATCGCCCTGCTGCGTCGCGGCTCGATCACCGCAGCAGGAACGATCGGCAGTGCGGAACTGGCGATGGCCGGTGGCCCGCAGGCGTCATCGCGCCAGTTCGCGATCGAAGGCCATGGCGCGCTGGTCGCGGCGGGCGGCGGCACCCTGTCCAACGATCCGGCGGCACTGGATGCGGTCAGCCTGACCCGCGAGCGGTTGTTCACCCTGATCGGCCTGCTCGGCCTGGGCGTGGCCGCGCTGATCTACAACCTCAACGTCGGCCTGGTCTCGATCACCGTGGCGGTGGCGCTGGCGCTGCTGTCGCCGCAGAGCCAGAAGGGCGCGGTCGACGGCATCAGCTGGTCCACCGTGCTGCTGATCTGCGGCGTGGTGACCTACATCGGCGTACTGGAACATGCCGGCGCGGTGGACTTCATCGGCAACGGCGTCTCCGACATCGGCATCCCGCTGCTCGGCGCGCTTCTGGTCTGCTACGTCGGCGGCATCGTCTCCGCATTCGCCTCGTCGGCCGCGGTGCTCGGCGCAACGATTCCATTGGCCGTGCCGTTCCTGATGCAGGGTCACCTCAGCGCCGCTGGCGTGATCTGCGCGCTGGCGGTGTCGTCCACCATCGTCGATGTCAGCCCGTTCTCCACCAATGGCGCACTGGTGGTGGCTTCGGCAGCCAAGGAAGAGCGCGAGAGCCTGTTCCGTCGCTTCCTGGTGTACAGCGGCCTGGTGGTGGCGCTGGGGCCGTTGCTGGCCTGGCTGGTGTTCGTGGTGCCGGGCTGGATGTAACTGCCATCGGGTCGTGCCGGCCGCTGGCCGGCGCGACCTGGCGTTACACTCTGCGCATGGCCATTGCCCCTGCCCCGCGGTCACCGAAGAAGCGCGCGCCTCTGTACGAAGAGGTGGCCGAACACGTGCGCGAGCGCATCTATGACTACCGGTTGCCGCCGGGCGAGTGGATCGACGAGCCCGCGCTGTGCGAAGAACTGGGTATCAGCCGTACGCCCCTGCGCGAGGCGTTGAAGCTGCTGGCAGCCGAAGGCCTGGTACAGATCGATGCCGGTCGTGGCAGCCGGGTCACCCGGCTGACGCTGGAAGACCTCAACCAGCTGTTCCCGGTGATGGCCATGCTGGAAGGCCGTTGCGCCCACGAGGCGGTCAGGCACATCGACGATGCCGGCGTGCAACAGCTGGAGGCCCTGCATGCGGCGATGGAAGCGGCGGCGGCCGAGGGCAACATCGCCGAGTACTACCGCAACAACTACCTGATCCACGAAACCGTGCAGCATTACGCCGGCAATCCGTGGCTGATCCGCATCACCCACGACCTGCACCGCATCCTGAAGATGCATCGCGGCCGCCAGCTGCTGACCCCGGGGCGCACCGCGCAATCGCTGGCCGAGCACCGCGAGCTGATGGAGTGCTTCCGTCGCCGCGACGCGCAGGCCGCCGAACGCACCATGGAACGCCACCTGCTCAGCCAGGGCCAGGCCTTGGCCGCCTATGTGGCGGCAGGCGGGCTGCTGAACGTACCGGCGCCGTTGCCCACCGAAGGCGGCGGCTGAGCGGAAGAGGTTGCCGGCCAGCGGCCGGCACTACCGGGACGGGGCCTTGGTTGGGCTGTTGGACGTGCCGTGGGCGCCTGCCCGCCGAAGGTGGCGGCTGAGCGGATGTGGTTGCCGGCCAGCGGCCGGCACTACCGGACGTGAGCTTGGTTGGGCCGTTGAACGTGCCGGGGGCGCTTGCCCGCCGAAGGCGTCGGCTGAGCGGATGTGGTTGCCGGCCAGCGGCCGGCACTACCGGACGTGAGCTTGGTTGGGCAGTCGAACGTGCCGGGGGAGCTTGCCCGCCGAAGGTGGCGGCTGAGGGGATGTGGTTGCGGGCCAGCGGCCGGCACTACCGGACGTGAGCTTGGTTGGGCTGTTGAACGTGCCGGGGGCCCTTGCCCGCCGAAGGCGGCGGCTGAGCGGATGTGGTTGCCGGCCAGCGGCCGGCACTACCGGACGTGGCCGTGGTTGGGTAGTGCCGGCCGCTGGCCGGCATCCCGTAACGTCTCGTCAATCGCCACCACCGCAGCTGCCGCCGTCGCCGCTGCCACCGTCGCTGCCGCAATCCGGGCTGCCATGGCTGTGCTGGCTGGCGCCGTCGCCGGAGTAGCCGCCCGCGTGATCGTAGCCACCGCCGAGACTGTTGTCGCCCCGGATCCCGGAGCCGTCGGCCGTGGCCGCCGCCATGCACAGGATCGCGCCGACCGCCGGCAGCAGCCAGACCAGCAGCAACTGCACGGTCCGGCCGCCCGCCGACAGGCCATCGCGCCTGGCGATCACCACGGTGGCCACCACGTTCAGGCCCAGCACCAGCAGCACCAGCAGAAGGGCAACGATCAGCATTCGGCGACTCCGTGCCTGGACTGCGTGCATTATGGCCTGCCCCTCCGGCAATGGCCCTGCCCGTCATGAAGATGGGACAATGCAGGGCGCGCCGGCCTGCCTGCGGGCCGCCGGCGCCCCCCGCACCACACGGAAGAAGAAGAACAACAACATGCTGAAAGTCATTTTCGATACCGACCCGGGCGTCGACGACGCCCTGGCCCTGCTGTACCTGCACAAGCACGCCCAGATTGACCTGATCGGCGTCACCACCACCTTCGGCAATGCCTCGGTGGAGTCGACCACGCACAATGCGCTGTACCTCAAGCAGGCCTGGGGCTTTGCCGCTCCGGTCGCACGCGGCGCCGAAGGCCCGCTGCAGCCGGAGGCCACCCCGGAAGCCTGGCCAGTGCACATCCATGGCCACAATGGCCTGGGCAACCATCCGGTGCCGGCCCGTCTGGACGTGGCCGCCGATGCGCGCCCGGCCCATCAGCTGATCATCGATCTGGTCCGCGCCCATCCGGGCGAAGTGACCCTGGTCGCGGTCGGCCGCATGACCAACCTGGCGCTGGCGCTGCAGCAGGCCCCGGACATCGCCGGCCTGGTGCGCGGGGTGGTGATCATGGGCGGCGCCTTCCATGTCAACGGCAACATCACCCCGGCCGCCGAGGCCAACATCTGGGGTGACGCCGAAGCGGCCGACGTGGTGTTCACCGCCAGCTGGCCGGTCACCGCGATCGGCCTGGACGTGACCACCCGCGTGGAAATGGACCGTGACGGCCTGGACACGCTGGCTGCGATCGGCGGTGCCGATGCCGAACTGGTGCGCGCGCTGTCGCAGGACTACGTGGACTTCTACCTGCAGGCCGGCCACAAGGGCATGGTCGTGCACGACTGCTGCGCCTGCATCGCGCTGACCCGACCGGAGCTGTTCCAGTTCGAACGCGCCAGCGTGCGCGTGGCCACCGACGGCGTTGCCCGCGGCATGACCATTCCCAAGCCGGAAGGCCTGGCATTCGGTCCCAGCGTGTGGGACGGCCACGTGGTGCAGTCGATCGCCATCGGCGTGGATGCGGCCGCGGTACTGGCCGACATCGAGCAGACCCTCAAGGTCTGACCCGCTAGCGCTTGGCCCTGCCCGGGACCGTCTCGGGCAGGGTCCACAGCACCGGCAGCACCAGCACCGCCACCAGCGCGATCATCGCGCCTGGCGCTGCTGCCCAGCCGCTGCGTTCCACCCACCATTGCGCCAGCCACGGCGTCGCACCGCCGAACACCGCCGTAGCCATGGTTACGCCCAGCGCCAGACCGCTGACCCGGCCTTCGCCGGGAAACTGCTCGGCCGTGGCCGGTGCCGCCACCGCGCTTACGCCGCCGGCCACGCAGGCCAGCAGCACCGCGGCCAACGCGATGCCCAGCGGCGGCGCCTGTGCCATCCACGCGAACAGGGACAGCGGCAGCAGCGCCGCCAGCACGGTCAGGCCCAACAACATCGGCCGTCGTCCGACCCGGTCGGACAACGCGCCACACAACGGTGTGATGGCGATGACCGCGACCGCCGCGATCGTCGACAGCCACAGGGCATCGCCCTCATCGTGGCCGCGCGCATGCAGGAAGGCCGGTACGTAGGTGATGCCCACGTAGTAGGTGATCGATCCCAAGGCGGAGATCGCAAAGGTGCGCGCCACCGCCAGCGGATGGTTGCGCAGCACGTGCCGAAGCGGCGTGGCCGGGATGCTGCCCTCGCGCCGCTGGCGTTCGAACTCGGGCGATTCGTGCATGCCCGAGCGCGCAACCAGGATCACCAGGGCCAGCGCCGCGCCGACGAAGAACGGAATGCGCCAGCCCCAGCTGTCCAGCTGCGCGGTGGGCAGCAGCGCCACGGTCAGCGCGGAGATCGCTACCGCCAGCAGCGCGCCCACCTCACTGGCCGCCGAGGCCAGCGAGGTCACCAGGCCCCGCCGTCGCGCCGGTGCGCTTTCCAGCAGGTACGCCACGACACCGGTGTATTCGCCGCCCACCGAGAACGCCATCACGCAGCGCAGTACCAGCAGCAGCACGCCCGCCAGGGTGCCTGCGGTGGCCGCGGTCGGCAGCAGCGCGGTGGCCAGCATCGCCGCAGCCATCAACGCCATCGAGGCCAGCAGCATCCAGCGCCGGCCAAGCCGGTCACCCAGGTGGCCAAAACACAGCGCGCCCAAGGGGCGCATCAGGTAGGACACGGCAAAGCCGGCCAGGGTGACCAGCAGGGCCTGTTCGCCGCCACCGAAGAACACCCGCGACAACACCGTGGCGAAATACAGGTACAGGGTGAAGTCGTACCACTCCACCACCGTGGACAGGCCCGCCACCCACATCGAGCGCTGCCGCGCCGCGGTCATTGCCTCTTCGCCTTCAACAGCTTCGATCCTGGTTGGGCACGTTGCATGCAGCGTGGCACGGACGGGGTGAAATACCGGTCATCGGCCATCCATTGCCGGCATGTACTGGACTTCATGGCCGGTGACGCCCTCGTCGTCGAAGCGGAAGCAGGCGTGCGCCTGCCCGCGAACCCAAGGACCGAGCAACTCAGCCCGGCAACTGCAATTCCGCCCGCAGCCCGCCGCCCTCCCGGTTGTACAGCTGCAGCGAGCCGCCCAGCGACTGCGCCAGCTGCACCGCGATGGCCAGTCCCAGGCCAGTGCCACCGGTATCGCGGTTGCGCGAGCTTTCCAGCCGATGGAACGGCGCCAGCACTGCCTGCAGCTGGTCCTCGGGAATGCCAGGGCCACGGTCGGAAATGCTGATCCACACTCTGCCGGCGTCATCACGGCCGGCCTCGATCTCGGCGGCACCGGCGTAACGCAACGCGTTGTCGACCAGATTGCCGACCACCCGGCGCAGCGGCTGCGGCCAGGTCTGCACGACCAGTCCAGCGGGCGCACCACCACTGACCGGCTTGCCCATGTCCTCGTAGTCGCCGACGACACTGGCCAGGAATGCGCCCAGGTCCATCGCCACTGGCGCGCCACTGGCGACGTGGCTGCTGCGCGCATAGGCCACGCCCTCACGCACCAGTTGCCCCAGGTGGTCGAGGTCGGCCAGCAGCCGCTGCTGGGTGCTGTCTTCAGGCAGGGCCTCCACCCGCAGCTTCATGCGCGTGATGGGGGTCTGCAGGTCATGCGAGATCGCGGCCAGGATCTGCAGGCGCTCACTGACATGGCCACGAATGCGTGCCTGCAGTGCGTTGAGCGCGGCCGCCGCGCCGCCCACTTCCGCAGGGCCATCTTCAGGCAGTGCCGGCCCGTCCTTGCCCGGCTGCAGATGCTCCACCGCATGCGACAGCTGCTGCAGCGGCCGCATGGCCAGGCGCACTGCCAGCCACGCGCACACCAGCAGCAGCGCCAGCTGCACCAGCAGCACGGCGGGCAACCAACGCGCCAGCGGCAGCCCCGACGGCGTGACTTCAATGGTTACGGGGGTGCCGTCGTGCAGGCGCAGTTCCACCTCGAACCGCTCCGGCAGGCGAGCCACCTGGCGCGCCTGCAACGGATAGCGGTGCTGCAGGCTGTCATCGATGACCGTGGTGACCTGGCGTGCGCGATCGGTCTGCAGCCCGGGTCCGGCCGCAGCCGGGCGCAGCAGGTAACGGTAGGTGCGCCGCTCCAGCCGCGGCACCCAGGCCGCGCGCTGGTCTGCGGGCAGGTGTTCCAGCAACGCGACGCTCACGGCCACATCCTCGTCGAGGTTGCGCAGCATCATGCTGCGGGTGGACTGGTCGCGTTCGAAGAACAGCAGGCCGAACGACAGTGCGTGGGCCAGCGCCAGTCCGCCCAGCAGCACCAGCAGCAGCCGCGCCGACAGCGTGCGCGGCCAGCGTGGGCGGCGTGCGGCGGTGTTCATTCGTCCGGCCCCAGCAACTGCACCGGCACGCTGAACACATAGCCTTCGCTGCGCACGGTCTTGATGTAGGTCGGCTCGCGCGCGTCATCCCCCAGGCGCTGGCGCACGCGGCTGACCAGCAGGTCGATCGAGCGATCGAACAGTTCGGCATCGCGACCCTGGGTGAGGCTGAGCAGCTGGTCGCGGCTGAGCACCCGATTGGCGTGGTCGAGGAACACGCGCAACAGGCGGAACTCGGCGCCACTGAGTGGATATGCGGTGTCCTGCGCATCCAGCAGATGGCGTGCGGTGGTATCCAGGCGCCACTCGCCGAAGGCCAGCTGGCGACCGGCTTCGCTCACCTGCAGATTCGGCGGCAACATCCGGGTACGGCGGATCACCGCAGTGATGCGTGCCAGCAGTTCGCGCGAAGAGAACGGTTTGGTCACGTAGTCGTCAGCGCCCATTTCCAGCCCGATGATGCGGTCGGTTTCGTCGTCGCGGGCGGTCAGAGCACCACCGGCACGGCGCGATGCTTGCCGGCGCGCAGGTTGCGGCAAAGGCTCAGGCCGTCCTCGCCCGGCATCATCACGTCCAGCACCACCAGATCCACGGCATGGGTATCCATCAGCGCGCGCATGGCCCGGCCGCCGTCGGCCTGGCTCACGCGCAGGCCGTTGCGTTGCAGGTAATCGGCCAGCATCTGGCGGATCTCGCTGTCATCGTCGACGACCAGGATATGCGGTACGTGGTTCATTGCGTTCTCGATGAAGACGGAGGTCAGGGCCGCGCTGCGCGGCCATGGTAGCGCGGCTTAGGGGCTGGCCAGCAGGCGCTGGATCTCGGTTTCAGTGCGTGCGTAGTCGCCCTCGCCGTAATGGCGGTAGACCACCCGCCCCTGCCGGTCGAGCAGGTACAGCGCGGGCCAGAAGCGGTTGCCCCAGGTATTCCAGATCCGGTACTGGTTGTCCTGCACCACCGGCCAGGTGATATCCAGCCGCGTGATGGCCTTGCGCACGTTGCCAGGCAGCCCTTCATAGGCGAACTCCGGGGTATGCACGCCGATCACCCGCAGCCCCTGCGGCGCGTAGCGTGCATGCCACTGGTGTACATACGGCGCCACGTTGAGGCAGTTGCTGCAGGTGTAGGTCCAGAACTCGACCAGCACCACCTGCCCCCGCAACTGCTCCAGTGTGAGCGGCGTGCTGTTGTGCCAGGGCCCGCCACCATCGAACCCGGCAGCGGGAACGGCCTGGGCCGGTTGCGCATCGGCCTCCGGGCTCGGCCAGGCCATCAACAGCGCAGCCCCACCCAGCAGTCCCATCAGCAACGGCAGCGCGTACGCACGCAGCGCGGTCATCGCTCAGCCCCCCTGCTCGGCCAGCGGCAGCTCTGCCGGCTTCACTCCCGCCGCTTCCAGGATGCTGTCAGCCACCTGCGCCGGATGCGAAAGCAGCGACACATGGCTGCTACCGATCGATTGCAGCTGTGCACCGATGCGACGTGCGGTCGCGGCCTGCAGCTGCGGCGACAGCATGCGGTCATCGCGGCTGAGCACGTACCAGCTCGGCTTGCTGCGCCACGCCGCAACGCTCACCACGTCGCTCAGCGCGCTGGCCTTCAACGGGACCTGTGTGCTGTACAGCAGCGTGGCGGACTTCTTCATCACATCCGGCGCGAAGTCCTGGGCGATGGCATCGGCCGGCAACGTCAGGTAGCCGTCCCTTTCCTGCAGTCGGGCAAGGCCCGGACCGACCGGAAAACCTTCGCCCTGTTGCGCCGAAGATTGCCCTGCATCCGGCGCGAAGGCCGCCACGTACACCAGCGACTGCACCTTCGGGTCATTGCCCGCTTCGGTGATGACCGTGCCACCCCAGCTGTGGCCGACCAGCACCACCTTGCCGGGCGCGGCGGCAATCGCGCGGCGGGTGGCGGCGACGTCGTCGGCCAACGAGGTGAGCGGATTCTGCACGGCCACCACTGGCAGCTTCCAGTCCTGCAGCGTGCTGATGACCTTGCTCCAGCTGGAGCCATCGGCGAACGCGCCGTGCACCAGGATGACGGTGGGCGGTGCAGCGGTATCGGCCTGGCCAGCGAAGGCGGGGGCGGCGGCGCCGGCAAGGGCGAGAGCGGCGGCGAGCAACGAGGTACGGATCATGGGGAAGCACTCCGGTGTTGGGAGTGGCCATTTCCGCCTGCCGGTGTATCGGCGCTGTTTCTCCGTGGCGCGGAGTTGTACCGGACTGTAGGGCGCAGGCGGGTTTCTACAGTGGGATACATTCCGGCGCCGGTCGTGGCCGGGCGCTGCCGGGTGGATATCGCTCCCCGCACGCAGGCGCGCAACGACCCGATGTGGCTCAACGCATCGTCTTTGTATCTGACTGTACGAAACCCGGGCGCGGCCACAGTCGCTGACAAAACTCCGGAAAACGGCACACGTTGCCGATACCTGCGCCGCCTGAAATGGCCTCCATCGACCACTGGCCCGCAGGACACCACCATGATCAGCACCGCCTCTTCCGTATATACCCCCCGACTGGACGCCGTCGGCCGCTGGCTGTCACCGCTGGCGCTGCGCACGCTGCTGGCCTGGGAGTTCTTTGAATCCGGCCGCGAGAAGCTGGGCGGCCAGAACTGGTTCGCCGACCTGGAAGGCCGCTTCCCGTTCCCGTTCTCCACCCTGCCCGCGTCGCTGAACTGGCAGTTGGCCACGTGGCTGGAACTGGTGGGTGCAGTGATGCTGCTGCTTGGCCTGGCCACGCGCTCGGTGGCCTACGTCTTCTGGGTGCTCACCATCGTTGCCATCGCCGCCGTGCACTGGCCCGACCAATGGAACGGCCTGGGTGAACTCTGGCAGGGCTATGCGATCACCGACCAGGGCTACGGCAACTTCAAGCTGCCGCTGCTGTTCCTGGCCATGCTGCTGCCGTTGATCCTCAACGGCGGTGGCGCACTCAGCGTGGACCGGCTGCTGGCCGGCCCCGGCCGCGCCACGGCAGGCAATGACGGCCTGGGTTGGGGCGTCAGCCTGATCGCCCTGCTGCTGCCGGTTGCCGCGCTGTTGCCCGGCATCGGCTTCGGCGGTGCCCTGCTCGGCGGTGTGCTGCTGCTGGGCCATCTGCTGCGCCGTCGCCGCGCCGCCTGAGGCGACTCCCCTGTTCCCGCGCGCTTCGCTTTCCGTCGCCTCTTCGGCGGCGTCCATCCCGCACGCCCCGCGTGCTTTCCCAAGGAGTCACCACCATGTCCGTCTCGACCAAGAACACTTCTTCCTCCCGCCTGCCGCGCATCGGTGCCATCGGCATCGCCCTGGCCGGTGGCCTGCTGCTGGCCGGCCAGGCCGCGGCGATCCAGCCGCTGGCGATCAGCGCGGTGGCCATGAGCGCCGCCGCCGAAGGCAAGTGCGGTGAAGGCAAGTGCGGGGCCAACAAGACCACCACCGGCAAGCCCGCCGGCAAGGCCAAGGTAGCCGAGGGCCAGTGTGGCGAAGGCAAGTGCGGCGACGCCTCGTTTGCCCGCACCGACCGCGACCACGACGGCCGGGTCTCGCGTGCCGAGTTCAACGCTGTGGCTGCCACGCGTGCCGCCGAATTCGACCGCATCGACACCGACCACGACGGTTACATCAGCGAACAGGAGGCGCACGACTACCTGCGCAGCGTCTACACCGCCAACGGCAAGCCGATGCCCAAGGGCCTGTTCGCCCGCGTTGCCGACTGATCGACGTCCAACCGGCGCCGCCATCAGGGCGGCGCCCTCTCGCTGGAGCATCCGCCATGTCCCTGCCCCTGCCCCCCACTGCTGCCGGCCTTGGCCTGCGCCGCGGACTGATCGACGAACTGCTGGCAACACCGGCCGGCAGCATCGACTTCCTCGAGGTCTCCCCCGACAACTGGATCGGCGTCGGCGGTGCCCATGGCGCCGCGCTGCGCCAGCTGAGCGAGCGGCACCCCTTGACCTGCCACGGCCTGTCACTATCGCTGGGCGGTCCTGATCCGCTGGACCGTACCCTGCTGGCGCAGACCCGTGCCTTCCTCGACCTGCACCAGGTACAGCTGTACAGCGAACACCTGAGCTACTGCGCCGCCGGTGGCCACGTCTACGATCTGCTGCCACTGCCATTCACTGCCGAGGCCGTTCACCATGTCGCCGGTCGCATCGCCCAGGTGCAGGACGTGCTGGGGCGGCGCATCGCCGTGGAGAACATCTCCTACTACGCCGTTCCCGGCGCGGACATGAGCGAGATCGACTTCATCAACGCCGTGCTCACCGAGGCCGACTGCGACCTGCTGCTGGACGTCAACAACGTCTTCGTCAACGCCTGCAACAACGGTTACGACGCCTTCGAATTCCTGGCCCGCGTGCCGGCCCAGCGTGTCGCCTCGCTGCACGTGGCGGGCCACTTCGATGAAGACGATGGCTTCAAGATCGATACCCATGGTGCGCCGGTGAAAGGCGTGGTCTGGGCGCTGTTGCGCGAGGCCTACATGCGGGTGGGCGTGCGTCCCACGCTGCTCGAACGCGACTTCAACTTCCCGCCACTGGCCGAGCTGCTGGCCGAGGTTGCGCAGATCCGCCAGGTGCAGGTTGAGGCACGTTGGCCGGAGGTGGTCCATGGCTGAGTCGTTGGCCACCCTGCAACGGCGTTGGGCCGACCATGTGCGCGACCCATCAGCGGCCGCACCCGATGGCATCGAGGCACGCAGGCTGGCGGTATACCGCCGCCTGTGCATCGACAGCCTGGACACTCTGCTGGCCGGCAGCCTGCCGCACCTGCGACAGCAGTTGGGCACGCCGCGCTGGCGCGACACGGTGGAGCACTACTACGCCCGCCACACCTGCCAGACCCCGTTGTTCCCACGGATCGCCGACGAGTTCGCGGCCTGGCTGGCGGTGCAGGACACGCTGGCACTGCCGGGCTGGGCGGCGGAACTGGCGCACTACGAGAGCACACGGCAGTCGCTGTACATCGAAGCGCGTGACGCCGGGCGTGCGCTGTGCCGCGCTGCCGTGGGCAGTGATGTGCTGGCGGTGTCGCCGTTGGCAAGAGTGCTTGGCTACCAGTGGCCGGTGCACGAGGACGAGGGGCCGGGGTCGGTGCTGAGCGCTGCGCCCACGCTGCTGCTGATCCGGCGCCTCGCCGATTTCAGCCTGCAGGTCGAGCAACTGTCGCCGCTGGCCTACGCGCTGCTATCGGTCTTCGGTGACGACGGCGCCGCTGTGGAAGCGGCACTGCGGGCGCTGTCCCAGGCACATGGCGTGGCAACGGATGCATTGCGCGTGGCCTGCGCGCCCGTTCTGGACGAACTGTGCGCGGCAGGCGTGCTGGTTGCATTGCCTTCTTCCTGAGGTTGCCGGCCAGCGGCCGGCACTACCCGTTCCTTGACCGGCCAGCGGCCGGTACTACCCGTTCCTTGACCGGCCGGCGGCCGGTACTACCCGTTCCTTGACCGGCCGGCGGCCGGCACGACCCGCCCCCTACTTCGAGGTCTCACCATGGCTGCATCCAATACTCCCTTCCTGCACGGCTGTCGCCTGTTCGTGGCCATCGCCGTGGTCCTGATCGCGTTCGCGCTGGCGGCCTTCGCCCTGCATCCCGATGCAGCCGAAGGCAGCCGTGCGGCGATCCGGGTCACTGCACGCACGTCGTTCCTGCTGTTCCTGGCGGCGTTCACGGCATCGTCGTTCGCCAGCCTGCTACCGGGCCCATTCACCCGGTTCCTGCTGCGCGAACGGCGCACCGTCGGTTTGTCCTTCGCGTTCTCGCACCTGCTGCACGCAGTCGCCATCACCAGTTTCGGCATCCTCAATCCGGCGTTCTGGCCTGCACGATCCGCGCTGGCCAACTTTCCAGGCACGGTGGGCTACCTCGCCATCCTGGCGCTGGCCATCACCTCGCACCGGGGGCTTGCCCGGCGCATGGGGCCCACCGCCTGGCGTCGCCTGCACGTCACCGGCATGTGGATCATCGCGGCGGTGTTCACCTACTCGTACTTCAAGCGCGTGCCGGGCAACGTCTGGTATGCGGTGCCGTCGGCACTGCTGTTCACCGCCTTCGTGGTGCGCTGGATCGCCAAGCGGGCGCAGGCGCTGCGCCGAAGCGCGCATGCGC
The DNA here is from genome assembly GCF_059371555.1 of Stenotrophomonas sp. YJH_SMC_10. Classification (NCBI taxonomy): domain Bacteria; kingdom Pseudomonadati; phylum Pseudomonadota; class Gammaproteobacteria; order Lysobacterales; family Lysobacteraceae; genus Stenotrophomonas; species Stenotrophomonas sp. YJH_SMC_10. Next base: position 75,456 of record NZ_JCAFUS010000002.1, on the reverse strand, counting down.
GGCCACCGCTGCGGACGGCGTGACGACCCGGGGCCAGATCCCTTTCCCCAGGAAAAGGGATCTGACCCACTTCAGGTCACGGTGCGCGGCGCAGTGTCACCAGAGTGATCTCCGACGGCACGCCGATGCGTGCCGGGAAACCGGCCCAGAGGCCCGCACCATTGCTCACGTAAAGCGTCATCCCATCCACGTCGTAGCGGCCGGAGACGAAGCCACCATTGGCCCGCTTCACCAGTTGGTCCATGCCGATGATCTGCCCGCCGTGGGTATGGCCGGACAGCTGCAGTTTGACGCCGCGCGCCGCTGCCTCGCCCGCATTGCGCGGGCGGTGATCGAGCAGGATCACCGGCGCGGCGGGATCGGCGCCGGTCAAGGCGGCGTCCAGATCCGGCAGCGGCAGGCCGTAGCGTGCGGCCACCGGATCGGTGACCCCGGCAATGGTCAGCGCCGCGTCGCCACGCCGCACCTGCAGGTGGCTGTTCTCCAGCACCTGCATGTGCAGCGCGCGGAACGCCTGCATCCATGCCTGGTACTGCGCGTAATACTCGTGGTTGCCGGTGATGGCGACGACACCGTCCGGCGCCCGCAGGTCCGCCAGTGGGCGCGCGTCGTCACGGCGGGCCCCGACACTGCCGTCGATCAGATCGCCGGTGATCACGATCAGGTCCGGCGTCAATGCGTTGCTCTCATCCACCACCCTGCGCACCCAGTCGCCGGTCAGCAGACGGCTGGCATGGATGTCGGTCAGCTGCAGCACGCGATAGCCGTCGAACGCAGCGGGCAGCCCGGCAATGCTCACGTCGATCTGCCGGGGTTGGGGCACTGCCATGCCCTGGCTGACACCATAACCACTGACCAGCAGGGCCAGCACGCCAGCCGCCGGCCGCAAGCGCCGCGTGCGCAATGCGGCGACCGCACGAGGCCAGCGCAGCAGGCGGGACGCGAGCAGGCCCACATCCATCGCCAGCATCAGCAACGCCAGCAGCAACACCGCCGTGGAGCCGGTGGCCAGCGTGGCGATGGCCAGCTTCGGAATTTCCGGCGACGCCATCGTGCCCCAGAAGGTGGCGACGATACGCAGCTGCACGGCTACGCCCACCAGCAGCAGCGACAGCACGACCTTCAGCCAAGTGGGCATGCGCAGTGGCCAGAACAGGCGCCAGGCCACATACAGGCCCATCAACAAACCGATCGTACTCAGCACTGCAACCATCCTGGAAAGAAAGCGGGCCGCCATGGTGACGGCTGCGGGTCGTGCTGTGTAGAGCCGAGCCTGGGCTCGGCTCTACAACAACAGGTGGGTCAGGCCATTCCGTCGAGGCGTTCCACCCGCAGGCGGGCGATACGGCGCTTCTCCATCGCCAGCACGGTGATGCGCACGCCCGCCACCTCCACCGCATCGCCGATGTCCGGCAGCCGGCCCAGCTGCTCCAGCACCAGCCCGGAGATGGTCATGTAGTCGGCACTGCGCGGCAGCGACACGCCGGCCAGGCGCTGCAGGTCGTCCAGGGTCAATGCACCGTCGGCCTCCCACTGGCCCTCGCCCTGCGCGACCACGCCATAGCGCTCGTCCTGGGTATCGACCAGGTCACCGGCAATCGCCGCCAGCAGGTCGTTGGCGGTCACCAGTCCTTCCACGCTGCCGTACTCGTCCACCGCCACGGCCAGCGGCACCGGATGCTGGCGGATCAGCTCCAGCGCCTGCAATGCGCTGGCGCTGGACAGCACGTACTGCGGTTCGCGCAGGTTGCCTTCCAGGTGCAGGGGCCTGCCCTGCAGCAGGTCGGCCAGCAGATCGCGGCTCTGCACCACGCCACGCAGGCTGTCCAGGTCACCCTCACCCACCAGCAGGCGGGTATGCGGCGACGCCACCAGGCGCGCCACGACGTCCTCCTGCCCACGCGCCAGGTCGATCCACTGCACGTCGGCGCGCACGGTCATCACGCTCGACACCGGGCGATCGGCCAGGCCGAGCACGCTGCGGATCATCTCGTGTTCGGCCGGCTGCAGGCGCTCTTCAGCGTCCACCTGCGCGTCCACGCCTTCATCGTCCTGGCCATTGGCCGGGCGCGCGCCGAGCATGCGCAGCACGGCATCGGCGGTGCGCTGGCGGAACGGCAGGCGGCGCTCGTTGCGCTCGCGGTTGAAACGCACCCACTGGTTGAACGCCTCGACCAGGATCGAGAAGGCGATCGCTGCGTACAGGTAGCCCTTCGGGATCTTGTAGCCCAGCCCTTCGGCCACCAGGCTGAAGCCGATCATCAGCAGGAAGCCCAGGCACAGCACCACCACCGTGGGATGCTTGTTGACGAAGCGGGTCAGCGGCTTGCTGGCCAGCAGCATCAGCGCCATGGCGATGGTCACGGCCGTATACATCACGCCCAGGTTGTCGACCATGCCGACGGCAGTGATCACCGAGTCCAGCGAGAACACCGCATCGAGCACCACGATCTGCGCCACCACCATCGCGAAACTGGCGTAGACCTTCTTGCCGTCCTCGTGATGTTCGCGTCCTTCCAGCCGTTCGTGCAGCTCCATGGTGCCCTTGAACAGCAGGAACAGGCCACCGCCCAGCAGGATCAGGTCACGCCCGGAAAAACTGTGGTCGAACAGCGTGAGCAGCGGCGCGGTCAGCTTCATGATCCAGGCCAGTGCAGCCAGCAGCACCAGCCGCATCAGCAGCGCCAGCGCCAGGCCGATCACCCGCGCGCGGTCGCGCTGGTGCGGTGGGAGCTTGTCGGCCAGGATCGCGATGAACACCAGGTTGTCGATGCCGAGAACGATCTCCAGCACGACCAGGGTTGCAAGGCCCATCCAGATCGAGGGGTCAGCCAACCATTCCATTTCAGGTCCGTTTCTTCAGTAGGTAGGGGAAAAGGGTGTCCACTCAGTCCGCGTCCTGCGCCTGCGCCGGGTCATGCCCGAGCAGGTCGCCGGGCGTGCACTGCAGCTCGCGGCAGATCGCATCAAGGGTTGAAAAGCGGATGGCGCGCGCCTTGCCGGTCTTCAGGATCGACAGGTTGGCCAGGGTGATGTCGATGCGACCGGCCAGCTCGGACAGGGTCATGCCCCGTTCCTGCAGCATGCGGTCCAGGGTGATGACAATCGCCATCAGATGACACCATCGAGGTCATCGCGCATCGCCGCGCCCACAGCGAATACGCGTGCCAGCACGAACAGCATCAGCACCGCCACCAGGCCGGTGATCGACATGCCGCCGCCCACCTCCATCCAGGTGAAGTCGGGGCCCATCCAGGCCGCGTAGGCGCCGATCAGGATCGACAGCAGCTCCATCGCCAGCATCAGCCAGGCCATGCGCTGCAGGCGCTGTGCGTTGGCGTGGGTGAACGGCCGCTCGCGCGCCGCCGATTTCAGCAGCCGCAGCAGATGGCGCAGGAACAGCAGGCACAGCACCAGCAGCGCGACGATTGCGCCCAGGCCCAGGCAGAAATGCAGGAACAGGTCATTGCCGTGCGCGGCGGCGGCACCGGCGTCATGGACGCTGTCGAGCAGCCAGCGGCGGTCGTGGGCGACCAGCGGCACGGCCAGCAGTGCGGCCAGGATGCCCAGCCAGCACATCGCGCGCACCGCCTGGACGGCGGCCTGGGCCAGGGTAAACAGGCCTCGCGCCGGTCTGGCGCGGGCGGGACGAGCGGTCAAGCGGCCTCCGGCATTGGAGCGGCCTCGCCGCCCCGGGTGGATTTATCGATAAACGATATACCACAACCAGCGTGAAAGGCTGAACCGTGCTCGGGGGTTCCGATCAGGGCCCCGGCGTGCTCTGCTCCCGCATCGCCTCACCGGGCGTCACCGAGGCCATCGCCTGCACGCCAGCCTCCGGCGCCTGCCGCGTCACCAGCCGGAAGCGCGCCTGCAGCTTGGCCTGTCCCGGCGCGGCCCAGCCGTACTGGATCGCCACCTGGTCGGCCGACAAGGGCCCACGGCCCGGCAGCGAGCGTGCCTGCAAGGGCTTCGGTGCGGCCTGCACCAATCGTGCAAAACCCTTCTGCACCACTGCCGCGTCGGCCTTCTCCGCATACACCGAGCAGGTGCCATCATCGGCCCAGCTGACCGCATAACGGCCGCTGGCCAACGGCACCATCCAGGCCACGCCCGGCTGCCCCTGCAGCAGGGTCGCGGCCTCGGCCGGCGGCAGCGGCGACAGCCCGTTGGATTCCATCAACGACTGCAACCGCGCCGGCGCGCCGATGTGCTGCATGCAGGCGGTATCGAACAACTCGCTGAAGGAGTCCTGCGGCTGTGCGTTGGCCTTGGCTGCGCGTGCAGGCGGCGCTGCCGCCAGGGCAGGCAGCAGGGCCAGGATCAGCCAGATGGCAGGGCGCATTGGAACTCCACGGTGCGGAACGCAGCGGGGAGGATGGCAAAGCCCGGGCGCGGCGCGCAACGGCTGCGTTGCCCTACCACCGCCGGGTCAGACTGTGAGCTCGCCCTCGTCCTCACCATCCCAGTAGTGGATGCGGCTGGCGCGCACATGGATCAGCACCAGCCCCGGTGTATCCACGCCCTGTTCGAACCAGCGCTCCAGGTCCTTCACCCAGTGCTGGCTCATCGTGGCGCGATCGCGCACCAGCGCAGCCCTGCCCTGCACGTGCACGAACAGCGGCGGCTTGCCCAGCAACGATTTGCTGCCGGAAAACCCCAGGGCAACGGCCGGGTCAGCTTCAATCTCTCTCACCATGTCGGTGTCTTCGGTAGTGAAGAACCAGCTGTCACCGTCATAGTCCACGTCGCCGTTGTTGCTCATCGGACGGCCGGCAATCTCTCCACCGGCATGGGTCTGCAGCAGGGTGAAATCAATGCCGGCCATTTTCTTGGCCAGTTCGGGCAGGGTGAGCTGGGTCATGACGTCGTCCTTCATCGGATGGAATCCCAGCCTCTGCGCAGCGCGGTGACCGAAGCGTGGATGGCCAGTTGCGGCCTCTTCACAGGAAACGAGATAGAGCGCATGGCGCGTGCGTGACGCATGCCTCAACACCACACTGGCGTTAACGGCAGATGGAGGAACGGCCCTGCAAGCCGCGACGCGTCCCTAACGGCGTGCTGCCCCAGAATCGCGCAACCCCGTCGCACGACCGGCATGGCCGCCGGCGTGCGGGCGGCGACTCCTCCGCAACCGCATGGCCTCCACATGGACTTGTTCGCTTGGCTCGCGTTCGGCTGCTACCTGCTGGCGTTCGTCATTGTCGCGCTGTTCGCCGCGGCCTACCTGAGGCGTTCCGATTTCATGCCCTACCACGGCCAGGCGGTCGGCCTGCCCTGGGCTGCGGTTGAACCCCGCATGCAGGTGCTGGTGATGGCCCTCATCCGCGTGGTGGGGGCAGGCTGGATCGCGCTGGCCGGCGCCGGCGTGATGCTGGCCTGGCTGATCTTCTTCGGCGGTCACTTCGCGCTGCCACAGCTGCTGGCGTTCCAGTTGTTCTGCTTGGTCGCCACCGTCCCGCCGGTGCTGGTCGCCTCCGGCGTGCGGCGACGCACCGGTGCGCGTACCCCGGTATCCACCGGCGCGGCCGTGGTGCTGCTGTCGCTCCTCGGCTTCGTGCTGGCCGTGCTGTCGTTGTCCCGGTGAGTTCCCCTCCCCCCTCCCCACGAGGCTCCGCCATGAATCCCGAATCGATCTTCTACCGCGTGGTCAACGGTGATCTGCCGCGTTCCCAGGCCGGCACCCTGCTTGGCTGGCGCTTCGTCGACTACGACGATGCACGGCGCCGCATCCAGGTCGAATTCGAGGCCCGCCCGCTGCTGACCAACCCGATGGGCAACGTGCAGGGGGGATTCCTGTCTGCGATGCTCGATGACTGCATGGGGCCGGCAATCTACGCCACGCTGCCGGCCAATCGCATCGCGGTCACGGTGGAGTCCAAGACCAGCTTCGTCAGCCCGGCGCGGCCCGGGCGGATCATCGGCTGGGGCGAAGTCGAGCACAGCAAGGGCAGCATCGCCTTCACCCGCGGCTGGCTGACCGATCCGACCGGCAAGGTGCTGGCCACCGCCAGCGCTACCTTCCGGGTGGGCGCGTTGCGCTGGCGCGGGCTGTCGGTGCCACGGCCGATTGCGCGCCGCATGATCGCGCGGACGCTTCGGCGCGTGCATGCACGCATCGGCTGATGCACTGCTCAGCGCAGGTTGCGGCCACCGCCGGCCACGCGCACGCGGTCGCGCCCCTGTGCCTTGGCCCGGTACATGGCCGCGTCCGCAGCGCGCAGCAGCGTGCGCCAGCCCAGTGCATCGGTCCCGCCCTCGGCCACACCGAAGCTGGCGGTAACGCGCAGTACGTTGCCACCGGCCAGTGCGATGTCCAGTTGCTGTAGTGCCACGCGCAGCGATTCGGCCAGCTGGCGCCCGCCGGCCAGATCGCCATCGGCCAGCAGCACCAGGAACTCCTCGCCACCGTAGCGGGCAACGCTGTCGCTGCGCCGCAGGTGCCGTTGCAGCAGGCGCGCCACCTGCACCAGCACCTGGTCGCCCGCATCATGGCCATGGCCGTCGTTGATCGCCTTGAAACGGTCCACGTCGAGCAGGATCACCACCGCGCTGTTGCCGCCGTCAGCGTGGCGCTGCTGCACCCTCTCGTCCAGCGCGCGCCGGTTCAACAACCCGGTCAGTTCATCGGTGCCGGCCAGCTGGCGCAGCTCGCTGGTCAGGGCCGAGCGCTCCCGCGACTTTTCGCGCAGCACTTCGATGGCATCAAACAGGCGCTGCATCTCGGCCAGCGGGTGGGTCACGTGCTGCGCCGGACCGGGCGCGTCCGAGGCGATCTGGACCACCTGCTTCTGCGCCTGCAGCAATGGCCGCAGGATCTGCAGGTGGGCAATGCGCAGGGCCACGCCAAGTACCACCAGCGTACCCAGTGCCGTTGCCACCAGCACCACCAGGCGCATGGCTTCACGGTTGCGGGCGTGCTCGAAACGGGCGATGGCCACGGTCAGGTAACCATCGCGCAGCGCTTCCAGCGACTGCAGGGTCGGCACATAGCGTGCGGTGAACTCGGCGGCGGTCCACGGCGGGCGCACGCCGCGCCGGCCATCGTCGATCAGCCGTTCGATCATCGGCAGCGATTCGCCGAAGAACTGCCGGCGCGCCATGTCCCAATGCCAGGACAGCCCCGGATCACTGCGGTACACCGCTTCATGGCTGCCGGCCAGCCGCCACAGCTCCAGCAGGCGGCCTTCGGTCTGCAATGCGGCGCGGACCTGTTCATCACGCCATGCCCCCGGGACCGCCACCGGCGCCATCACGTTCGAGGCCAGGCGGCCCCCATGTTCGCGCAGGTCGATCAGCACCTGGCCCTGCATCGCGGGAATCGCTGCTTCGCGGTCGGCACTGACCAGTGCGTTGATCTGCGCCGAGGTCAGCACGTGCAGGCGGTCCACCACGGCGAACATGCTGCTGATCGCGCGCTCCACGTCCTCCACCCGGCGTGCACCCTGCGGCTGTGCCGCCACCCGGTCCACCGCGGCCCGCGCCGAGTGCAGGCGACGTCGCGCGTCGGCCAGCAGCCCGTGCGCGCCGACCACGTCCGGATCGGCCCTCGACACGGTGTCCAGCTGCAGCAGGGCGGCGTCGACCCGCCGGCGCGCGACCGCCAGCTGTGCTGCCAGCCGTGCCTGTTCGTCCGCATCGGCCGGGTCTGCCCCCAGCAGGCTGTTGGCCGGGCCGCGTTCGGCCGACACCCGGTTGGCCAGGTCAAAGGTCTGCCGCAGCTGGCGCAGGCTGACCAGATTGTCCTCGGCGGCAGTGAAGCGCAGCGTGCCCTGCACCAGCGCGATGGCCATCAAGGGCAGCGTACAGACCACGAACAGCCCGGCCAGGATCCAGACCCAGGTCCGCAATCCAATGGGCGACGCCTTGCGGGCCATGCAATATTCCCCTGAAGTGCGCTCACTGTAGCGGCCGGCTACGCGGGCGCCAAGCCGCTACCGGGCCAACCGTGCCCGTGGGTATGGCGCACCCGCCGCGAACCCAACGGCAAGGCCTCGCCGGCACTCGGATCGTGGCAATGGCGTCCTGCCCAGCCGCGTCAGATCCAGCGCTGGTCGACCAGCTCGCGCTTCACGTAGGCATAGAACACCGGCGCGGCGACCAGGCCCGGCAGGCCGAAGGCCGCTTCCATCACCAGCATGGCCAGCAGCAGTTCCCACGCGCGGGCCTGGATCTCGCCACCGACGATGCGCGCGTTGAGGAAGTACTCCAGCTTGTGGATCACGATCAGGTACAGCAGCGCCGCCACCGCCACGTAGAACGAGACCGACAGCGCGACGATGGTGATGATGGTATTGGAGATGATGTTGCCCACCACCGGCAGCAGGCCGGCCAGGAAAGTGATCAGCACCAGGGTCTTGGACAGCGGCAGGTGCATGCCGAACAACGGCAGCACGCCCAGCAGGAAGATGGCGGTGAACACGGTGTTGAGCAGCGAGATCTTCACCTGCGCGAACACCACCTGGCGGAAGGCGGTGGCCAGGCGGCTGGTGCGCCCGATCAGCTCCTGCGCCAGCGGGCCCATCTTCGGCAGCGGCAGTTCGTCATACAGCGCGATCATGGCGCCGAGCACCATGCCGATCAGCACGCGCACACCCACCTGGACCACCGAGGTACCGGCCACGCCCAGCTGGCGCTGATGCTCGGCGGCCCAGTCGTTCAGCGCCGCGCGCAGCGCTGGCATGTCTTCGGGAATGTAGGGTTGCAGCAGCGCCGGCACCTGGTGGCGCGAGGTGTTGAGGATCTCCATCAGCCGCGCCAGCAGTGCGTCCGGGCCGCCGGTCTCGTTGCGGAAGAACGAGGCCACGCCGATCCCGGCCAGCACCAGCGCGCTGATGATGATCGCCGACAGCACGATCACCGCGATCGCCCGTGCCCGTCCCGGCGGCAGCCTGCCTTCCACGGTGGACGCCAGAACGTGGGTCAGCTGGAACACCAGCAGGCCGGACAGCAGGGTCACCACCAGGCCCAGTTTCAGCGCCAGCCACATGCCCAGCAGCATCATCAACCAGGCCGCGATCCTGGCAATCGGGGGCTTGGGCGGGGCAACAAGAGCATCTTGCATGGGAGCGCGTCCGGGCGGGGTGGCCCATGGTAGAGGATTGACCCACCGATTCGGCGTGCAGGCTGAACGGGTATTACGCGTTCATCCGGTGGCCGCCCTGCCGCCGCCCGCTGCACTCATTCGCCGTAGCTGGCCGTGTTCTTGCCCTGCCGCTTGGCGTGGTAGAGCGCGCGGTCGGCCAGTGCCAGCCAGTCCTCGACACTGCCCCCGCGCGGCGTGGCGGCAATGCCGATGCTCACGCTGAATTCCACGCCCGGCGTGGCCTGGCGCGCGGCTTCAAGCAGGTGCAGGCGCACGCGCTCGGCCACGTGCATCGCATCGGCGGGCGCGCAGTCGTGCAGCAGCACCACGAACTCGTCGCCGCCGAGCCGCGCCGGGGTATCCCCCGGCCGCGCGAACGTGCGCAATGTCGCCGCGACATGGCGCAGCACCTCGTCGCCGGCGCGGTGGCCATGCGAATCGTTGATGCGCTTGAAGTCGTCCACATCGAGCATCAGCAGGCAGGCAAAGCCGCCCTGGCCTTGCGCCCGGTCCAGTGCCTGCTGCGCGCGCAGGATCAGGAATCCACGGTTGGCCAGCTCGACCAGCGGATCCATCCGGCTGAGCCGCTGCAGCTGGCGGTTCTGCGATTTGACCCGGCGCGCCAGCTGCCAGCTGAGGATGCTGAGGCCGATGCCATAGACGAACAGGAACGGCACACTGAGCACGATCGTGCGCTGCGACGTCACCGGCTGGTACGGAAACCCGAGCGCCCACCAGGCGAGCGCGAAGCCCAGCAGCAGCGCCAGCGTGGCGCGCATCGCCAGGCGCACGCCACCGGCGGCGATCTTGTCGGCCACCAGCAGTGCAGCGAACAGCGCGCTGGGCACGGCGCTCAGCGCCATGAACGCGATCCAGCCACCGCCGAAGAAGGAATCGGCCACCATGCAGCGGAACTGGACGACTGCCGGCTGGCGGGAGCGCCGGGTCAGCAACAGGGCCAGTGTCGGCCACGCCATTGCGTTGAGCAGCAGCAGGCTCCACGCCGGTCCGCCGTCCCCCCGTTCGAGCATGATCGAGGCGATGGGGATCGCCCCCAGTCCATTGCCAACGAAGCGCATCCAGCCAATGCGCCGTGCCGCGCCAATGCCTTCGACCGCGCCTTCCGTCGAATCGGTGAAGAACGGCATTGCCGACCCCCTTGGACGATCGCACCTGCTGCTACGGCCCTTGCCGGGCTGCCTGCGATGAGTCTGACAGCCCGGCGTCAATTCGGGATCAAGGTTGCACGCTGCCGCGACCGCCGGATGGCTACCCGCCGCCGCCCCGCTCCGCGCTCACCCGGGCCTGGGCACCGCCGTCGAACCGCGCAGCATGAAACTGAACTCCAGCGTCTGCTGAAGCGGTACATCGGCCTGATCGATGATCGCGAGCAGCAGGTTGACCGCGCGCTCGCCGATCTCGCGCATGGGCTGGCGGACGGTCGTCAACGGCGGGGTGAGGTAACGCGACGACGCCAGATCGTCGAAGCCGACGACGGACAGGTCGTCCGGCACGCGGATGCCCAGGTCCCGGCAGGCCGCGAGGGTGCCCAGCGCCATCTGGTCGCTGAAGCAGAACACCGCGGTCGGAACAGGCGTGGCGTGCAGCAGCGCCATTGCCGCCGCATGCCCGGACTCCACGGAGAAGTCACCCGGCACGATGCTGAGCTGGCGCAGGCGGCCACGCGCCCTGCCGGCCGCGCGGACCCCTTCCAGCCGTTGCTGGTGCAGGGGGTTGTCGGGCGGCCCGCCGACCACGGCGATCCGCTCGTGTCCCAGCGCGTACAGATGCTCCATCACGGTGCGTGCGGCGGCCGCATTGTCGATGTGGACGCTGGGGATGCCCAGTGCGGGGTCGAACTCGCACCCGTTGACCACCGGCGCGGCGGCGCCACGCTGCTCGACGATCTCGCGCGCGGTGGGCGGCAGGCGATGACCGAGCACGATCATGCCGTCGGCCTCGTTGCGCCTGAGCATCTGCGCGTAGCGCTCCTCGCGGTCGGGTTGATGCTGGGTATCGCCCAGCAGGACCGCATAGCCGACCGCCTGCGCGGCCTCCTCCGCCCCCTGCAGGATCTGCGCGAAGAACGGATTGGCGATGTCCGGGACGGTGACCAGGATCTTGCCACTGCGCTGGGTCTTGAGCGTGCGCGCCACCGTGTTGGGCACATAGCCCAACGAGGCGGCCGCCTGTTCGATCCGCGCGCGGGTGGCCGGCAGCACCTTGTCCGGCCGCGAAAGCGCGCGCGACACCGTACCGGCGGACACGCCGACGTGTCTTGCGATGTCGTAGATGGTGGCCATGGCGTTAGTTCTCCTGCCCGCTGTGCACTGCACAACAGGTCCTGCGTAAGGCCCTGCTAGGATAATGCAATCGATTGCATCGAGGGCGAATCACGTTGAAGACGCTCAAGGGTCCAGCGCTGTTCCTGGCGCAGTTCATCGGCGACGCAGCTCCTTTTGATCGGCTGGACACGCTGGCCGGATGGGCCGCGGGTCTGGGCTATTCTGGCGTACAAGTCCCCACCTCCGCGCCCCACCTGTTCGACCTGGCCGAGGCCGCCCGCAGCCAGGCGTACTGCGACGACATTGCCGGCATGCTGGCCGGGCATGGCGTACAGATCACCGAACTGTCGACCCACCTGCAGGGGCAGCTGGTGGCCGTCCATCCCGCCTATGACGCGCTGTTCGACGGGTTCGCGCCGCCGGAAAAGCGCGGCGATCCGGCCGCCCGCCAGGCCTGGGCGGTGGAGCAGCTGCTGTTGGCCGCCAAAGCCAGCCAGCGGCTGGGACTGACCGCACACGCCACGTTCTCCGGCGCACTGGCTTGGCCCTACTTCTACCCCTGGCCGCAGCGCCCCCCCGGGCTGGTGGATGCAGCCTTCGCCGAACTCGGCCGCCGCTGGCGCCCGATCCTGGATGCCTTCGACGCCTGCGGCGTGGACCTGTGCTTCGAGATCCACCCCGGCGAGGACCTGCACGACGGCGCGACCTTTGAACGCTTCCTCGACGTGGTGGACCACCACCCGCGCGCGAAGATCCTGTACGACCCCAGCCACCTGCTGCTGCAGCAGATGGACTACCTGGGCTTCATCGACCGCTACCACGCGCGCATCGGCATCTTCCACGTCAAGGACGCGGAGTATCGTCCCAGCGCGAGCAGCGGCGTGTATGGCGGCTATCAGGACTGGATCGATCGTCCGGGCCGTTTCCGTTCACTGGGCGACGGCCAGATCGACTTCAGGGCGATCTTCTCGAAGTTCGCCCAGTACGATTTCCCCGGCTGGGCGGTACTGGAATGGGAGTGCTGCCTGAAGCACCCCGAAGACGGCGCGCGCGAGGGCGCCGCCTTCATCCGCGACCACCTCATCCGCGTGACCGAACGCGCCTTCGACGACTTTGCCGACAGCGGCACCGACGCCGCGTCACTGCACCGCATGCTGGGAATCTGAGCCAAGACCGCCCCGGGAGGGCAAGCCATGACGCACGCCATGTCGCGCCTGGGCGCGATGATGTTTCTACAGTTCTTCATCTGGGGGGCGTGGTTCGTCACCCTCGGCACCTACCTGGTGCAGGGCCCGCTGCAGGCCAGTGCGAGCCAGGTAGCGACCGCCTTCCTCAGCCAGTCCATCGGCGCCATCGTGGCGCCGTTCCTGGTCGGCCTGATCGCGGATCGCTACTTCGCGGCGCAGCGCATCCTCGCGGTGCTGCACCTGGCCGGCGCGGTGCTGATGTGGCTGGCGTCCACCGCCACCAGCTTCAGTGTGTTCTCGGCCTGCGTGATGGGCTACATGCTGCTGTTCATGCCGACCCTGGCACTGGCCAACAGCGTGGCCATGCGGCACATGCAGTCGCCCGAGAAGCAGTTCCCGCTGGTGCGCGTGGCCGGCAGCATCGGCTGGATCATCGCAGGCGTGCTGATCGGCTGGCTGGGGTGGGAGCAGGCGCATCGGCTTGAGCTGACGTTCCGCATGGCCGCATTGGCGTCGCTGGTGCTCGGGCTGTATGCGTTCACCCTGCCACACACACCGCCACTGGCACAGCAGCGCGACGCCGGGCTGGGGCAGATCCTGGGGCTGGACTCGCTGCGGCTGCTGAAGTCGCGCGCCTACCTGGTGTTCTTCCTGGCCTCCATCGCCATCTGCATCCCGCTGTCGTTCTATTACAACTTCACCAACCCCTATCTCAACGACCTGGGCGTGCGCGGTGCCGCGGGCCTGCAGTCGCTGGGCCAGGTCTCCGAGGTGCTGCTGATGCTGGCCATGCCCTTCCTGTTCGTGCGGCTGGGGGTGAAGACCATGCTGGCGGTGGGCATGGCGGCCTGGGTGGTGCGCTACGTCCTGTTCGCCTTTGGCGATGCCGGGGGCGGCTTCTCGCTGCTGGTGATCGGCATCGTGCTGCACGGCATCTGCTACGACTTCTTCTTCGTCACCGGCCAGATCTACACCGATGCGCACGCCGGCGCTGCCGCGCGCAGCAGCGCGCAGGGCTTCATCACCCTGGCCACCTATGGGGTTGGCATGTTGATCGGCACCTTCCTGTCCGGTGCCGTGGTCGAGCACTTCACCACCGCCGCAGGCCCGGACTGGCAACAGATCTGGTTGTTCCCGGCCGGCGTCGCGCTGGTGGTGCTGGTCGCCTTCCTGCTGCTGTTCCGCGACCGGCCGGTGGCTGCGGCCGCACCATCCACACCCTGAGGAGACCGGCCGATGCCCCAGCTTGGAATCGCCATCATCGGCACCGGCATGATCGGCGCCGTGCATCGTCGCGCGGCGCTGCTGGCCGGTGCGCAGATCCGTGGCGTGGCCGCGTCCTCCCCCCAGCGTGCACGCGACACGGCGGAGGCGTGGAATGTTCCGCTCGCCTATCGGGACATCGAACAGGTGGTGGCCGACCCGCAGGTGCAGGTCGTGCACGTCTGCACGCCGAACCACCTGCACCGTGCCATGGCCCAGGCCGCACTGGAGGCCGGCAAGCACGTGATCTGCGAGAAGCCGCTGGCGACCACGCTGGAGGATGCGCGGGAGCTGGCCGCGTTGGCCGCCTCGACCGGATTGGTTGCCACGGTGCCGTTCGTCTACCGCTACCACCCGGTGGTGCGTGAGGCCCGCGCGCGCATCGCGCAGGGTGAGCTGGGGCCGTTGCACCTGATCCATGGCAGCTACCTGCAGGATTGGCTGCTGGACCCGGCCAGCAACAACTGGCGCGTGGACCCTGCGCTGGGAGGCACGTCGCGCGTGTTCGCCGACATCGGTTCGCACTGGTGCGATCTGGTCGAATGGGTCAGCGGCGAACGCTTCGCCGAGGTCAGCGCGGCATTCGCCACCGTGATCGCCGAACGCGGCGCGGTCAGCGCGCAGAGTTTCAGCACACCGGCCGCGGGGGGCGCAATGCAGGCGGTCGCAAGCGAGGACGTGGCGGCCGCGATGTTCAGGACCCGGGCCGGTACGCTGGCGTCGTTGACCGTCAGCCAGGTGTCGGCCGGACGCCGCAACCGCCTCTGGTTCGAGATCGACGGCGCCAACGCCAGCGTCGCCTTCGACCAGGAGGATGCCGAGCGGCTGTGGATCGGCCTGCCCGACCAGCGCGAGGAGATCTTCGTGCGCGGGCCCGGCGCGGGCAGTGCCGAACAGCGCCGGCTGTCGGTGCTGCCGGCCGGGCACGCGCAGGGCTACGCCCAGTGCTTCGAGGCGTTCGTCGCCGACACCTACCGCGCCATTGAAGGTGAGCGGCCGCAGGGCCTGCCCACCTTCGAAGACGGCCTGCGCTCGGCGCAGATCGTCGATCGTGTCATTGCATCGGCCAGGTCACGCGCCTGGACCGCCATCGGTTGAATCCCGGGAGGACCCCATGATGAACATCCGTGTGCGTAGAACTGCAAGCCTTGTCGTGCTGTTGCTCGCTGCCCTGCCCGCCTTCGCGCGGAACGCAGCAGCCCCGCAGCAACCCATCGCCGTGCAGATGTACACGCTGCGCAACGCCGGCTCACTGGACCAGCAGCTGAAGATCGTCCACGACGCGGGCGTGCGCGCGGTGGAAACGGTCGGTACCCAGAACGTCAGCGCGCAGGCGTTGAAGCAGTTGCTGGACCGCTACGCGATCAAGGCGGTTTCGTCGCATGTCCCGTTGACCGAACTGCGCAACAACCTTGATGGCGTGGTGGCGTTCAACCGCGCGATCGGCAACACCACGCTGGTGGTGCCCTACCTGGATCAGAAGGACCGGCCGGCCGATGCCGCAGGCTGGACCGCGCTGGGCCAGGACCTGGGCCGGATCGCCAGGCAACTGCGCGGCAAGGGCATGCAGCTGGCCTATCACAACCACGACTTCGAGCTGGCCGACTTCGAAGGCAGGACCGGACTGGAGCTGCTGTTCGCGGCGGCCGGGCCCGAGCTGCAGACCGAGCTGGACCTGGCCTGGGTCGCGCGTGCGGGTCTGGACCCGGCGGCGATGCTGGGCAAGTTCAGCGGCCGCCTGTTCGCCGTGCATGCCAAGGACAATGCGCCCAAGGGCCAGGCCGAAGACGAAGGCGGATTCGCCGCGGTGGGCCAGGGCGTGCTGGACTGGAACGCGATCCTGCCTGCCGCAGCGGCGGCCAACGTGAAGTGGTACATCGTCGAGCACGACCAGCCACGCGATCCGGGCAAGGTCATCCAGACCGGCGCGGACTACCTGCGTGAACACCTGACCCTCAGCCAGCCCGCTCGTGCGCGGCGCTGATCCGCAAAGGAGCCTTGCTTGGACATCCGCCTGAAACCGATCCTGCCCCTGGCCGTGCTCCTGTGCGGCACGACACTGGCAACCGCTGCGTGGTGCAAGGACGACCCTGCCGCCGGAGCGAAGCTCTACTCCGCCAACTGCACCGCCTGCCATGGCGCGGACCGCGCTGGCATGCCGGGTGCGTTCCCGGCGCTCACCGATGTCAGCAAGCGCCTGGATGCCGCGCAGATCAAGGACAAGATCAGGAAGGGCGGCGGCCTGATGCCGCCCTTCCCCCAGCTGTCGCAGCAGGAGATCGATGACATCGCCAGCTACCTGGCGAAGTAACGGACCGGGCTACAGCTCGCGCACCCAGATGTTGCGGTAGCTGACCCTGGAGTCATGCTCCTGCAGATAGAGCGGCGCACAGGCATGGGGCGAATACGAGGGCGCCCCGATGTACTCGGTCTTGCCTGCCAGCACGGTGTCATCCTGCACCAGCACGCCGTTGTGCAGCACCGTGATGCGCGCAGGCGAAATCAGCCCGCCTCCCGCCGAGAAGCGCGGTGCCTTCCAGAGGATGTCGTAGGCCTGCCACTGGCCCGGCGCGCGCGAGGCATTCACCCGCGGCATGGCCTGCTTGTAGATGGAGCCGGCCTGGCCATTGGCATACGTCGGGTTGTTGTAGCTGTCGAGCACCTGCAGTTCATACCGTTCCTGCAGGAAGATCCCGCTGTTGCCGCGGTTCTGGCCGTCGAAGCCCTTCGTGTCAGTGGGCGTGCGCCATTCGACATGCAGCTGTATATCGCAGAAGCGTTGCCGGGTACGGATGCCCTTGCTGCCCGGAACGACGGTCATCGTGCCCCCGGCAACCTTCCAAGGCACGCGCCCGCCCTGCTCCGATTCCCACGCGGACACATCCTTGCCATCGAACAGCACGATCGCGTCGGAGGGGGCCTTGCCTGGCGGCGTGGCCACGACAGCGGGTACGGGGGTCCACACTTCGGTCTTCTTCGGGTCGCGCGCAGTGTCGGCACTGTCCTGCGCCGATGCCGATGCCGATGCCGATGCCGTGGCCAGCAGGCCGGCGGTGGCCAGCACTGTGCGGATCATCCTGGTGTTGTCCATCAGCTGGTCCCCCACGCCGGCGTACCGGGGACATAGGCGAGGTCGCCATCGTAGCGTCCCGGCACGGCGACGTACTGCAGCACTCCGGTCGCGCCGACCTTGGAGGTGAAGAAGCCGAAAATGGCCAGCTGCTTGATCATCGTGAAGTAATGCGGCATGGCCTCGCCCTGTTCGGGCGTCCCGGTTTCGGTCACCTCGGCAGGGCGTGCCCTGGCTTCCGCGTCCAGGCGGCGCAGCAGTTCGGTGCGGGCGTCCGGCGTGAGCGAGACGAAACGACCGCCTGCGCGCGTGTTGATGTCGGCCAGGCCGGTGCGGAACGCTGCCTGCTGGCGGGCGGTGTAGCAGTCGCTGACGAACGTGGCCATGAACAGGCCGGCGCCGGCATCCTTTGCACCCGGTGTCCGGGTCCGCGGCAGGATGGTCTCGGCGATCTCGTCGAGCATGCCGATATCGGCGTCGGAGAACGCGGGCATCGCCCCGGCTGCCGGAACCTTGCCATGCACCAGGGCCGGCAGGCCGACCATGGCCGTACCGGTGGCGGCGACGATCATCTTCAGCAGTTCGCGGCGGTCCATCACAGGTTCCCCGCTTTCAGTTCGCGCACCGCATGGTCGGCCGCGCGCGCGGTCAGCGCCATGTAGGTCAACGAGGGGTTCACGCAGGCGCTGGAGGTCATGCAGGCACCGTCGGTGACGTAGACGTTGGGCGCATCCCAGACCTGGTTGTGCGCGTTCAATACCGAACTCTTCCGATCACGTCCCATGCGCGCGGTCCCCATCTCATGGATGCCCTTGCCCGGGGCGTAGTCGTTGTCGTGCATCTTCACGTCCTTGACCCCGGCCGCCTCCAGCATCTCTGCGGCATCGGCGGCCATGTCCTTGCGCATCGCCAGTTCGTTGGCACGCATGGACACATCCATCGCCAGCACCGGCAGCCCCCACTTGTCCTTGCGGTCGCGGTCCAGGCGGATCGCATTGTCGTGGTGCGGCAGCATTTCACCGAACCCGGTCATGCCGATGCGCCAGTCACCCGGCACCGTCAGCGCCTCCTTCAGATCGGCACCGATGTTCAGCTCGGCGATCTCGCGCGACCAGCCGGTGCGGCTGGCACCGCCCTGGTAACCGAACCCGCGCAGGTAGCCGCGCTTGTCGGACGCGACATTGCGGAAACGCGGAATGTAGAAGCCGCAGGGCCGGCGGCCGAAATAGTACTTGTCTTCGTAGCCCTCGACCCGGCCCGAGGCGCCCGCACCGAAATGATGGTCCATCACGTTGTGCCCCAGCTCGCCCGACGAAGAACCCAGTCCCCCGTCCCAGACGTCGGTCGCAGAATTCATCAGCAGCCAGGTGGAGTTGAACGACGACGCGTTGAGGAAGATGACCTTGGCGGTGTACTGGTAGGTCTGCCCGGTTTCGGCGTCGATCACCTCCACGCCACGCGCACGCTTGCGGTCCTTGTCGTAGAGCACTTCCTTGACGATCGAGAACGGCCGCAGCGTCAGGTTGCCGGTCTTCATCGCCGCCGGCAGCGTCGCCGACTGGGTCGAGAAGTAGGCACCGAAGGGACAGCCCAGGATGCATTTGTTGCGGTACTGGCAGTTCACGCGCCCCTGCTCGGGCATCGGCTGGGTGATGTTGGCCGTGCGCGAGTGGATCATGTGCCGCGTTCCGCCAAAGGCCTTCTTGATCCGCGCGGCCACGTCCTTCTCGACGATGTTCAATGGGATCGGCGGCAGGAACTCGCCGTCCGGGAGCACGTCCAGTCCTTCGCGCGTGCCGGCAATGCCGGCGAACTTCTCCACATGGTCGTACCACGGCGCGATGTCGGCATAGCGGATCGGCCAATCGGTGGCAATGCCATCCTTGAGGTTGGCTTCGAAGTCCAGGTCGGAAAACCGATAGCTCTGCCGGCCCCACATCAGCGAGCGCCCGCCCACGTGGTAGCCACGGAACCAGTCGAAGCGCTTGGTCTCGATGTAGGGCGAGTCCTGCTCGTTGGCCCACATTCCTTCCAGGTTCTCGGCCAGGCCGTAGTCGCGCATCAGCACCGGGAACGCGGCCTTCATCGCCTGCGTCGGCCGGTTGCGATGCGGGAAATCCCACGCTTCCTTCATCGCGTTGACGTAGTCCTTGACGTGCTCGATGTTGCGCCCGCGTTCCAGCATCAGGACCTTCAGGCCCTTCTCGGTCAGCTCCTTCGCTGCCCAGCCGCCACTGATTCCCGAGCCAACAACAATGGCGTCGTAGTGATTATCTGCCATGGGTCTCTCACCTGGGTGGATATCGTTTCAGACGTCGCAGAGGCGGATCGCCTCGCGCAATGAACCAACAGGATCGGGCGCGGCAGGCATGAACTCCTGCGCCACATACCCCTCGAAACCGGTGTCGCGGATCGCGCGGCAGATCGCTGCATAGTTCAGCTCCTGCTGATCTCCGATCTCATGCCGGCCAGGCACGCCAGCGGTGTGGTAGTGCTTGAAGCAGGCGTGATGCTTGCCGATGGTGGCGATGATGTCGCCCTCCATGATCTGCATGTGGTAGATGTCGTACAGCAGGCCGAAGTTGTCCGAGCCGAGCCGCTGGCACAGCTCCACGCCCCAGGCCGAGTGGTCGCACAGGTAGTCGCGGTGATCGACCTTGGAGTTGAGCAGCTCCATCACCAGCACGACGCCACGCTTCTCGGCATGCCCGAGGATGCGCTTGAGGCCAGCCTCGGCATTGGCCATGCCGTCATGCGGGTCCATGCCGTTGCGGTTGCCGGAGAAGCAGATGAGATTCCGGTAACCGGCATCGGCCACCAGATCGATGTGCCGCGTGTAGCGCTCCACCAGCGGGTCGTGGAACTCACGGCCGGCAAAGCCCTGGGTCAGGCCCAGCTCCGCGCCATTGCACATCGAGCTGTACACGCCATGGGCCTTCAGCGTGGGCCAGTCTTCCGGGCCAACCAGGTCGATGGCGGCGAAGCCGATGTCCTTCACCGTCGCGCAGAGCTGGGCGACCGACAGCTGCGGGAAGGTCCAGCGTGCGACGGAATGCTTCAGGTTGCCCTTCAGCGGTGCAGTGGTGGCGAATGCAGTCCGCGCGCCCACTGTAGTACCCAGGGCCACGCTTCCAGCGACAGCGATACGAAGCGCATCACGCCGTGTCAGCCCACCTGCCGGGACCGGTCTGATTGTATGGATGGACATCCACCTCCCGGCCTCCCAACCGGTATCAAACGCAACGATTCACAGCAATGCAATCGATTGCACCATAGGGGAGGAAACTGGATGCTTGCAAGTTGCGGTGCACGAAAACTGATGCTGCGAGGCACAACTCCGATGCAATCGCGGAAAAAGAAAAGCCCCGCATGAGCGGGGCTTTCTTTTCTGCTGCAGGCGAGCGTCCGATCAGAACGGAATATCGTCGTCAGCGAAGTCGTCCATCGGCGGCGCCTGCTGCGGCTGCGGGCGCTGGTTGCCGCCCTGGTTGCCGTAACCGCCGCCCTGGTTGCCGCCCTGGTTGCCATAGCCGCCGCCCTGGCCGCCACGCTGGCCACCGCCGCCGCCGTACTCCTGGCGCGGCGCCTGCTGGCGCTGCGGACGATCGCCGCCGTAGTTGCCACCACCGCCACCGCCGCCGCCTTCACCGCGGCCGCCCAGCATCTGCATTTCATCGGCGATGATGTCCGTGGAGTACTTCTCCACGCCGTCCTGGCCGGTGTACTTGTCGTAGCGCAGGCTGCCTTCGACGTAGACCGAGCTGCCCTTGCGCAGGTACTCGCCGGCGATCTCGCCGAGCTTGCCGAAGAACACCACGCGGTGCCATTCGGTGCGCTCCTGCTGGTTGCCATCCTTGTCCTTGCGGACGCTGGTGGTGGCCAGGCTGATGCGGGTGATCGCCATGCCGCCCTGGGTGTACTTCACGTCCGGGTCGTTGCCGAGATTGCCGACCAGGATGACTTTGTTGATGCCGCGCGCCATAGGTACCTTCGTCCGTTGTCCAGGGGCAGACCGCCAGTGATAGCACAGCCCCGGGCGGGGTGCAGTACGCTGGGCCGCCCCTGGTGAAATTTGGGGGAATGCGAGAACGACGCATCTTACCATTGCCGCCGCCATCCGCCCGGTCAGGACACCCCGACCGCACCGAAGGATCAGACTGATTTCCTTGTCCGGCAATGACTTACCTGCGCCCAGGCCGACGTTGAGAGGGGCATTCGCGTCCGCGCATGGCATCATGCCCGGGCACCTTCCACCTGCCCGCTCCGCCCGCACATGACGATCAAAGGCAAAGCCACCTCCCTGGACATCGCCCACCTGGCCGGAGTCTCACAGCCCACGGTGTCGCGGGCCCTGCGTGGCAGCCCGATGGTCAACGCCGAGACCCGTGAGCGCATCCTGCGCATTGCCCGCGAGCTGAACTACAAGGTCGACAAGAATGCCTCCAGCCTGCGCCTGCGCAATGCCGGCACGCTGGCCCTGCTGTTCTTCGAGGACCCGACCAACGACGACTCGCTGATCAACCCGTTCTTCCATTCGATGCTGGGCTCGATCACCCGCGCCTGCGCGCTGCATGGGCAGGACCTGCTGGTCTCGTTCCAGCAGCTGTCCACCGACTGGCAGGCCGATTACGAGGACAGCAACAAGGCCGACGGCATCATCCTGCTCGGCTACGGCGACTACCACGAATCGCGCGACCGCCTGCAGCGGCTGGTCGAACAGGGCACGCATTTCGTGCGCTGGGGCGCCGCCCTGCCCGGCCAGCCCGGTGTCTCGATCGGCAGCGACAACTTCCAGGGCGGGCATGACATCACCACCCACCTGTTGCAGCAGGGCTGCCGCCGCATCGCCTTCCTCGGCCATGCCTCCAGCCACTACCCCGAATTCCAGGAGCGCTACCGCGGCCACGTCGCCGCCCTGCAGGAACATGGCCTGGCCGCCGAACCGGCGCTGCAGCACGACGCCATCACCACCGAAGCCTCTGGCCAGCAGGCCTGCCAGGCGCTGCTGGCGCGCGCTGAACCGGTCGATGCGATCTGCGCGGCCAGCGACCTGATCGCCATCGGCGCGATCCGCGCCCTGCGCGACGCCGGGCTGCGCGTACCGCAGGACGTGGCGGTCACCGGCTTCGACGACATCCCGCTGGCGGCTTCGGTGTCCCCGGCGCTGACCACCGTGCAGCAGGACACCAAGCAGGCAGGGCAGCTGCTGGTGGAACGCCTGCTGGCGCTGATCGGCCGGCAGCCGGTGGACAGCCAGAGCATTCCGGTGAAGCTGGTGGTACGCGAATCGTCCCTGCGCGGGTAAGCGCTGTCCCTGCCAACGCGCGACGGCGGGATTTCCCCCCCATGACCAACGGCGGATGCGGACCGGGGCGATTGCGCGGATAACGCGCAGACAACGTCCAGGGAAAGGTGTACGTCGCATGCTGAAGATCGATTCGCTGTCCAAGACCTACGCCAACGGCGTGCACGCTCTCAACAACGTCAGCCTGGACATCCCGCGCGGCATGTTCGGCCTGCTTGGGCCCAACGGCGCTGGCAAGTCCTCGCTGATGCGCACGCTGTCCACCCTGCAGGAAGCCGACAGCGGTACGGCCGTCCTCAGCATTCCGGGCGAGGCACCGATCGACGTGCTGCGCGACAAGGACGCGGTGCGTCGCCGCCTGGGCTACCTGCCGCAGGATTTTGGCGTGTACCCGAAAGTCAGCGCGCTGGACCTGCTGGAACACTTCGCGGTGCTCAAGGGACTGACCCAGCGCGCGCAGCGCCGCGAAGTGGTCGAAGGGCTGCTGCAGCAGGTGAACCTGTGGGACGCGCGCAAGCGCAAGCTCGGCACCTACTCCGGCGGCATGCGCCAGCGCTTCGGCATTGCCCAGGCATTGCTGGGTGACCCACGGCTGGTGATCGTCGACGAGCCCACTGCCGGCCTCGACCCGGAGGAACGCAACCGCTTCCTCAACCTGCTGGCCGCGATCGGCGAGAACGTGGCGGTGATCCTGTCCACCCATATCGTCGAGGACGTGACCGACCTGTGCCCGACGATGGCGATCATGAACAAGGGCCAGGTACTGCTGAGCGGCCGCCCCAGCGAGGCGATCGACGCCCTGCAGCACCAGGTCTGGCGCAAGCAGGTCGATCCTTCGGAGCTGGCCGAGCATGAAGCGCGCCATGTGGTGCTGTCGACCCGACTGGTCGGTGGCCGCCCGGTGATCCATGTGCACAGCGCCAACGACCCCGGCGACGGCTTCGCGGCCGTGGCCCCCGACCTCGAGGACGTGTACTTCCAGCGCCTGCGCCTGCAGGCCCGTGCCCGCGCGGCAGCCTGAGCGGAGCACGCCATGATCCTCAACTTCTTCCGTTTCGAGCTGCGCGAGCAGCTGCGCTCGCCCCTGCTGTGGCTGCTGGCCGGGCTGTTCGCCCTGCTCGCCTTCGCCGCCGCGTCCAGTGACGCCGTACAGATCGGTGGCGGCAGCGGCAACGTGCACAGCAACGCGCCGACCGTGATCGCACAGATGCTGGGGATCTTCACCCTGCTCGGCATGCTGGTGACTGCGCTGTTCGTCAGCAATGCGCTGCTGCGTGACTTCGAACTGGGCACCGCCGAATTGATCTTCGCCAGCCCGGTGAAACGCCGCGACTACCTGGCCGGGCGCATCGCCGCGGCCCTGGCCACCGGCCTGCTGTTCTACCTGCTGGTCGCTTTCGGGCTCTGGCTGGCACCGTTCATGCCCTGGGTGGACGCCGAGCGCATGGGGCCGATCAGCTGGCAGGGCTATGCCTGGAGTTTTGCGGTCATCGTCATTCCCAACCTGTTGTTCACCACCGCGCTGCTGTCACTGCTGGCGGCGGTCACGCGTTCGATCCTGTGGGTCTACATCGGGCTGGTGGCCTACCTGGTGCTGTTCGGCGCCAGCGCGGCGGTGCTGCGCGACATCGACAACACCTGGCTGGCGGTGCTCAGCGAGCCTTTGGGCATGCGCGCCCTGTCGCGCACCATCCGCTACTGGTCCACCGCCGAGCACAACAGCGGCGTTCCCGGCCTGGCAGGCTACCTGCTGGCCAACCGCGCGCTGTGGCTGGGCGTGACGGCGCTGCTGTTCGCCGCCACGTTCGCCCTGTTCCGCACCGAGCGCAGCGGCAGCGGCCGTCGTCGCTGGGGCCGCCGGCAGACGCAGCCGGTTGCCGACGCCGCAGCGCTTCGGCCCACCCGCACCCCGTTGCCGCGCGTGGTTCCGGCGTTCAGCGCGACCACCGCGTGGCAACAGTTCCTGCGCCAGGTGCGCTTCGATACACGCGGTGTACTGCGCAGCGTGCCGTTCATCGTGCTGCTGGTGCTGGGCATGGCCAATTTCCTGCCCAACGCGCTGTTCCGGCAGACCCTGTACGGCACCTCGATCTGGCCGGTCACCTCGCAGATGATCATGGGCCTGCAGGGCGCTTTCAGCTGGCTGCTGGTGATCATCGTGCTGTTCTTCGCCGGTGAGCTGGTGTGGAAGGAACGCAGCGCGCGCATCAACGAAGTGACCGATGCCATGCCGGTGCCGAACTGGGTACCGCTGCTGGCCAAGTTCACCGCGCTGCTGGCAGTGATCATCTGCTTCCAGGCCGCCGGTGCGCTGGCGGCGATGGGCGTGCAGCTGGTCAAGGGCTACACCCATCTGGAGCCACTGCTGTACCTGCGCAGCCTGGCGATGGATTCGGTGATCTACCTCCTGATGGGAGGCCTGGCCCTGGTGCTGCAGGTGCTCACCAACAACAAGTTCCTCGGCTACGCGCTGCTGATCGTGGTGATGATCGGCCAGGGCGTGCTCGGCATGCTGGACTACACGCAGAACCTGTACAACTTCGGTGGCTGGCCCAACGCTCCCTATTCGGACATGAACGGCTACGGCCACTTCCTGCCGGGGCAGCTGGCATTCCAGGGCTACTGGGCACTGTTCCTGCTGACCCTGATGTGCCTGGCGTCGGCGTTCTGGGTGCGCGGTGTCAGCCAGGGCCTGCGCCAGCGCCTGGCCCTGGCCGGCCGCCGCCTGCGCGGCCCGACCGGCGTCTTCGCCGGACTTGCGGCATTGGCCTTCGCCGGCGTGGGCGGCTGGCTGTACTGGAGCACCAATATCCGCAACGAGTTCATCTCGCCCGACCAGCAGCTGGACCTCCAGGCCCGCTACGAGCGCGAGCTGTCGAAGTACCGCACCCTGCCGCAGCCACGCATCGTGGCAGTGGACAACCGCGTGGACCTGTTCCCGGAATCGCAGTCGATGGTGATCGATGCGAACTGGACGGTGCGCAATACCCATGCCACGCCGATCCAGGACGTGCATGTTTCGATGGGCGATGACAAGCAGCTGGTCGACGTCGACCTGGGTGGGCAGACGCTGTCGTTGCGCGATGCCGATCTCGGCTACCGCATCTACCGCCTGCAGAAGCCGCTGCAACCGGGCGAAACCCGCAACGTGCATTTCCGCGTGGTGCAGAAACCCAACGGCATCACCGCCGGTCAGGCGCCGAGCAACATCGTGGACAACGGCACCTTCTTCAACAGCCGCGTGCTGCCCTCGTTCGGCTACAACGAAGGCGCCGAAATCACCGATCGCAACGAGCGGCGCAAGCGCGGCCTGGGTGAACCCCGGCGCATGCCCAGGCTGGAGGACGAAGCGGCGCGCGCCAACACCTACATTGCCAACGATGCCGACTGGCTCGACTTCCGCACCACGGTCTGCACCGCACCAGACCAGGTGGCGCTGGCCCCGGGCTACCTGCAGCACGAGACCACGGTCGACGGCCGGCGCTGCTTCAGCTATGCCATGGACCGGCCGATGCTGAACTTCTATGCCTATCTCTCGGCACGCTGGGAGGTGCGCAAGGCGAAGTACAAGGACATCCCGATCGAGGTCTACTTCGATCCGGCGCACGGCTACAACGTGGACCGGATGATCGAGGCGGTGCAGAAGTCGCTGGCCTATTACGAGGCGAACTTCACCCCGTACCAGCACCGCCAGGTACGCATCATCGAGTTCCCGGGCTATGCCCGCTTCGCGCAGTCGTTCGCCAATACCATCCCCTATTCCGAGGCCATCGGTTTCATCGCCGACCTGCGCAACCCGGACAAGGTGGACTACGTGTTCTACGTGACCGCGCACGAGATCGCGCACCAGTGGTGGGCGCACCAGGTGATCGGCGCCAACGTGCAGGGCGCGACCGTGCTGTCCGAATCGCTGTCGCAGTACTCGGCCTTGATGGTGATGGAGCAGGAGTACGGCCGCCAGCACATGCGCCAGTTCCTCAAGCGCGAACTGGACGGCTACCTGTCCGGCCGCGGTGGCGAAGCCATCGAGGAACAGCCGCTGGAACGCGTGGAAAACCAGCAGTACATCCACTACCAGAAAGGTTCGCTGGCCTTCTACCGCCTGCGCGAGGAGATCGGCGAGCAGGCGCTGAACCGTGCGTTGAAGCGCTTCCTGCAGGACAAGGGCTACCAGCAGCCGCCGTACACCACCTCACGCGAGCTGCTGGGCTACATCCGCGCCGAGACCCCGGCCGACCGCCAGCAGCTGGTCACCGACCTGTTCGAGAAGATCAGCTTCTACGACAACCGGGTGATGGCCGCCAGCGCCCGCAAGCGCGATGACGGCCGCTACGACGTGACACTGGACCTGCACGCGGCCAAGCAGTACGCCGACGGCAAGGGCAAGGAAAGCGACGGAACGATGGATGACTGGGTCGAGGTCGGCGTATTCGCCAACGGGCCGTCGGGCAAGGAGCGCGACCAGAAGGTGCTGTACCTGCAGCGCCACCACATCACCAGCGCCGCACCGAAGATCACGGTGACGGTGGATGAAAAGCCGGATGAAGCGGGCTTTGACCCGTACAACAAGCTGATCGACCGGGTGAGCGATGACAACCGGCGCAAGGTGACGATGTGAGGAACGGGGTGCCGACCGATGCGCCGGCGCTCCGCGCAACACATGCGGGGCCTGGAGTGGCCTGACTTGGCTCGCCCTACTGTAGTGCCGAGCCATGCTCGGCACATTGTCCACGACCGCCGCGAAGGTTCAGCGCACCGGGGGCTTTGGCCCCAGCAACGCCAGCAGCACGAAGACCACGATCGAGGCGACGGTGCCGAGCGCCGCCGGCAACCCGAATGCCCAGGCCGAACGACCCCGCTGGTGCGCCCACTGGGCCAGATGCCAGGCCGCGCCCAGGTTGATCAGCCAGGCAATGACGAACACCGGCCACAGCACCATGCCCACCGCGCGCAGCACGGGCATGGACACCAGCGCGGCGACAATGGCCGCGATCAGGAAGACCAGCGCGGAGCGGGAATGGCGTGATCGTGCCGGTGCGTCGGCAGGCAATTCCCTCGATTCCATGGCAGCGCCTCGATCCCGGTGTTGACCAAGGGGATCACGTACGGCGCCCGAAGGGAAGCTCTGTGTAGAGTCGCGCCGTGCTCGACGGATCCGGCATTGCGCGAACGGCAGCCGAGCATGGCCGCGGCTCTACAATCAACCCGGGGCGAAGTCCTTCAGGATCTCGCCGACGCCGCTGGGCGAGATCTCGAAGCCCAGCGGAGTGCCCGGATTGATCACCACGCCGTAGCCACCCGGCACGCGGCGCAGCACGTCCAGCATCCGCCAGCGGATCTGGTGTTCGGCCTGCTGGCTGTAGATGCCCACGCGCGACTGATCGGTGAACACGGCCACGTGCAGGGTGCCCTGCTTGTCGAACAGCAGCGGGTCGAAGCCGCTGCCATCGGGGGTCACCAGGCTGCCGGTCAGCAGCACCACCTCGGAGGCGACGAAAGCCTCCATGAAGGCGCGGATCGGCACCGCGCCGTCCATCGCCGCCTTCAGCAGGGTTTCGATCGGGGTCTGCGGGGCGAGGTCGGTCATGGCGGTGCGGCACGGCGTGAGGGGGGCCTATTGTGCCGCATAGGGTCGCCCCGGTAGTGCCGGCCGCTGGCCGGCATCTGAAGGGACCATGGATTCATGGGTTGCCGGCCAGCGGCCGGCACTACCGCCCCAGGCGCACGTCCCGCGCCTTCTGGTCGGCCACCGCCTTGTCCAGCTCGGCCTGCAGCGCGGGCTGCTGTACCGGCGCATCCAGCACGTAGACCTTCACCCCGTGCGCGGGCACTTCAGTCTGCAGGCGGTTCTTCACTTTCACCTCGCCGCCGCCCAGCGCATCGCGCCAGCGGCCCGCCTGGAGGTAACGCGCCACGGTGAAGGTCCGGGCCTGGTCGCCCTTGTTCAACAGCACCAGCGCGGTCTGCGCCACGTCGCCGTGCTGCAGTACGCGGAAGAACACCGCCTCGTCGCCCTGCAGCCGCTCGTTCACCTGCAGGCCACGCTGCAGCGCCGGAGTGGCCTCACGCAGCCTGGCGATGCGCCGCAGCGGCGCAAAGATCGGGCTCTGCGGCGCGGCGTCGACACGCTCCTGGCCAAAGTAGGCGCGGTTGCCGGCGTGCTCGGCGCGGCCGCGCATGAAGCCGGTTTCCGAGCCGTAGTAGACCACCGGAATGCCGCGCGCGGTGAACAGCCAGTTGTGCGCATCGATGAAGCCGTTGTCGCTCGCCTGCAGGCGAGGCATGTCATGGTTGTCGTAGAAGCTCATCAGCTCGTACGGGTTGGCGTAGGGACCGCCACTCAGGTACAGCGGCTCGGCCAGGACTTCAAAGCCCTTGCCGGCGGTGCCGAAGGCCTGCTCCAGCGCCCCTCGCAACGGGAAGTCGAGCACGCTGACGTTGGCGTTGGCCGGCCAGGTGTACTCGGCAATGCGCGCGGCATCGTAGTCGAACGCCTCGCCGAACATGAACATGCCCGGATGCTCGGCCCGGATGCGCTTGACGAAGGCGTGCCACCACGGGTGCGGCAGCCAACCGATGGTGTCGATGCGTAGTGCATCCACGCCCTGCGCGGTCCATTGCAGGTAGGCGCCCACCAGGTAATCCATCACCGCCGGGTTGTCCTGGTTGAAGTCGGACAGCTCGGCCAGATTGCCGTCGAAGATCGAACCGTCCTTGCTGTCGACCGGTCCGATGTTGTTGTAGAACGCGTGCAGCGGGTTGTGCTTCGGATCCAGCTTCTGGGGCGGCAGGTTCTGGTGGTCGGCGATCAGCCTGCCCTCCTTGTCGAAGATCTGCCCGAACTGCGGCTGCCGCGTTGGCATGGTCCAGGCCGGCGAGCCGTGGTTGCCGACAATGTCCAGCACCACCTTCAGGCCCGCGCCATGCAGCCCTTTGGCCAGCCCGGCGAAGTCCAGGTCCTTGCTGGGCAGGTGCTCGTCGAGCTTGTAGAAGTTGATGCCCCAGTAACCGTGATAGCCGGTCTTGCCGCGGTCGGTCAGCGTACTGGTGCAGCTGATCGGCTTGCTGCCGGTAAACGCCTCGTCCGGATTGTCGACGATCGGCGTGATCCACACCGCGCCGAAGCCGAGGTCGCGGATGTACTGCGCATTGTCGAGCACGCCACGGAAGTCACCGCCGAGGTAGCCGATATTGCCGTCCACCTTGTCCGGGCACGGCACCGGAATATCGAAGGTGCGGTGCGCGCCGCCCTGGTCGCGATGATCGTTGGCCGGATCACCGTTGACGAAGCGGTCGGTGACCACGAAGTACACCGCATCACTGGCGAACGGCTCGGTGGTACCGACGTAGTCCGGGCGCGGCGCGGCCGCCGCCTGGCCGGCCAGCAGTACAAGGGAAACAGCAACAGACAGCGCACCACGCATCACACCACCTCCGGACGGGACGGAACCCGCAGCACGCACAGGCCGGCGACGAACAGGCTGCAGCCGCCCAGCACCAGCACCTGCATCGGCTGGCCGCCCAGCCAGGCACGCAGGGCAAAGCCAAGCGCACTGGCAGCGACCAGCTGCGGGATCACGATGAAGAAATTGAAGATGCCCATGTACACGCCCATCTTCGATGCCGGCACGCTGTCGGACAGCAGTGCATACGGCAGCGAAAGGATGGATGCCCAGGCGAAGCCAACGCCCACCATCGACAGCAGCAGCCAGTGCGGATCGCGGATGAACATCAATGAGACCAGGCCGGCGCCGCCCAGCCACAGGTTGACCAGGTGGCTCCAGCGCAGGCCGATCGCACGCACCAACGGTGGAATCAGCACTGCGGCCAGCGCGGCAAAACCGTTGTAGGCACCGAACAGCACACCCACCCAGTTGGCGCCCTCGTTGTAGGCCGCCGACTGTGGATCGGTCGAACCGAAATGGGTGCCCGCCACTGCGGCGGTGGTGTAGATCCACATCGCGAACAGCGCGAACCACGAGAAGAACTGCACCCACGCCAGGCGACGCATGGTGATCGGCATCGCGCGCAGGTCACCCACGATGGCGGCCAGCATGTGGGTGGCCGGCAACGCGCGCGCGGCCGCCAGCAACAGGCCATAGCCGGCGCACAGGCCCGCCAGCACGTACAGCATCCTGTCGCCTTGCCGCCAGGTGATCAGCAGGGCCAGCAACACACCCAGCCCGAGCCACAAGGCCACCTGCGTCCACGGTGCAGGACCACTGATCACCGCTGCTGCGTGGTGTGCCGGAGGTTCGGCATCATCGAAACCGGCCAGCTCTGCCGGCGAGTATTCGCGGGTGCTGGCCACTGTCCAGGTGATCGCCGCCAGCAGCACCACCGCGCCGAAATAGAACGCATAGCGCACGGTGTCGGGCACTTCCCCGGCGGCTGCGGTGTTGGCGACACCGAAATGAGCCAAGATGAAGGGCAGGAAGCTGGCGACGATCGCACCCACGCCGATGAAGAAGCTCTGCATCGCGTAGCCGGCGGGGCGCTGGCGCGGCGCCAGCTGGTCGCCGACGAAGGCACGGAACGGCTCCATCGATACGTTGATCGACGCGTCCAGCACCCACAGCGTGCCGGCGGCGATCCACAGCGTCGGTGAGTTCGGCATCACCAGCAGCGCCAGCGTGGTGAGCACCGCCCCGATCATGAAGAACGGACGGCGGCGCCCCCATCGTGTCCAGGTGCGATCGGACAGGTAGCCGATCACCGGCTGGACCAGCAGGCCGGTCAGCGGCGCCGCGATCCACAGCCCGGGCACCGCATCCATGTCCGCGCCCAGCGTCTCGAAAATGCGGCTGGCGTTGGCATTCTGCAGGGCGAAGCCGAACTGGATGCCGAGGAACCCGAAGCACATGTTCCAGATCTGCCAGAACGACAGCTGCGGCTTGGCCGGACGGTTCATGGTGCGCCCTCTGCGGCCGCAACCGGCGCCACTGTCAGTGCCCGCACCTGGGCCTGGTTCACCACGCCATCGCGCCCGCCCTTGCCGCCGGTGTAATGCGCGAAGTGCTGCAGCGCGCTCATGTTGAACCCCTCTTCAAGCGTGATCGTGCAGCGGCCCCTGGTCACCGGGAACGTCGCCGAGGTCGAATCCTGCACGGCTACGCTGTGCGGCAGGGTGACCGTACGCCGCTGCAGCGGCTGGCCCGGGCATTGCAGCGCCAGCTGTTTCACTGCAGCCGTCACCCCGGTGTTGATCGGCCCGCTGGGGTTGCTGTACTGCAGGCGCAGGCGTACCTGTCCGGCTTTGGCCGGGGTGAACTGCCAGCGCGTTGCGCCCTTCAGCAGCTGCTGCGGACCGACGCAGCGCATCGGGCTGTGCAGCGACTCCAACGCCCCGTCGCGCATGGTCAGGCTGAGGCAATGCTGCAGGCCATCATCGACGATGCGTGCCACACCCTGCGTGATCGCTGTCACCGCCCGGCCGTCCCGCCACAGCACCTGGCCTTCGGCCACCGGCACCGACCACCCCTTGCCGCTGCGTCGTACCTGCGGTACGGCCGGGGTCGCCGGCGCGCGCGCATTGGCATCGGCGGTGCTGGCGGGCAACGTACGCGACGGCGCGGCCACCAGCTGTACGGTGGTCGTGGTGCCCCGCGTCTTCACCGTGCCCGCCACCAGCAGGCCATCACCCACCTGCTTCGGGCGCTCCAGTACATAACGCTTGCCATCGGCCTCCAGGGAGATGCGGCGGTGCTTGCCGAACAGTTCGGGGACCAGCGCGGCCGGCAGCTTGGGCTGCACGCGGCCATCGTCCTGCACGCCGAACACGCCTTCGACCACCATCGACAGGTACCCCGCCACCGACCACAACTGGCGTTCGGAATTGACCACCGGGCCGCTCAGCGCGCCTTCCTCGACGTGCACGGCCTGGCTGACCAGTTCGTAGTTTTCCATGTTGGAACCGGCCAGGGCGGCGCCGCGCATCAGCGAGCGGATTTCGGCGGCGATGCGCGGCGCATCGTCCAGCTGCCGCGCCGCGCGCAGCGCGTAGGCGCTGACGAACGGCCAGATCGCGCGGTTGTGGTAGATCGGCTGCTGCGCCTCCTGCGGCCACACTACCGGGCTGCCAGCCGGTGTCCTCGGGTACGCGGCCAGCGCGCGGTGCGCGCGCTCGGGCGGCAGCACCCCGGCCAGGATGCCCAGCGACAGGCCGAGCAGATCCACCTTGGCGTACGGCACCGGGTGCGCGGCTTCGCCGATGTAGCTCATGTACTGGCCCATGTCCTCGCGCCAGAAGCGTGTATCGATCTGCTGCGCCAACGCATCGGCCCACGCCCTGTAGTCGGCCGCACGGGCGTCGCCGTGCTGCCCGGCCAGGCGTTCGGCCAGGCGCAGTGCCTGGTAGTGCAGCACGTTGGTGGACAGTGCGTAGGAATCACCGATGAAGCGCACGTCCTCGCGGGTCCAGTCCGGATAGGTCTGCTCGCGCCAGTCCAGGAACGAGGTCTCGCCACGGTACAGACCCATCTGCGCGTCGAACACCATTGCGCGGTCCTGTGCCAGCGTGCCCTGCAGCGCCTGCCAGACCTGGTCGGCAAACGCGCGATCCGCCAGCAGATGGCGCGCGGCCAGGAACCACACCACGCGATCACTGCTGATCGGCCAGCTGCCGCCGGAACCGGTGTCCTGCGCCACGAACAGGCCGGGCGTACGCCCGTCACGGGCGGCCGACAGCTTGAACTGCAGCGACTGCCGGGTCCGCTGCGGGTCCAGCCGCGCCAGCGCCAGATCGGCGGCGAAGCTGACATCGCGGGTCCACACATAGGGCCAGCGCGCACCGGTCTGGAAGCAGTCGCACGGGACCGGCCGGCCCTCGTCGAACGCCGGATCGCGGATCGCGTCCACCCGGTCCTGGTCCATCTCCTGTTGGGCCAGCGCGAACAACGCATCGAACATGACGCTGTCGGTGTGGCTGCGCATCGGCATGGGCGCGATGCGCACCTCTCCCTTCGGCGCATGCAGCACGAAGCCACCCTTGGCAGCCGCTTCGGCGCGCGCGTTGCGGCCGTCGAATTGCAGGTCGGCCGCCTGCGCGGTCGAACCCAGCGCTGCCCCCAGGGCAGCGGTCAGGCAAATGATCTTCAGCATCGAAGCGGCGGACCGGCTTGCGCCCGTCGGCCTCCCTCCCTCTCTGCACGCGTTGTAGGTCCGCACCGTCGTTGCCGGCGGGCGGGCGCGGCCCCTCCCTCAAGGTGCCCTGGCCCCATGGTAGACGCGGGGCTGTCAGCTGCGTCCAGTTGCATACGTATTCATGGCATCGCGCGGTGGCGCGCCCGCCGCGCTGGCTTATGGTCCGGGTCTGCCAACGGCGCCTTGGGAGGGGAACTGCCGATGTCATCCACTGCTGTACGCGCGGTGTTCGCGCACATGCTCGGCCTGGCCCTGATCGGGTGGGCCACGCTGGCACAGGCCGCGCCACAGGTGGCCAGCGTCGAATCGCCGGGCAAGGTATTGAAGGTCAGTCTGCTGCTGGATGGCGGCACCGCCCGCTACCGTGTCGAGCGCCTGGGCGACACCGTGGTGGAGGATTCGAAGCTCGGCTTTGCCCTGCGCGACGGCCGCCTGGACCGCGATTTCGCCCTGCTGGGCCAGCAGCGGCGCAGCGTCGATGACACCTGGGAACAGCCATGGGGCGAACGCCGGCTCACCCGCAACCACTTCAACGAGCTGACCGTACAGCTCGCCGAAACCACCGGCAGCAAGCGGCGGCTGGATGTGGTGTTCCGCGTCTACGATGATGGCCTTGGCTTCCGCTATGTGTTCCCTGAACAACCGAACCTGCGCGAGGCCATCATCGATGACGAACTGACCGAGTTCGCCATCGCGCCCGAATCAACCGCCTGGTGGATTCCCGCCGGCGAGCCGATCCACTACGAATACCTGTACCAGCGCACGCCGCTGCGCGAAGTGCCGCTGGTGCATACGCCGATGACCCTGCGCAGTCGCGACGGCCTGCACGTGGCGATCCACGAAGCGGCGCTGGTGGACTATGCCGGCATGTGGCTGCGCCGGACCGAGGGACAACGCCTGCGCGCGCAGCTTTCGCCCTCGGCCGAAGGCTGGAAGGTGCGCCGCACCCTGCCCTTCGCCACGCCCTGGCGCACGCTGCAGATCGCCGACCGCGCCGGCGGCCTGGTCGAATCGGACCTGATCCTCAATCTCAACGAACCCAATGCGCTGGGTGATGTGAGCTGGGTGAAGCCGGCCAAGTACCTCGGCGTGTGGTGGTCGATGCACCTGGACAACGAGAGCTGGGCGACCGGGCCGAAACACGCGGCCACCACCGCCAAGACGAAGAAGGTGATCGACTTCGCGGCCGCGCACGGCTTCCGCGGCGTGCTGGTGGAAGGCTGGAATCCGGGCTGGGATGGCATGTGGGTGGGCAATGGCTACGACTTCGATTTCACCCGCGCCACGCCTGATTTCGACATTGAAGCGCTGTCGGCGTATGGCCTGAAGAAGGGCGTGCACCTGATCGGCCACCATGAAACCGGCTGCGCCATCGAGCACTACGAGGACCAGCTGGGTGCCGCGCTGGACCTGTATGCACGGCTGGGCGTGGACCAGTTCAAGACCGGCTATGTGTGCGACGACGGCCAGGTCGATCGTCGCAATCCTGCGGGGGGACCGCTGTGGCGCGAGTGGCACGACGGTCAGTTCATGGCCCGCCATCACCTGAAGGTGGTGCAGGAGGCGGCGCGCCGGCACCTGTCGGTGAACCCGCATGAACCGATCAAGGACACCGGCCTGCGCCGCACCTACCCGAACTGGATCTCGCGCGAAGGCGCGCGCGGCATGGAGTACAACGCCTGGGGCCAGCCGCCGAACCCGCCCGAGCACGAGGTCAACCTGGTGTTCACCCGCATGCTGGCCGGGCCGATGGACTACACCCCCGGCATCCTCAGCCTGAAGGGCCACCACGGCCAGGCCATCCCCAGCACGCTGGCGCGGCAGCTGGCGCTGTACGTGGTGCTGTACAGCCCGATCCAGATGGCCGCCGACCTGCCCGAACACTACCTGCAGCACCGCGAGGCGTTCCGTTTCATCGAGGACGTGGCGGTGGACTGGGAGCAGAGCCGCGTGCTCGATGGCGAAGTGGGCGACTACGTGACGATCGTGCGCCGCGACCGCAACAGCCGCGACTGGTTCCTCGGCAGCATCACGGATGAACACGGCCGCGTGTTGCCGGTCTCGCTGGGCTTCCTGGAGCCAGGCGTGCGCTATCGCGCCGAGATCTACCGCGATGGCGAGGGCGCGGATTTCCGCAGCAACCCATTCGCATTCACCCGCGAAATCCGCGAGGTGACCAGCGCCGACCTGCTGACGTTGGTGCTGGCGCCGGGTGGCGGGCAGGCCATTCGCTTCACACCGCTTTGAACGCCCGGGTAGTGCCGGCTGCCGGCTGACAACCCGGTGAGTGCGATTGCCGGCCGGCGGCCGGCACTACCGCAAGCAGCACCTGAAAGCGATTACATCCCTGCAGACGCCATTGAATACGTATGCAGGGTGATTCCCGCGAAGAATGCGCTGCCTACCATAGCGGCGACGACAGCGGCCACCGCGTCGCACGTTCACGGCCCCGCCGGAACGCTCACAAATCGATCTGCAACATTGCCTGGGAGGGGAAAATGTTGAACCACAAGCGCAGCGCGCTGAGCATCGCGCTGGCCGTTGTCCTGGCGCCGACACTGGCGTCGGCACAGTCCACGCAAAACACCACCACGCCGGCCGGCACCGCCGCCACCAACCTCGATACGGTGCAGGTCACCGGCATCCGCCGCGGCATCGAGAGCGCGATCGCGGTCAAGCAGGACGCCACCTCGGTGGTCGAGGCGATTTCCGCCGAAGACATCGGCAAGCTGCCCGACGTCAGCATCGCCGAGTCCATCTCGCGCCTGCCCGGCCTGGCCGCACAGCGCGTCGCCGGACGTGCGCAGGTGATCAGCGTGCGCGGCCTGTCGCCGGACTTCGCCACCACCCTGCTCAATGGCCGCGAAGTGGTCAGCACCGGCGACAACCGCGGCGTCGAGTTCGACCAGTACCCGTCCGAACTGGTCAACGGCGTGACCGTGTACAAGACCCCGGATGCGGCGCTGGTCGGCCAGGGCCTGTCGGGCACCATCGACATGCAGACGGCGCGCCCGCTCAGCTTCGGCGAGCGCGTGATCGCGGTCAGTGGCCGCTACCAGAAGAGCTCGCTGGGCCGCGCCGCCAACACCGATCCGTACGGCAACCGCTTCAGCGCCAGCTACATCGACCAGTTCCTGGACAAGACGCTTGGCATCGCCATCGGCTACGCGCACAGCGACATGCCGATCCAGGAGAACCAGGTCGGCCTGTACGAGCCGTGGACCACCGAGCACACCGACAAGGGCGACCGCCCGGGCGTGGGTGCCGGCACCTACTTCTCCGATGGCATCAAGGCGCTGCGCCGCACCGGCAACAACAAGCGTGACGGCGTGATGGCCACCATCCAGTTCCGCCCGAACAACAGCTGGACCAGCACCTTCGATGCGTTCCACACCGAAGCCGAGCAGATCGACACCGCCAACCAGTTCGAGCTCAACCTGAGCAACTACAACGGCGGCTATACGCCGGGCCTGTTGATCAGCAACCCGCAGATCAACGCCAACGGCTCGTTCACCGGCGGCACCGCCAGCGGCGTGTATCCGCTGGTGCGTGGCATGTACAACAAGCGCAAGGACAAGATCGATGCGTTTGGCTGGAACAACGAGTTCAACTTCGGTGGCGTCAAGCTGGTCGCCGACCTGAACTACTCCAAGGCCACGCGCGATGAGCTGAACCTGGAAAACAACCTGCAGCTGACCCCGATGCCACAGCTGGACACGATCGGCGTGACGATCCGCCAGGATGGCTTCTCGCAGATCCGCCCGGGCCTGAACTACTCCAATCCCGATGCGTTGTTCCTGACCAACACCATCTACGGTTCCGGCTATGGCAAGGTGCCGCAGGTGGAAGACCGCCTGAAGGGTGGCAAGCTGGCCGCCACCATCGCCCTGCCCGATGCCATCGCCTCCTGGGCGCCGGACATCGACATCGGCGTGAACTACGCCGACCGCCGCAAGGTGAAGACCCAGTCCGAGGGCAACATCCTGCTCGGTGCGCAGGGCGATGCCAACATCGCCTCGGACCTGCAGTACCGCCCGGTCAACCTCGGCTTCGCCGGCCTCGGCACCATCCCGGCCTGGAACGTGCCGGCCGCGGTCGGCCGCTACATGACCTTCAACCCGGTCGACAACCTGGACTACCTGATTCCCAAGTCGTGGACGGTGCAGGAGAAGATCACCACCGCCTGGGCGCGCCTGAACATCAACACCGACATCGGCGAAGTCGGCGTGCGCGGCAACATCGGCGTGCAGATGCAGCACACCGACCAGAGCTCGGATTCGCGCTACTGGGACAGCTCGCAGTCGGCCGGCAACAACGTGCAGCCGTACTCGAACGGCCGCACCTACAATGACTGGCTGCCGAGCCTGAACCTGGCCTTCATGTTCCCGCACCAGCAGACCCTGCGTTTCGCCGCCGCCAAGCAGGTTGCGCGGCCGCGCGTGGACCAGATGCGTGCCGGCCTGGAGTTCGGCGTGGATACCGCCACCGGCCGCCCCGGCGGCAGTGGCGGCAACCCGTTGCTGGATCCGTGGCGCGCCACCGCACTGGACCTGTCCTACGAGAAGTACTTCGGCGAGAAGGCCTACGTGGCCGCCGCGATCTTCTACAAGGACCTGAAGAGCTACGTCTACACGCAGTCGGTCGACAACTACGACTTCACCGCGCTGCTGGGCAGCTACGTACCGCCGCCGGGCATGACCGTGCCGGTGCTGACCACCGGCACCTTCTCCGCACCGCAGAACGGCAAGGGCGGCACGCTGAAGGGCCTGGAGCTGACCGCATCGTTCCCGCTGGACATGCTGACCGACAACCTGCGTGGCTTCGGCCTGCAGGCCAGCGCGACCTTCAACAAGAGCGACATCACCATCCTGGACCCGGAAAGCGCGTCCAGCGTCGGCAGCGATCCGATCAGCCTGCCGGGGCTGTCCAAGCGCGTGTACAACTTCACCGCCTACTACGAGCGCAGTGGCTTTGAAGCACGCGTCAGCCAGCGCCGCCGTTCGGACTTCATCGGCGAGATCGGCAACTTCAACGGCAACCGCAGCCTGCGCTACGTGGTCGGCGAGAACGTGACCGACGCGCAGATCAGCTACACCTTCAGCGACAGCAGCACCCTGCGCGGTCTCACCCTGCTACTGCAGGGCAGCAACCTGACCAATGAGCCGTACCGCACCTACGCCGGCAGCAAGGACCGCCCGCTGGAGTACATCGAGTGGGGCCGCACCTACATGCTGGGCGTGAACTACAAGTTCTGAGGTAGCGCCGGGCCCTGCCCGGCAGCCCGGACCCGGTAGTGCCGGCCGCTGGCCGGCAGCTCGGACACGGTAGCGCCGGCCGCTGGCCGGCAACACAAAGGGAGCAGGACCGGAAAC
Source organism: Stenotrophomonas sp. YJH_SMC_10 (assembly GCF_059371555.1). NCBI lineage: Bacteria > Pseudomonadati > Pseudomonadota > Gammaproteobacteria > Lysobacterales > Lysobacteraceae > Stenotrophomonas > Stenotrophomonas sp. YJH_SMC_10. The sequence continues at coordinate 36,747 of NZ_JCAFUS010000002.1, read as the reverse complement.
CCGCTGCGCAGGCAGCGGGTTTTCTTCTGCGCGGATGCCTTTCGCCGGAACCCCACCCACAAAAAAGGGACGGGGCACTTCGGCCCCGTCCCCGCAAGTACCGCCACCGGAGAAAACGGTCAGCTGCGTCGGGCGCAATACACCGCGCGCGGCGGCAGCTGGAGTTCATTGCCCCGCACCGTGCCCGCATCCGGACCCGGCACCGCCACCTGCTGCCAGTTACCCGGCGGCAGCGGATGGCTCACCGCCTCGGCCGACAGGTTGAAGGCCAGCAGGAGGGTTTCATCTGCAAGCATACGCTCGAACAGCAGCACAGGCTCGGCGCTTTCAAGAAATCTGATGCTGCCGTGCAGGAGGGCCGGCTGGGTATGCCGCCAGCCCAGAAACGCGCGGAACGCCGCCAGCACCGAATGCGGGTCGCGCTCCTGCACGGCGACCGCCGCGGCCCGGTGTTCGGCCGGGATCGGCAGCCAGGGCTGGCCGGTGGTGAAGCCGGCCAGCGGTGCATCGGTCCACGGCAGCGGGGTACGGCAGCCGTCACGGCCCTTGAAATTCGGCCAGAAGGTGATGCCATAGGGATCCTGCAGGGCCTCGAACGGCACCTCGGCCTCGGCCAGGCCCAGCTCCTCGCCCTGGTACAGGCAGACCGAACCGCGCAGCGAGCACAGCATCGCCACCAGCATCCGCGCCAGGCGCGGGTCGGCGGGGTGGCCGCCCCAGCGGCTGACCGCGCGCTCCACATCGTGGTTGGACACCGCCCAGCACGGCCAGCCTTCGGTCATTGCCGCTTCCAGACGCGAGACCGTATCGCGGATGTAAGCGGCGCTGTAGTCGTCCACCAGCAGCTCGAAGCTGTAGCCCATGTGCAGGCGGCCATCGCGGGTGTACTCGGCCGTGGTCGCCAGTGAATCCTCCGAGGAGATCTCGCCCAGGCTGACCGCCCCCGGATACTGGTCGAGCAGTGCGCGCAGGCGCTCCAGGAACGGCAGGTTCTCCGGCTGGGTGTTGTTGTAGTAGTGGTACTGGTAGGCGTACGGGTTGTCCGGGCTGAAGCCGCGGCCCACCCGCTTGTCGGCGGGCTTGGCCGGGTTGTCGCGCAGCTGTGCGTCGTGGAAGCAGAAGTTGATCGCATCCAGGCGGAAGCCATCCACACCGCGGTCGAGCCAGAAGCGCACGTTGTCCAGGGTGGCCTGCTGCACGTCCGGGTGATGGAAGTTCAGGTCCGGCTGGTCGACCAGGAAGTTGTGCAGGTAGTACTGCTCACGGCGCGGCTCCCACTGCCAGGCGCAGCCGCCGAACAGCGACAGCCAGTTGTTGGGGGGCGTGCCGTCCTCGCGCGGGTCGGCCCAGACGTACCAGTCGGCCTTCGGGTTGCTGCGGTCCTGGCGGCTCTCGCGGAACCAGGCATGCTCGATCGAGGTGTGGCTCAGCACCTGGTCGATCATCACCTTCAGGCCCAGGCCGTGGGCCTTGGCCAACAGGCGGTCGAAGTCGTCCAGGCTGCCGAACAGCGGATCAACGTCGCGGTAATCGGCGATGTCGTAGCCGAAGTCGGCCATCGGCGACCTGAAGAACGGCGAGATCCAGATCGCATCCACGCCCAGCGCGGCAATGTGGTCCAGGCGCTGGATGATGCCGGGCAGATCGCCCACGCCATCGCCGTTGGCATCGAGGTAACTGCGCGGGTAGATCTGATAGATGACGGCTCCGCGCCACCATGGATAGTGCGACATCGACAGCCCCCCTCCGGGCATGCGGGACCCGCCGGCAGCGGGCCGAAATCCTGATCCGGCAAGCTTAGCGGCGGGCTCCCGGGCATGGCGCAACCTGCATACGTATTCACGCGGAGGGCCGCGCAGGCCGGGCTGGAATTGCCGCGCGGGCCGGTTTGCGCCCGAATTCACGGCCAGCGCCTATAATCAGTGGTGAGCCTGAAAGCCTGATCGCATGACCATCACCGAAGACACCCGTCCCGCCCTGGGCCTGCCCCAGATCCAGTCGCTTGCCGCGGCCGACATGGCCGCCGTCGACGCCCTGATCCGGCGCCGGCTGTCCTCGGACGTCGTGCTGATCAACCAGATCGCCGACCACATCATTTCCGCCGGCGGCAAGCGCCTGCGCCCGATGCTGGTGATGCTGGCCGGCCATGCGGTCGGCCAGGCCGGGCCGGAGCACCACCAGCTGGCGGCGATCATCGAGTTCATCCATACCTCGACCCTGCTGCACGACGACGTGGTGGACGAATCCAGCCTGCGCCGCGGCCGCAGCACCGCCAACGCGCTGTGGGGCAACGCGCCCAGCGTGCTGGTCGGCGACTTCCTGTACTCGCGCAGCTTCCAGTTGATGGTCGAGCTGGAGCGCATGCCGGTGATGCAGATCCTGGCCGATGCCACCAACCGCATCGCCGAGGGTGAAGTGCTGCAGCTGCTGCACGTGCACAACCCGGATACCGACGAGGCCGCCTACCTGCGCGTGATCGAGCGCAAGACCGCGGTGCTGTTCGCCGCCGGCACCCGCCTGGGCGCGCTGGCCAGCGGCGTGGATGAGGCGACCCAGCAGGCCCTGTTCGACTACGGCATGCACCTGGGCTATGCGTTCCAGATTGCCGACGACGTGCTGGACTACTCGGCCAACGCAGAGGAGCTGGGCAAGAACCTGGGCGACGACCTCGCCGAGGGCAAGGCCACGCTGCCGCTGATCCACGCGATGGCCCACTCCGACGCCGCTACCCGCGAACGCCTGCGCACCATCGTGCAGGACGGCGACGCCTCGGCGATGCCGGAAGTGCTGGCCGCGATCCGTGCTACCGGCGGCCTGGAGTACAGCCGCGCGCGTGCCGAGGAATATGCCGAGGCCGCCGAGCGCGCGCTCGATGGCCTGGGCGACAACGATGCCGTGGCCGCCCTGCGCGGCCTGGCACGCTACGCGGTGCAGCGCTCGCATTGATGTTTCCGTGCCGACCCCTCGCATCGACCGCATTGTAGTGCCGGCCGCTGGCCGGCAACCTCCTGAGGCTGCCGATGCCACGGGAATGCCGGCCAGCGGCCGGCACTACCGCTGCACCGATCAGCGTTTCTCGAAACGTTCCTCGAAGAATTCATCCAGCGCCTTCCACGCGCGCTTCGCCGCCCGCTCGTTGTACTGGCACCCCGGCGGGCTGTTGGCATCGCGCTCGGCGAAGCAGTGCACCGCACCGCTGTAGTTGGTGAACTCCCAATCGACCTTGGCCGCATCCATTTCCTTCTGGAAACCAGCGATGTCCTCGGCGGTCACGCTCTTGTCCTCGGCGCCGTTGAGCACCAGCACCGACGGGTGGCTGCCACCGGCCTGCGCCGGCAGCGGCGAACCCAGCCCGCCGTGCAGGCTGACCACACCGGCCAATGGCGCACCGGCGCGAGCCAGTTCAAGCACGGTGGTACCGCCGAAACAGAAGCCCACCGCACCGATCCGGCCGGCATCCAGCGGCACCTTGCCGGCCTGGGCCTTGAGCACGTTCACCGCTTCCAGCGCACGTGCGCGCAGCAGCGGCCGGTCGTTGCGCAGCTTGGTCGCCACCGGCCCGGCCTCGGCATCGGTCTTCGGCCGCACGCCCTTGCCGTAGACATCGGCCACCAGCACCACGTAGTCGTCGCCGGCCAGCTGCTTGGCCTTCTCGATGGCCGACTCGTTCACACCCTTCCAGTTCGGCACCATCACCAGGCCCGGACGCTTCCCGTGCTCGCCATCGTCATAGACCAGCACGCCACTGAAGGTCGTGCCCTGGTGTTTCCACTCCACCGGCTGGGTCTTCATTGCCGCCCACGCCGGCATCGCCGCCAGCCCCAGCATCACCGCAACACCGCATCGCCAACGATTCATGCGCCTGCTCCGCAAGAAAAAGGGGACGGAGGGGATTAAGCCGCATTTGCCCCTCCCGCGTCGCATTCTGCATTGGCGACGTGACGCAGGTGTGGTTGGATACGACTTAATTCCCTCCGTCCCCTTTTTTCCGCATGAACGTTGTTGACCGCTTTCTGTCTGGCCTGATCCCGCGCCTGCCTGCTGACGACGCCTCGCAATGGGTCCACGTCCGGGGCGCCAGCGCCGAAGACCTGCAGCGCCTGCGCGTGCAGTGGCCGCAGGTGCCGGACAGCCTGGTGGAACTGCTGTCGCGCGTGGATGGCACCCACTTCCGCGAGTACCCCGGCGGCGAGGTCTGCGTGCTGATGCTCGGCTCTGACGTTGAGGACGGCGGCTATCCGTACTACCTGCGCTCGGTCGCGCAGATCTTCGAGGACCAGCGGCAGTGGGACGACAGCATCCGTTCCATCTATGAAGAATGGCTGGATGACGAGCCGGAGATCCTCGGCAAGGGCATCGACGCCGATCTGCCGATGAGCCGCCGGCTGTGCTTCTCGCACTGCATGAACAATGGCGGCACCTCGATGCTGCACCTGGATTTCGATCCCGCACCGGGCGGTACGGTCGGCCAAGTGGTGCGCTACCTGCACGATCCGGACAGCTACGCGGTGATCGCGCCCAGCTTCGACGCCTACCTGGAGCAGCTGATTGACGGCGATTACGCGTTCATCGATCAGGACTACTGAAATCCAGCCGAGCATGGGCTCGGCTCTACAGTAGATCCACGCCATGCGTGGATGAGTTTCTCCGGAGGTTGCCGGCCAGCGGCCGGCACTACCTTCAAGCGATACCCAGCCCCGGAATCGCGCTGATGCTGTCCGGATCGAATCCAGCCAGCGCGGCGAAATGACGTCCGCGCGCCACGTAGTCGCGGTAGGCCCCGAAGCTCGGCGCGCCCGGCGACAGCAGCACGACCCCGCCCTGCTCGCCCAGCGCGGTACGTGCCAGCGCCATCGCCTCGGCAAGATCGCCCGCCGCGTGCAGGCCGAAGTGACCGGCATCGGCCAGCGGCTGCAGCATCGCGTGGATGCGCGGGCCGTTGCTGCCCATGGTCACGATCTCCACCGGCGGCACATCGTGCGCCATGTGCTGCATGAAATCGGTCCAGTCCAGGCCACGGTCATGCCCGCCCACCAGCAGCGCGATGCGCTGCCCGGCGAAGCACTCCAGCGCGGCCAGGCTGGCATGCGGCGTGGTGCTGATCGAATCGTTGACGTAGGTCAGGCCATTCGCCACGCCGATGCGCTGCAGGCGGTTCGGCAGCGGGCGGAAATCCTGCACCGCCGGTGCCAGCGCCGCCGCGTCCAGGCCCAGTGCCTCCAGCGCGGCCAGCACCGCGCACAGGTTGCCGCGGTTGTGGCGGCCCGGCAGCGGTGTGTTGCGGGTATCGAACACGGCCTGTTCGCCGCGATGCACGATGTCGCCGCGCATATGCCAGCCCTGCGGCTGGTTGAACCAGACCACCTCACTCTCGGGCAGCGACAGCGCAGCCAGGTGCGGATCGGCGGCATTGAGCACGGCGATGCGAGGTGCGGCTTCCGTCACCAGCCGCAGCTTGTCCTCGATGTAACGCTGTTCGCTGCCGTGCCAGTCCAGGTGTTCCGGGAACAGGTTCAGCACCACCGCCACCTGCGGATGGGCGCCACTGCGTGCCACCTCACCGGTCTGGTAGCTGGACAACTCCACCGCCCAGTACTCGGGCGCGGGCTGTGGATCCAGCACTTCCAGCAGCGGCAGGCCGATGTTGCCGACCAGGCCGGTGCGGTGGCCGGCCGCGCGCAGCAGGTGCGCGACCAGCGCGGTAGTGGTGCTCTTGCCCTTGGTACCGGTCACGCACACGGTGTCGCGCACGATGCCATCAGCACCTGCATGCTCGGCAAACCACAGCGCGGTGCCACCGATGAAGGTGGTGCCCTGCGCCACTGCTTGCAGCGCGATCGGCTGGTAGGGACTGATGCCGGGCGATTTGATCACCACGTCGAACGCCGCCAGCGCCTCGGCCGACGGCTCACCGCGAACGTCCAGCGCACCCTGCGTTTCCGCACGCGCCGCTTCGACCTCGGACGCCGGGCAGAACAGGCTCAATGCCAGCGTGGGCAGGCGCGCGCGCAGCACCGCAAACGCGGCACGGCCCTCACGGCCCCATCCCCACAGCGCAACGCGCTTTCCCTCAAGCTTCGAAATCTTCACGCACCCGTTCCCACAGCGCGGCCGGAACACGGTGCTCGCCCTGCAGCTGCAGCAGCGGTGCCAGTTCCAGTTCGGCGGCATCCAGCTGCGGCTGGATCTCATTGCAGAAGCGCTTCACCAGCACGTCTTCCTTCCACTCCGGGCGCTGCGCCAGCGTCGCCATTGCCGCACGCGATTCGCGGCCTTCGCCCACGCACTCGAACGGCTTGTGGTCCTGGAATTCCAGCAGCGCATCGAAGCCACCGGCCTGCTCGGCATCGTCCAGCAGGTTGCGGCCAAAGATGCGCACCAGGCGCGTCTTGGGCATGAACGGGGCCAGCGCCAGGAACACGAAATGGCACTTCGGGCAGACGCCGCACCAGCGGTTCACCGGGCGCTCGCCGAGGATGTGGAAGTTGCGGTTGCAGCTGGAGAAATGCGCGTCGTAGAAGTCACTCTTGGCGAACTGGCGGGCCACCGCCAGCTCGGACATCGGCCGCAGCAGCGAGTAGTACTGCAGGTCCGCCGCCACGTACTTCTGCACATGGCTGCCGAACGCCTGCTCGCAGGCCCAGCCCTTGGACCACTGGTGATTCACTTCGCCGGTGCCTGGAATCTGGCTGCCGTAGCTGGCCGAGCGCTCGTTGGAGAACACGACCTGGTCCACGCCGTGCAGCAACGCGGCCAGCACCATGATCGCCGAGTTCACCACCGTCACCGGGATATGGCCGTTCCAGGCGCCCTGGCGGTTCAGCTCGAACAGCTCCGGTGCCAGCGTGCGGCCCAGGTTCAATGTCGGCAGGCCGGTGCGCTCGGCGCACGCACGGATCAGCTGCGAGCCACCGATCCAGGTCACCGTCTCGTCCACGCCGGCACGGCGCAGCGCTTCGATGCTGACCAGCGAATCCTTGCCGCCGCCGATGGCCACCAGCGCGTGCGGCTGCAGGCCCAGCGCCGGCGCCTGCACGGCCTCGCCCTGCACCGGCAACCGGAAGCGGCCGCGCAGGTTCAGGCCGTTGCGGTAGGCGAATTCGCCCAGGCCGTTGAGGTAAATGGTCTCCACCAGCGCGGCGGTATCGGCATCGATGCTGTAGCTGTCGATGCTGACCGTATCCGGTACGCCGGCCTTGTAGTAGCTGACGCCGGCGATCAGGTGCAGCAGCTGCAGCGCGCGCTGCACCGCTGCCGCACGCGCCGGGTCCAGCACGAACGGGGCGCCGGGCACGGTGATGGTCTCCACCATCTCCGGGCCGTCATCGAAGGCGTAGACCAGCCGGGCCACGCCGGTATCCGCAGCGAAGTCGCAGCGGACGAAGCGGAAGCGGGAAACCTGGTGTTTGTCGAAAGCAGTCATGGTGTATCCGGTCAGGCACAGGCCCGCGCATGCGCGCGGGACGTGTCGGTGGGCGGGTGCAGGGTGCGGAAGGCAATCACTCGATCACGTCTTCGCGCGGCATCGCCCGCTGGTTGTAGGTGTTGGCCATCACATAGCCGTAGGCACCGGCATCGGCGATCAGCATCACGTCGTCCGGCGCAGTGGACACCGGCAGCTTGCGGCGCTTGCCGAACACATCGCTGGATTCGCAGATCGGCCCGACCACATCGAACGCCGCTTCGGCATACCCCCCCTGCCGGCTGAGGTTCTCGATGTCATGCCAGGCGTCGTACAGCGCCGGGCGCATCAACGTGTTCATGCCGGCATCCAGGCCCACGCGGCGCACGCCGTCCTTCTCCACCACCTGGGTGGCATGGGTCAGCAGCACGCCCGATTCGGCCACCAGGTAGCGACCCGGCTCGATCGCCAGGCGGAATGCCGGGTGCAGCGCCTTGACCTCGGCCAGGCCCTCGGCCCAGGCGTCCAGGTCGAACGGCTCGTCTTCGTCGCTGTACGGAATCGGCAGGCCGCCACCGATGTCGATGGTCTGCACGCTGCCGATGCGGCGGGCGAAACCGGCCAGCTCATCGCACATCAGGCGCCAGTGCTGCGCGGTTTCCACGCCACTGCCCAGGTGTGCATGCAGGCCGACCACGCGGCTGCCCAGCTCGGTGGCCGCGCGCACGAACTCGTCCACGCGGGCGATCGGCAGGCCGAACTTGGAATCCTTGCCGCCGGTGCGGACCTTGGCATGGTGGCCTTCGCCCCGGCCCAGGTCGACGCGCAGCCACAGCTCGCGGTTGCGGAACAGGTCCGGCCAGCGCTGCAGCGCTTCCACGTTGTCGACGGTCACGGTCACGCCCAGGGCGAACGCCGCCTCGTACTCGCTGCGCGGGCAGAAGCTGGGAGTGAACAGCACGCGCCGCGGCGACAGCTCCGGCAGGTGCTGGAACACATGCTTGAGCTCGCCGTGCGACACGCACTCCAGGCCGAAGCCCTCCGCTTCCAGCAGCTGCAGGATGGCCGGGTGGCTGTTGGCCTTGATCGCGTAGTAGCGCTGGTCGATCGGCTTGATCGCGGCCAGCGCGCGGGCGCGGGCGCGCACCGTCGGCAGGTGGTAGACGTAGCGCGGCGTACCGGCATCGGCCAGCTGCAGCAGATGCGCACGCTGGCCGCGCCACCACGGCGTGCCGCGCGGGCGCACGGTGCCGGCAATCTCGCGCCAGCGCGGGCCGAACACTTCGGTTTCTTCCACCGGCATCGCACCGCTGTCGATCAGCTCGGCATGCAGGATCGGCAGCAGGCCATCGGCATCGGCCTCGTCGATGACGAAGGTCAGGTTCAGGTCGTTGGACGATTGAGAAATCATGTGCACGCGTTCGCGGCCGAACGTGGCCCACACGTCCGACAGCTTGTGCAGCAGCGAACGCATGCCACGGCCGACCAGGGTGATCGCCGCGCACGGCACGATCACCTTCACCTTGCAGATCTGCGACAGGTCGGCCGACAAGGCGGCCAGCACATCGGTGTTGACCAGGTTCTCGGACGGGTCCAGCGACACGGTGACGTTGGTTTCGGCCGAACCGATCAGGTCCACCGACAGGCCGTGCTTCTTGAACAGGTTGAACACATCGGCCAGGAAGCCGACCTGCTGCCACATGCCGATGCCTTCCATCGACACCAGCACGATGCCGTTGCGGCGGCTGATCGCCTTTACCCCGGGCACTGGAGCGGCGCTGCCGTCGATGCTGGTGCCCGGCAGTTCCGGGCGCTCGGTATCGAGGATGGCCATCGGCACGCCGGCGTCGCGGCACGGCTTGATCGAGCGCGGATGCAGCACCTTGGCGCCGGTGGTGGCGATTTCCTGCGCCTCGTAATAGTCCAGCCGGGTCAGCAGGCGCGCATCGGGCACATCCTTGGGGTTGGCACTGAACATGCCCGGCACATCGGTCCAGATCTCCACGCGGCTGGCGCCGAGCAGTGCGCCGAAGTACGCCGCCGAGGTATCCGAGCCACCGCGGCCGAGAATGGCGGTACCGCCGTCGGCATGCCGCGAAATGAAGCCCTGGGTGATCAGCAGGCGGGTCGGCTGCGCGCGGAAGCGCTGCATCCACTCCGCATCGGCACGCCACTGGCAGTTCACCGACAGTCGCTGCGACCACTCGCTCTGGTTCGGCTGCGGCGGCATCGCGTCCAGCCACTGGCGCGCGTCCATCCAGCCCATGTCCAGGCCCGAGGCGTGCAGGTAGGCCGCGCCCAGGGTCGACGACAGCAGCTCACCCTGGCCCAGCACTTCGGCCTGCCAAGCGAGCGGACGGGTGGCCGCGCGCGCATCGTCGAGCAGGCCCTGCAGCGCCGCCAAACGCTCGGCCAGCACCTCGCGGCCCAGGCCCAGCTCGGCCAGGAAGCCTTCATGGCGTTCGACCAGCGCTGCCACCCGGTCCCGGCTGTCGGGCGCACCATCGGCAATCGCGGTCAGTTCGTTGGTGACACCGGACAGCGCCGACACCACCACCAGCACGCGCGAGCCGGTCTCTTCCGCGCGTTTTTTTGCCAGCTTCCCGATCGTGTCCCAGCGGTGACGACGCGACACCGAGGTGCCGCCGAACTTCAGTACGATCCAACGATCGACAAGGGGGGAAGCTGACATGGATTGGCTATGTAGAATGTGGGGAAGCCGCCCTTGGGGGCGGAACCTTTGATTCTAAGCGCAATACCCCCGTAGATGGCCGTCCTTCGTTACCTGCAGCTCGATGTCTTCGCCCCCCGCCCCGGCACCGGCAATCCGCTGGGCGCCATCCTGGACGCCGACGCGCTCTCCGGCAGCCAGATGCAGGCCCTGGCCGCCTGGCTGAACCTGTCCGAGACCGTGTTCTTCCTGCGCCCCAGCGTGCCCGGCGCCGACTACCACATCCGCATCTTCACCCCGACCCGCGAGCTGGCGTTCGCCGGCCACCCGAGCGTCGGCGCGGCCTGGGCGGCGGTGACCTGCGAGCTGGCCCGACCGCGTGATGGCGCCCTGCTGCAGCAATGCGCGGCGGGACTGTTGCCGGTGCGGGTGAGCGGCCCGGCCGGGGCACTGGAAATCCAGCTGGCTAGCCCGCCGGCGCGGCAGCTGCCGACGGCCGCAGAGGGGGCACCTGAAGCACTGCTGGCACTGGCCGCCCGCGGGCACGTCCCCGAACTCTGGGACAACGGCGCACGCTGGTGGCTGCTGCCGCTGCGCGACGCCGCTGCCGTGCGCGGGCTGGCACCGGACATGACTGCCCTGCGCGACTGGAGCCTGGCCACCGACGCCACCGGCGTGGCGGTGTTCGCCGACGAGGCCGGCAGCGGCCACGCCCGCGTGGTGCGCGCATTCTGCCCGGCCGATGCCGCCAGCGTGCCGGAAGATCCGGTCACCGGCAGCGCCAACGCGCTGATCGGCGCCTGGCTGCGTCAGCGCAATGCCCTGCCCGGCGTCGAGGGCCGCTACATTGCCAGCCAGGGCCGCGAAGTCGGCCGCGATGGCCGCGTACACGTCGAGGTGGATGCGCAGGGCACGGTCTGGATCGGCGGCCAGGTGCAGCCGGTCATCGACGGCCGCGTCCGCTGGTAGCGCACGAAAAAAAGGGGACGCACAAAAAAAGGGGACGGAGGGAATTAAGTCGCTTATGGCACATGGGGCAAAAGCGACTTAATTCCCTCCGTCCCCTATTTGGTGCCCCGCGCTACGCTATGCCACCTGTTTACTGGAGTTCCTCCCCGATGACCACCCGCCGTTTCCTGCAGCTGGATGTGTTCTCCCCGCGCGCCGGTGCCGGCAATCCGCTGGCCGTGGTACTCGATGCCGAGGGCCTGGACGACGCCAGCATGCAGGCCATCGCGCGTTGGACGCGCCTGCCCGAAACCACCTTCGTGTTCCCGCCGCAGGCCGCCGGTGCCAGCTACCGGCTGCGCATGTTCAGCCCGCAGAAGGAAGTGCCGTTCGCCGGCCACCCCAGCGTCGGCACGGCGCATGCGGTGCTGCAGGCAGGCTTGGCCAAAGCCGTGGATGGCGTGCTGGTGCAGGACGGCATTGCCGGCGCCCTGCCCCTGCGCGTCAGCGGCGAGGGCACGCAGCAGCGCATCGCCATCCGCACCCCGCGCGCGCAGCTGGCGGAGATCGCCGAGGCCACCGACCCGCGCCTGCAGGCGGCGCTGAAGGACTGGCCGCTGGGCACGCTGCCGCCGGCGCGGATGCAGGGCGGACGCAGCTGGTGGCTGGTGCAGGTGGCCAATGAAGCGGCGTTGCGCGCTCTGCACCCGGACTGGGACGCGGTGGCGGCGCTGGCCGAGTCCACCGACAGCATGGGCGTGTTCGCCTATGCCTTCAGCGATGGCCGCGAGGGATTCGACCTGGCCGTGCGTGCCTTCGTCGGCAATGGCCGGCGCTTCGAGGACGCCGCCTCGGGTGCTGCCAATGCAGTGCTGGCCGCGTGGCTGGACCTGCGCCAGGCCCTGCCCCACGGCCGTGCACCGTTCGAAGTCAGCCAGGGCCGCGAGGTCGGCCACGATGCGCGCCTGACCCTGCGGGTCGATGAGGACGGCGAGGTCTGGTCGGGCGGCCAGGTGCAGACGGTGATTACCGGCACCCTTGATTGGTGATCGCGCTGGCGGGTGGTAGAGCCGAAGGCAGCGGCACGAGCCACTGCCAACGTCGGACGCGACGGCCCGGAGGGTGGCGGCCAGGAAGGCCGCCATAACGCTGGCCGGCTGCTACATGGATCTCGGCATCATGCGATTGCCGGCCAGCGACCGGCACTACCTCGGCTCAGCCCAGTTCGGCTTCCAGGCTGATCGGCACCGCACTGAGCGCCTTGGATACCGGGCAGTTCTGCTTGGCGTCATCGGCAATGGCGCGGAACTGCGTCGCGTCGATGCCGGGCACCACCGCTTTCACTTTCAGCCGGATCTGCGACAGCTGCGGGCCGCCTTCCAGCGACAGGTCGACCTTCGCCTCGGTGTCCAGCGAGGTCGGGGTGAAGCCGGCTTCGCCCAGCTTGGCCGACAGCGCCATGGTGAAGCAGCCCGCGTGCGCGGCGGCGATCAGCTCTTCCGGATTGGTGCCCTTTTCGTCGCCAAAACGGCTGTTGAAGCCGTAGCGGGTCTTGTCCAGCAGCCCGCTCTGCGGCGTGCTCAACGCTCCCTTGCCCGACTTCAGATCGCCTTCCCAGTGCGCGGTGGCGTGTCGCGAGATTCCCATTGTGCTGCTCCTGCGTGGCGGTGATGAACGGTCACCCTCGCATGCCACGCGTTAGCCCTGCGTCGCTCCGCCGCAGGCCGGACGTCGTCCCCGCACCCGCACGTGGACACTTCCTCGCCAGCCCGGAGCGCATTTTTCCCTTGTTTTCAGTGGTTTCGCGCATCCGCTCGATGGACAGGGGCCGCTCACCGCGCGCGCCACTACGCCCCCATCCCCACCGCCGGCCATGTACTGAACCGGCCTGGATATGAAAAAACATGCACTTTCCGCGCTTCGGGCTATTGGCGGCGCCCCGGAGTTGCCCTACATTGCGCTTGCCGACGGGGTTCGGCGCCGACCAAACAACCAACCGTTCACGGAACAGGAAACCATGGCAAAGACCGCTAAGAAGGCTGCCCCGAAGAAGGCAGTGAAGAAAGTCGCGACGAAGGCAGCCGCCAAGCCGGCCGCTCCGAAGCCGATCAAGGAAGTGCTGACCAAGTCCGGCCTGGTTGCACACATCGCTGAAGCCTCCGGCGTCGTCGCCAAGGACGTCCGCGCTGTGCTGGCCTCGCTGGAAAGTGCCGTCGCCTCCTCCGTGCACAAGAAGGGCGCAGGCTCCTTCACCCTGCCGGGCCTGCTGAAGATCACCACCGTCAATGTGCCGGCCAAGCCGAAGCGCAAGGGCATCAACCCGTTCACCAAGGAAGAGCAGTGGTTCGCCGCCAAGCCGGCCACCACCAAGCTGAAGGTGCGTCCGCTGAAGAAGCTGAAGGACGCCGCGCTCTAAGCGCGCGCCCGACGCGGATTCCGACGGGACGGCTCTGGCCGTCCCGTTTTTTTTTGCGCGTGCCCTGCGGGGAATCCGCGCCATGCGCGGGACGTCGCCCCGGAGCAATCCGCAACACAGCGTTGCCGCACGCTGGGCGATCCCCGTTCAAGCCCGTCGCCATTGGCCGGGCGCCGCCCCGGCAGGCGCTGGAACGTACCGGGTGGAACACTGCGTGCAGCGGTGGCCGTCGCCGCCGGCCGTGGCCTTGCCTATGGTGGGCACATCCTCCACAGCTACGGCGAGCACATCCTCATGGCCAGCCCCTCCACCCGCTACCGGATCTCGGTGACCCCGATCGAAAAGGACGGGCTGCAGTGCACCGGGCGCTGCACCATCGAACTGGAACATCGCGCCAGCCGCGACCTGATGCGCCTGCTGGAAGCGGCCCCGCGTACCGCCGGCATCAGCGGCGACGAGCGCGCGACGCTGGTGATCGCCACCCAGCTGCTGCGCGACATCGTGCAGCGCCACGCCGGGACCGACGGCCACGCATTGGCGGCCATCGCCGCCCGGGTGCTGCCGGCGCTGGACGCGCTGGAGCAGCTGCCCTCCTCGCGCTGATCCCCGCCCAATCGGTACACTGCCGCGCCACGGTTGCCTCGGGGAGGAGGCAGGCATGCGCAGGGCCCTGTTCCAGATCATCCCGCTACTGATCGCCCCCTGGGTGCTGCCGGGCTGCTCGCGCCCGGCCGCCGAGGTAACCGGCGAACGCGCCCACGCGTCCGAGGACGTTGCGGCCACTGCGGCCACCGACCCGGCGCTTGGCCCGCAGCCGCCGGCGCTGCAGGCAAGCGACATCCCGCTGCTGGCTGCCGTCGACGACGGCGCAGAGCCGCCTTCGACGATGCTCAACCGCTACGTCGCCGCACTGCTCAACCGCGACCGCGCCGCCAGTGACGCCGCCTGGACGATTCCGCCCGGCGATCCACGGCGCGCCGACGACGCCGCGCTGCGGCAGCTGCAGGACCTGCGCACCCTGCGCCTGCACAGCGATCCCCCGATCGCGCGCGATGATCGGCAGCCACCGCAGCTGCTTGAGGTGCCGGTGCAGGTCCGCGCGGTCACCGCCAACGGCACCTTCCGCTTCAGCGGCTGGTACCGCGTGCAGCCCAGCAGCGATGGCAGTGCCTGGCAGATCCACTCGGCACAACTGCGCCCAACGCTGGACTGAACCGTTGCTGCAGCATGCACGCGCGATTCAGCCTGCGCGGCTACTCTTTGATCCACTCCATCCTGCTCACCGGTCACTGCCATGCGCCTGCGTTCCCTGATGACCCGCCTCGCGGCCTCCACCGTGCTGATCGCTGCGGCGATCGGCGCACAGGCCGCCCCTTCCATCTCCGGCCGCGAACTGTCCGTCGGCGCCAGCGATGTGCAGCAGTACCTGGACGGCAGCTTCCCGCGCACCCAGGACGCCCTCGGCGGCCTGATCGCGCTGACCATGAGCCACCCACAGCTGAGCCTGCCGGCCGGCGAACGGTTGAACCTGGGCATGGATGTGGCGCTGGCCACTGCCGGCGGCAGTCCGGCCAAACTGGGCACGGTCAAGCTCAGCAGCGGCCTGCGCTATGACGCGCAGACCCAGGGCTTCCACCTGCAGCAACCGAGCGTGGACGATTTCACCCCGGCCAGCCAGGGTGGCCGCCTCGACTCGCGTACCCGCAGCCTGCTCAACGCGTGGCTGAGCGACTACGCCCAGCGTGAGCCGATCTACAAGCTGGACCCGGCCGTGGCCGGGGTGCTCGGCGCCCTGCAGGTGCAGTCGGCCCAGGTGAAGAACGGCAAGCTGGTGGTCACGTTCAACCAGAACCTGGGCAACCTGGTGCCGTCAGGCGTACTGGGCAAGTAAGGTCCTACCGGGCCAATGAGGTAGTGCCGGCCGCTGGCCGGCAGCGCAGTGACTGCATCTGCCGGCCAGCGGCCGGCACTACCGGTACGCGTCAGGCGGCAAGCGCTTTTACCACCGCCTCGCTGAAGGCCGGAATGTCGTCCGGCTTGCGGCTGGTGATGACGTTGCCGTCGACCACCACCTCGGCATCGCGCCATTTCGCACCCGCGTTCGCCAGATCCTGCTGCAGGGACGGCCAGGAGGTCAGCTCGCGGCCATCGGCCAGGCCGCTGTTGATCAGCAGCCACGGGCCATGGCAGATCGCCGCCACAGGCTTGCCGGCTTCATCCACCGAGCGGATGAAACCGAGCACGGCATCATCGGTACGCAGCGTGTCCGGATTGATGACGCCCCCGGGCAGCACCAGGGCATCGAAGCTCGCCGGATCCGCCTCATCCAGCGGAATGTCGACCGCGACAGCGTCGCCCCAGTTCTTCTCTTTCCAGCCCTTGATGGTCGCTTCCTTCGCGGGCGACACCACGCTGACCCGCGCGCCCTCCGCTTCCAGCAGCCGCTTGGGCTCGGTCAGCTCGGACTGCTCGAAGCCGTGGGTGGCCAGGATGGCGATCTGCTTGCCCTTCAATCGTTCTGCCATGGGTGCGCTCCAGTTGGGGAGCGCACAGCGTGGACGAACCTGCCTTGCATGGCGGTGACCCTGCCGTGCACGGCAGGTGGAGAGCATCCGTGCCGGCCAGCGGTCGGCACCGCCGGAAGGGTCAGCGCTTGGGCTGCAGCATGGTGCCGGTGCACTTGGGCGAGCCGCAGCGGCACTCCCAGATCTTCTTCAGCTTGGCGGTGTGGCGCTCGGCCAGGGTGATGCCGTAGTTGTAGGTCAGTTCCTCGCCGGGCGTGATGTCGCGCAGCGCCTCGATGAACACCTTGTCGCCGCGGCTGTCGCCGTCCTCGTCTTCCTCGATCACGGCCTCGCAGTTCGGGTCGCAGCTATGGTTGATCCAGCGCGCGTCGTTGCCCTTGTAGTTGGCATCGATCACCCAGTCATCGTTGAGGGTGAACAGGAAGGTATGGCCGCTTTCGACGTCGCCGCTGTCATCGGCATCAACGTCGCCGTGGCTGCGCAGCAGGCCCTTGTACTGGATCACGCGCTCGCCCTGCTTGATCGGGGCCACGGCGAACACGCCGTTGCCATGGATGGCGGACTTGCGGGCTTGGATCTTCTTCGGCATCGGCACGGGCTGTTTGCAGCGGATGGAACCTTGATTCTCGCCCATTCCGGGTGATTTGCGAAAATCACCCCGTTGGCGCAGGATTGCGGCCCGGCAACGGCCCCGGCGTGTCCTCCCGGCGCGGCCCCAGCGCCGGCTGAATGCCCGGGTTGGATGGTGGCGAATAAAAGCGTACAATTTCAGTCCGCTTTAAGAACCACTCGCATCCCCATGTTGCGCGTCACCAAGCTCACCGATTACGCCACCGTCGTGCTGACCGTGCTCGCCGCCCGTCCGGGCGAGGTGCTCAGCGCCACCGAGCTGGCCGAATTCACCGGCCTGGAGCCGCCCACCGTCAGCAAGGTCCTCAAGCCGCTGGCCCAGGCCGGCCTGGTCGAAGGCCTGCGCGGCGTCCGTGGTGGCTACCGGCTGACCCGCCCGGCCATCGAGATCTCGCTGTTCGAGGTGGTCGAAGCAATGGAAGGGCCGCTGGCCCTGACCGAATGCAGCCACGACCACCACCAGTGCGGCATGGCGCCCAAGTGCGGCGCGCGCAGCAGCTGGCGGCTGATCAACGACGTGGTCTCCGAGGCCCTGCGCGATGTCACCCTCGCCCAGATCCTGCCCCCTCTTCCCCTTGCCGATGACGAACAGCGCCGCACCATCGCTGTCGATGTCGTCTCCTGATCCACAGGCAGCCCCCATGGCCACCGAAACCATCGAAAACGTCGCCCACGACGACACGCCCAACCGCGAGATCCACGAACAGCTCGGCCGCAAGTATTCGGCTGGCTTCATCACCGAGATCGAATCGGACTCCCTGCCCCCGGGCCTGGACGAGGACACCATCCGTGCCCTGTCGGCCAAGAAGGAGGAGCCGGAGTGGATGACGCAGTGGCGCCTGGACGCCTACCGCCACTTCCTGACCCTGCCGATGCCGGACTGGGCCAAGCTGGAGATCGCGCCGATCGACCTGCAGGCGCTGAGCTACTACTCCGCGCCGAAGGGCCCGAAGTACGCCTCGCTGGACGACGTGCCGAAGGAACTGCTCGACACCTACGACAAGCTGGGCGTGCCACTGCACGAACGCGCCAAGCTGGCCGGCGTGGCGGTGGATGCGGTGTTCGACTCGGTGTCCGTCGGCACCACCTTCCGCAAGGAACTGGCCGAGAAGGGCGTGATCTTCTGCTCGATGTCCGAGGCGATCAAGGAACACCCGGAGCTGGTGCGCCAGTACCTGGGCACCGTGGTGCCGGTCGGTGACAACTACTTCGCCGCGCTCAATTCGGCGGTGTTCTCCGATGGCAGCTTCGTGTTCATTCCCAAGGGCGTGCGCTGCCCGATGGAGCTGAGCACCTACTTCCGCATCAACGCCGGCCACACCGGCCAGTTCGAGCGCACCCTGATCGTGTGCGAGGACAAGGCCTACGTGTCCTACCTGGAAGGCTGCACCGCGCCGATGCGCGACGAGAACCAGCTGCACGCCGCAGTGGTCGAGCTGGTGGCGCTGGAAGATGCGGAGATCAAGTACTCCACGGTGCAGAACTGGTACCCGGGCGACGAGAACGGCGTCGGCGGCATCTACAACTTCGTCACCAAGCGTGCCGAATGCCGTGGCGCGCGCAGCAAGGTCACCTGGACCCAGGTCGAAACCGGTTCGGCGATCACCTGGAAGTACCCGTCCTGCGTGCTGCTGGGCGACGACTCGGTCGGTGAGTTCCACTCGGTGGCGCTGACCCACCACCGCCAGCAGGCCGACACCGGCACCAAGATGATCCACGTCGGCAAGCGCACCAAGAGCAAGATCGTCAGCAAGGGCATCAGCGCCGGCCGCGGCCAGAACACCTACCGCGGCCTGGTGCGGGTGGACCGCAACGCCGACGGCGCGCGCAACTACACCCAGTGCGACTCGCTGCTGATCGGCAAGCAGTGCGGCGCGCACACCTTCCCCTACATCGAGGTGAAGAACCCGGGCGCCACCGTTGAGCACGAGGCCACCACCTCCAAGATCTCCGACGACCAGCTGTTCTACTGCCGCGCCCGTGGCATCAGCCAGGAAGACGCGGTGTCGATGATCGTCGATGGCTTCTGCAAGCAGGTGTTCCGCGAACTGCCGATGGAGTTCGCGGTGGAAGCCAAGAAGCTGCTGGAAGTCTCGCTGGAAGGTTCGGTGGGCTGAGCGCCCGCCCCTGCCCCTCGCAAACGCATTCTCTTTACCGGCGGGCCCTGGCCCGCCCCACGGAAATCCCCACCATGCTGAAGATCGAAAACCTCCACGCCCGCATCGGCGGCAAGGAAATCCTCAAGGGCCTGTCGCTGGATGTGAAGCCCGGCCAGGTGCACGCCATCATGGGCCCGAACGGCGCCGGCAAGTCCACCCTGGGCAATGTCCTGGCCGGCCGCGATGGCTACGAAGTGACCGAAGGCCGCGTGCAGTTCGACGGCGTCGACCTGCTGGAGCTGGACCCGGAAGCGCGCGCCGCTGCCGGCCTGTTCCTGGCGTTCCAGTACCCGGTGGAAATCCCGGGCGTGAACAACACCTACTTCCTGCGCGCGGCACTGAACGCCCAGCGCAAGGCGCGCGGCGAGGAAGAACTCGATTCCATGCAGTTCCTCAAGCTGGTGCGGCAGAAGCTGGCCGTGCTGCACCTGAAGGACGAACTGCTGCACCGCGGCGTGAACGAAGGTTTCTCCGGCGGCGAGAAGAAGCGCAACGAGATCTTCCAGCTGGCCGTGCTGGAACCGAAGCTGGCGATCCTGGACGAGACCGACTCGGGCCTGGACATCGACGCGCTGAAGAGCGTGGCCGACGGCGTCAACGCACTGCGCGGCACCGACCGTTCGTTCCTGGTCATCACCCACTACCAGCGCCTGCTGGACTACATCAAGCCGGACGTGGTGCACGTGCTGGCCGATGGCCGCATCGTCAAGAGCGGCGGCCCCGAGCTGGCGCTGGAACTGGAAGCGCACGGCTATGATTTCCTGAAGGACCGGGTCGTGCCCGAGGCGGCGGTCTGATGAGCGCCCTGCTTGATTCGATGGCCCAGGCCTTCTGCGGCAGCGATGCGCGCCGCGAAGTGCTGGATGCGGCCCTGCGCGACGGCCTGCCGGCCGCCCGCAACGAAGCCTGGAAGTACACCTCGCTGCGCCAGCTGGAACGCCGTGCGTTCGCAGCGGCACCGCTGCAGGGCCCGGCGCTGGACGCTGCGCTGCTGGAGGACATTCCGGCGCCGCGCCTGGTGTTCGTCAATGGCCGCCTGGACGCCGCGCTGAGCGACGTGCAGGCCCTGCCGGCCAGCGTGCAGCTGCAGCCGCTGTCGGCCGCACTGGCCTCCGGCGAAGACGCCGTGCGTTTCCTTGGCCGCCGCTACGAGCGCAGCGAGGAGATCTTCGCCCGCCTGAATGCCGCGCTGGCCGATGAAGGCGTGGTGCTGCGCGTGGATGAAGGCGTACAGGTCGACGTGCCGCTGCAGCTGGTGTTTGCCAGCGTCGCCGGCGATACCGACCTGGCCTGGCATCACCGCCACCTGATCGAACTGCGCGCCGGCGCCAGCCTGGGCGTGGTCGAGCACCGCTTCAGCGTCGGTGATTCCGCCCACCTGGACAACACCGTGCTGCATGCCCACGTCGCCCGCGATGCCGTGCTCAAGCACGCCCGCGTGCAGGCCGGCAGCGCACGCCAGACCAGCTTCCTGCGCACCGACGCGGTGCTGGCCCGCGACGCGCAGTACCACCGCGTGGACCTGGAACTGGGCGCCGCGCTCAGCCGCCATGAATTGAACGTCCGCCTGGAAGGCGACAACGCCCAGCTGACCGCCAATGGCGTGCTGCTCGGCAACGGCCGCCGCCACGTCGAAACCCGCCTGGGCATCGACCACATCGCGCGCGATACCGCCTGCGAACTGCTGTGGCGCGGCGTCGCCGCCAACCGCAGCCGCGTGGTGTTCCATGGTGGCATCCAGATCCGCGAAGGTGCCGACGGCACCGACGCGAACCTGTCCAACAAGAACCTGCTGCTGTCGGCCGATGCCGAGATCGACACCCAGCCGACGCTGGTGATCGACGCCGATGAAGTGAAGGCCGCGCACGGCGCGACCGTCGGCCAGCTCGATGCCAACGCGCTGTTCTACCTGCGCTCGCGCGGGCTGCCGCAGGCACAGGCGCAGGCCCTGCTGAGCGCCGCGTTCTGCCACGAACCGCTGAAGATCCTGCCGGACGCGCTGCGTGCGCAGCTGGCACGCCGCCTGGACAAGGCCCTGGCCGAGGCAGGTGTGGCATGAACCTGTCCACCCCGCGCCCGATCGAAGAACGCACCGGCGCGCCCGATTGGGATCGCGTCCGCCTCGACTTCCCGCTGCTGATGCGTGAAGTGCATGGCAAGCCACTGGTCTATTTCGACAATGCCAACACCGGCCAGAAGCCGGTGCAGGTGATCGGCGCGGTGGACGAGTTCTACCGCCGCTACAACGCCAACGTCAGCCGCGCGGTGCATGCGCTGGGCAGCGAGGCCACCGACGCCTACGAAGGCGCGCGCAACACGCTAGGGCGCTTCCTCAACGTGCGCCCCAGCGAGCTGGTGCTGTGCAGCGGCACCACCTTCGCCATCAACCTGGTGGCGTACTCGTGGGCGCTGCCGCGGCTGAAGGCCGGTGATGTGATCCTGGTGTCGCGCATGGAGCACCACGCCAACATCGTGCCGTGGCAGCTGGTCGCGCAGCGTACCGGTGCCACCATCCGCGTGGCCGAGATCACGCCTGACGGCGCACTGGACCTGGATGCGCTGCGCGCGGCGATGACCCCGGAGGTCAAGCTGCTGGCGGTCACCCATGTCTCCAACGTGCTGGGCACGGTCAACCCGGTGCGCGAGATCTGCCGCGAGGCGCGCAAGCGCGGCATCATCACCGTGGTCGACGGCTCGCAGGCAGTGCCACACCGCAAGGTCGACGTCGCCGCGATCGGCTGCGATTTCTACGCCATCACCGGCCACAAGATGTGCGGCCCGACCGGCACCGGTGCACTGTGGGCGCGCCGCGAGCACCTGGACGCGATGCCGCCGTTCCTGGGTGGCGGCGAGATGATCAAGGAAGTCAGCTTCGAGGGCACCGTGTTCAACGACGCCCCGCACAAGTTCGAAGCCGGCACCCCGAACATCGCCGGTTTCATCGGACTGGGCGTGGCCGCCCACTACCTGCAGCAGCTCGGCCAGGAAAACGTGGAAGCCCGCGAAGCCGAACTGCTGGCGCACTTCACCGAAGAACTGCGCCGCGTCGATGGCCTGCGCATCATCGGCGAAGCACCGGAGAAGGCCGCCGTGGTCTCGTTCCTCATCGATGGCGCGCATGCGCACGATCTGGCCACCCTTCTGGATCTGGAAGGCGTGGCCGTGCGCTCGGGTCAGCACTGCGCACACCCGCTGCTGCAGTACTTCGGCGTCGCGGCTACCTGCCGCGCCTCGCTCGCGTTCTACAACACGCATGCCGAGATCGAGCGGTTCATGACGGCGCTGACCAAGGTGCGGAAGCTGTTGGGGTAACCCCGGAAGACCGGGGTCAGATCCCTTTCGCATCGCGAAAGGGCTCTGACCCCAGCAACGTCCCCACCAACCGGCGCTGTGACTGCAACGCTGCGCGGATCGCGACCAGATCACCCGCAGGAATGCCCTGCGCAATGAACTCCACATACCGCCTTCGCCGCTCTTCCACATCGAAGGCCATCAAATCGAACGCCGGGTGTGGTGTAAGCAGCGCGTTGCACGTTCCTCGCGCATTGGCCCGATAGCTGGACCAGCGATAGTCGCCGGGATGCGCCACCCTCCCCGCCCGCACCGGATTGAGCTCGATGTAGCGCTGGCAGGCCAGCAGATAGCGATCCGTATCCACCTGCGTGGAATGGAAACGTCCTTCCCACAGGGTTCCCGTGCGGCCCTGTCGATCGTTCACCCGGCGCACGTAGGCCCGGTTTACCGCCTGCATCATCCGAGACAAGCCGCCGGACACATCGGGTGTCGCCAGCAGGTGGATGTGATTGTCCATCAGCACATAGGCGTGGACCCGGCACTGCTGCTGACCTGCGTGATGACACAGCAGGCGCAGGTAGGCGACGCGGTCGCCATCCGCAAAGAACACGGGCTGACGATTGTTGCCGCGCTGGACGACATGTTGCGGATATCCGGGCGCATCGATGCGCCGTGGCCTTGGCATGGGCTGCTCCTGGTAGCAGGGGGTCAGGGCCCTTCGCTGCGCAAAGGGATCTGACCCCGAGCATCTGCCGATTCCGGGCCCGTGCCAGTCGGTCCATGGCCTGCCGTTGAGTCAGTAGATGCCGGGGTCAGATCCCTTTCGCGTTGCGAAAGGGATCTGACCCCACTCCCCCATTTGCGCCCGCCCACACCCCACCTAGAATGGGGCCATGAGCACCCTGACCTTCCGCGCCGCCACGCCGGCCGACATCCCCGCCCTGATCGCCCTCGTCACCTCGGCCTACCGGGGCGACGCCAGCCGCGTCGGCTGGACTACCGAAGCCGACCTGCTGGATGGCGCCCGCATCGACGCCGAAGGCATCCAGGCCGACCTGGACCGGCCGCGCTCGACCATTCTGCTGGCCGAGCGCGGGGACCAGCTGGTGGCCTGCGCACACGTCGCCGATGTCGACGGCAAGGGCTACTTCGGCATGTTCTCGGTCGACCCGGCGCAGCAGGGCGGCGGCGTCGGCAAGCAGCTGATGGACGCCGCCGAAGCGCACGCCGCACGCGAATGGAAGGTACCGGTGATGCAGATGACGGTGATCGACGTGCGAGATGAGCTGATCGCCTTCTACGAGCGTCGTGGCTACCAGCGCACCGGCATCAAGAAGCCATTCCCCTACGGCGATGAGCGCTTCGGCATCCCCAAGCGCGACGACCTGCGCTTCGAGATCCTGGAAAAGCCGCTGGCCGGAGCCGCCGCGTGAGCGATACCTGGACCTTCGTCTGCGCCGGCAACGAGCTGCTGCCGGGCGAAATGAAGAGTGTGTTCGACGAAGTGACCGGCGCGCCGATCGTGGTGTTCAACCTGGACGGTGAGCTGTACGCCCTGGAAGACCAGTGCACGCATGAAGAGTTCGAGCTGTCTTCAGGCGAGTTCAACACCACCGAAGGCAGCGTGGAATGCGTGCTGCACGGCGCGCGCTTCGACGTGCGCGATGGCCGCGCCCTGTGCGCACCGGCCTATACGCCGGTGCCCAAGTTCCCGGTGAAACGCGAACACGACGCCGTCTGGACCCGCGACGACCGCGATTGAAGCGCCCCCTGGCCGCCGGCGACTCCGCCCAAGGGGTGGAAGCCAGCGGAGCGCACTGAGGGGCCTTCACGACCCTCTCCGGGCCTCCAGACCGCTCATCCAATTGCGCATATGCGAATCATTATCGTTGATGTTATTCTACGTAACACCTTCGTAACGACGCCGCCCCTGCGCCATGGCTTCGCCCGCGCCCACCGCCACGCTGTGCCAGCTCGCCCGCCAAGGGTGGCCGCTGGTCGTGGCCGCGCTGCTGACGCTGCTGCTGGGCTGGTCGGCGCTGCACGAAGGGCGCGGCAACGGGCCTGCGGCCCACGGCTGGCAGGCGCACGCTGAAGGGCTGCAGCAAGCCATGCCGTTGCCCGCCCCGCCGGTGGACGAATGCCCGCACCATGCCGCCCCGGCACCGGAGCCGCCGCTGGATGGCGAGGGCGCCGCGCCCTGCACCGCACTGGCTCCCCCGCGTGCCGTCCTGGTCGCGCACATTCCGCTGTGGCGCTCCGACGCCCTGCGCTGGCAGCGGCACGATCCCGCACTGCGGTTGAACCCCGGCCACGCGCCGCCCGCACCGCACGCCAGCTGAGGCGCCCTGCGGCCGTTGCCGTGCGCCTGATTGCGTTTCCTGCCAGCCGGGCATCGGCCCGGTCCTGCAGAAGAAGCCTTCCATGTGTCGACGCGCTGCCTGCGCTTCGCCCCTCGCCCTTTCCCGATCCACGCCACGACCCATCGCCATGACCTACATCACGTCCCGCAAGCACGCCCCGCGCGTTTCCCTGCTCGCCACCGCTACCCTGGCTGCGGGCTTCGCGCCGCTGGCTGCGCAGGCTGCCGACAGCGCCGACGCCGGCTCCCGCAATGCCACCGAGCTGGACAAGGTGCAGGTGCGCGGCAGCTGGTTCAATCCGTCCTCGCCGAAGTTCACCGCCGAACTGCTGGACACCCCGAAGTCGGTGTCGATCGTGTCGGAGAAGCTGATCGCCGAAACCGGTGCGACCAACCTGCAGGATGCGCTGCGCATGGTGCCGGGCATCACCTTCGGCGCCGGCGAAGGCGGCAACCCCACCGGTGATCGCCCCTTCATCCGTGGCTTCGATTCGCAGAGCAACGTCTTCGTCGACGGCCTGCGCGACGTCGGTTCGCAGACCCGCGAAATCTTCGACCTGGAGCAGGTGGAAGTGGTCAAGGGCCCGAGCTCGGCCTACGGCGGCCGCGATTCCGGCGGTGGCAGCCTCAACCTGGTAAGCAAGACGCCGAAGCTGAAGAACGAGACCAGCGCCAGCATGGGCATCGGTACCGACAGCTACGCGCGCGGCACCGTGGACGCCAACTACGTGCTGGGCGATGGCATCGCCGCGCGCCTGAACCTGATGAAGCACGAATCGGACATCGCCGGCCGCGACGCCGCCAACGTCAGCCGCTGGGGCATCGCGCCGTCGATCGCGTTCGGCCTGAACGGCCCGGCGCAGCTGATCGCCAGCCACTACCACATGCAGAGCGACGACCTGCCGGACGCCGGTGGCTTCCCGTACGGCAACCCGAGCGGTGCGCCGGCGTCGAAGTGGGTCGACGGCCGCCCGATGGTGCCGGACCGCAACAACTACTACGGCCTGGTCGACCGTGATTTCCAGCGTACCCGCGCCGACATCAGCACCCTGGATGCCAGCTACGACTTCGGCGGCCACAAGCTGCGCAACATCGCGCGCCTGGGCAACACCAGCAACGACTACCTGTGGACCCAGCCGGACGACAGCCAGGGCAACCCGAACAACTACGGCACCTTGTGGCGCCGTACCAACAGCCGTGCCGTCGACGTCAGGAGCTTCGCCGACCAGCTGGGCCTGACCGGCGCCTTCCAGACCGGCGTGCTCAAGCACAGCTACAGCGCCGGCGTGGAGTACAGCGACGAGAAGATGACCCGCGGCAGCTACCTGATGACCCCGGGCACCAGCAACCCGCTCACCGGCAACAGCAAGTGCCCGACCACCGGCGCGGCCACCGGCTACAACTGTACCGATTTCGCCAACCCGGACCCGCGCGATCCGTGGGCGGCCACCCATTCGGTGTATCGCAGCGACAAGGCACTGGACGTCGAGCAGCGCACCAAGACCACCTCGGCCTACGTGTTCGACACCATCGAGCTCAATGAGCAGTGGATGGTCAACCTGGGCCTGCGCTACGACGACTTCCGCACCACCCTGACCACTCCGGTGGCCGGCAAGGCGCCGACCCGCGTGCGCAACAGCAACGACTTCCTGAACTACCAGGCCGGCGTGGTGTTCAAGCCGGCTGCCAACGGCAGCATCTACCTGTCCTGGGGCACCTCCTCGACGCCGCCGGGCATGGACGGGGGCGATGGTTCGGACGGCCTGAGCGCCGCCGTGGCCGACCTCAAGCCGCAGGATACGAAGAACCTCGAACTGGGCACCAAGTGGGACCTGTTCGACCAGCGCCTGAACCTCACCGCGGCGATCTTCCACACCGTGATGAACAACGCGCGCGTGACCGTCGACAACGGCACCAGCCAGAATGCCGGCAAGAAGGAAATCAACGGCTTCGAGCTCGGCTTCACCGGCCAGCTGACCGAGGCCTGGAGCCTGTACGGCGGCTACACCTACCTGGACTCGGAACTGAAGGACAACGGCTTCGTCTGTGGCGCACCGGTCGGTCGTACCTGCCCGTCCAACGTCTACGTGCCCTCGCCGTACAACGGCAACGTGTTCCCGAACACCGCCAAGCACAGCGCCAACCTGTGGACCACCTACCGCTTCCCGATCGGCCTGACCCTCGGCGCCGGTGCGTTCTACTCCGACAAGCAGTACGGTGATGTTGCCAACACCAAGTGGATCGCCAGCTACACCCGCTTCGACGCGATGGCCAGCTACGCGATCCAGGACAACATCAGCCTGCAGCTCAACGTGCAGAACCTGACCGACAAGACCTACTTCACCAAGGCTTATGCCTCGCACTACGCGAGCATCGCCCCGGGTCGCTCGGCCACCCTGGCACTGAACGTGAAGTTCTGATGTAGCTTCGTTCCACCACGGCGGCAGGTTCTCCTGCCGCCGTTTTTGTTTCCGGCGATACTCACCCCATGGCGAACCGTACCCCCATCGACAGCGACGCCCTGGCCGAGCTGCTGCAGCACGATCCGCAGGCCGCGTTCGCACGCGTCCGCGACGCCGCGCAGGCCGGACAGGTCGAGGCACAACTGCTGCTTGCGCAGATGCACATGGAAGGCAAAGGCACCGCGCAGGATGCTTCGGCTGCGCTGCTCTGGTACGAAACCGCCGCCAACAACGGCGCACCGATGGCGATGAACATGCTTGGCCGCTGCCATGAACTGGGCCAGGGCACCGCGCCGGATCCGGCACTGGCGGCGGTGTGGTACCGGCGCGCAGCCGACACCGGGCTGGACTGGGGCCTGTACAACCTGGCCAACCTGCTGGCCACCGGCCGCGGCGTCACGCAGGACCGCGCGCAGGCACTGGCCCTGTACACCCGTGCCGCGCACCTGGGCCATGCCAAATCGATGAACCTGCTGGCCCGCCACCTCGAAGACGGGCTGGATACCGCAGCCGATCCGCAGGCAGCGCTGGCCTGGTACCAGCGCGCGGCCGAGGCCGGTGATTTCCGCGGCCAGGCCAACTACGCCTCGATCCTGCTGCAGGCCGGCCAGGTCGAGCAGGCCGTGCACTGGTTGCAGCTTGCACTGGCCCACGGCAGCCCGGCGTTCATGGCGCACATCGTGCCGGAACTGGCCGCCTCGCCGCATCCACAGGTGCGCGCCCTGGTTGCGCCACCGTCGCTCTGAGGAGTCCCGCATGCTGCTGCACATCCCCGACATCCTCAGCGCCGACCAGGTGGCCGACTTCCGCCGCCGCCTCGATGCCGCCGACTGGACCGATGGCCGCGAAACCGTCGGCCATCTGGGCGCGCAGGCCAAGCACAACCAGCAGCTACCCGAGGCGTCGCCGCTGCGCCGCGAACTGGGCGAGGTCATCCTCGTCGCGCTGGCCCGGCACCCGCTGTTCTTCAGCGCCGCGCTGCCACTGAAGTACCTGCCCCCGCGCTTCAACCGCTACAGCGGCGGCGGCACCTACGGCTTCCACGTCGATGGCGCGGTGATGAACCTGGCCAACGGCGAACAGCTGCGTTCGGATATCTCCTGCACCCTGTTCCTGTCGGCGCCAGACGAATACGAAGGCGGCGAGCTGGTCATCAGCGACACCTACGGCGAGCACGAAGTGAAGCTGCCGGCCGGCGATCTGATCGTCTATCCGTCCAGCAGCCTGCACCAGGTGCGGCCGGTCACCCGTGGCGCACGCGTGGCGTCGTTCTTCTGGGTGCAGAGCATGATCCGCGACGATGTGCAGCGCCGCCTTTTGTGGGAAATGGATGGCGCGATCGAGCGCCTGCGCCAGACCGGCGCCGACGCTGAGGCGATCCTGCAGCTGACCGGCGTGTACCACAACCTGCTGCGGCGCTGGAGCGAAGTCTGAGCCTGGCCGTGCCGGCCTGCGACACTTTGGCAATCATTCTCATTTGCAACAGCTAACGGCTCTCATTACAATCACGCCCCGTTGATGCCGGCCCCTGCCGGCAGGCCCCTGGGGATCTTCGCTTGCTGCGCCCGCTTCGCCCTCGCCCACTGATCCATCGCACGATGGGTACCGCCATGCGCGGCCAGCGTCCTGCGCTGGCCAGCCTGCTGGCATGGGTGGCGATGCTGGCGTTGCTGCTGGGCGCGCTGCCGCTGCTGCCACAGGCCCAAGCAGGAATGGCCGTGCAGATGCCGCTGGAAGAGCGCGGCGGCCAAGGCACCTTGCTGGAAGAAGCACCGGCCAAGCTGCGCCGATGTGCTGCCGCTCCGGTGAAATCAGCCGAGAAGGCACGCACGCCGTTGCTGCTGGCCAGCCAATGGCTGCGCACCGAGCTTGAACTCGTACCCGCCACGCCGGCCATGCCCGGCGTGCGCCCGGACTGGCCGCTGGCCGCTCCGGACACGCCCTGGGCCGCTGCGCCCGGGCGCCGCCAGCAACGCGGCCAGGCGCCGCCGCTCGCCTGATCCACGGCCCGACGTGACCGCCTGCGCGGTCGTGCCCGCGCGCCGCTGCCTGCTTCATCCCTGCCGCCCCTGACCGGGCCTTCCGTGCCTGCCACGCCGTTCGCGCGCGGCATCGCGCCCCCCTGCATCCTTCGAGGTAACTGCCATGGCCCAGCGCCATCGTGTCCGTTCGTCCCTGTCCCGCACCCTGCTGACCAGCGCCGTGCTGGCGGCTTTCGCCAGCCCCGCTTTCGCCCACGGTGACGCTTCCGGCGCCCCGCAGACGCTGGACGAGGTGGTGGTCACCGCTGCCGGCTTCGAGCAGAAGGTGATCGATGCCCCGGCCAGCATCAGCGTGGTCAGCCGCGAGGAACTGAGCAGGCGGCCGTACACCAGCCTGGTCGATGCGCTGCGCGACGTCGAAGGCATCGATGTCGGCCTGGAGGCCACCGACAAGAACGGCCGCGCCACCGTGTCGATGCGCGGGCTTCCGTCCGAATACACCCTGGTGCTGATCGACGGCCGTCGCCAGAGCAACGTCGGCCAGATCTATCCGAACAACTTCGGTGGCGGCCAGTTCGCCTACCTGCCGCCACTGGATGCGATCGAACGCATCGAAGTCGTGCGCGGGCCGATGTCCACGCTGTACGGTTCGGACGCGATGGGCGGCGTCATCAACATCATCACCCGCCGCAACCAGGACAGCTGGCACGGCGCGCTGACCCAGGGCTTCACCGTGCAGCAGGACGACCAGTTCGGCGACGCACGCACCACCGACCTCTACCTCAGCGGCCCGCTGCTGAAGGATCGCCTGAGCCTGGCGGTACGCGGCAGCTACTACGATGCCAAGGCATCCAACCCCGAATGGGATGCGCTGCCGCTGCCGGATGGCACGCTGTGGGAGCGCAGCATCGGCTTCGGCGGTGGTGGCAAGTCGGTCGCCAACACCAACTGGAACAGCGGCGTACGGCTGGACGTCCGCATCAACGACGACCACGAACTGTGGCTGGACTACGACGTGTCGCGGCAGAAGTTCGACAACCGCGAGGGCCAGACCGGCACCCTCGACAGCCTGGCCAGCCTGTGGCGCGTCGGCAACGCGGTCATTCCCAACCCGAACGGCAACGGCACGCTCACCCGCCGCGTGGTGCAGCCGCGCGTGGGCTACACCGCCTACCAGCGCTACGAGCGCGACCAGTTGTCGCTGACCCACCAGGGCCGCTACAGCTTCGGCACCTGGCAGACCTCGCTGACCCACAGCAGGAGCAGCAACCTGGGCCGCTCGCTGCCGCTGACCCTGGACGAGCGCGCCAACCTGCAGGCGCTGTGGAATGACGTCTGCCGCCGCACCGGCGCCGCCAGCAACTGTGCAGCCGGCCGTGGCAATGCACTGGCCGCCCTCAACCCGAGCGAGATGGCACGCCTGCAGGCATTCCTGCCGCGTCCGCTGCGGACCATGGAGCTGGAAGGCTACGTGCTCGACACCATGCTTGACCTGGACTTCGGCGCGCACACGCTGACCGTGGGTGGCCAATACAACGACACCGACATGGTCGACGGTGTGTTCGGCATGGACGGCGCCGGCTACCGCAGCAACGTCAAGCAGACGCACCGCATGTGGGCGCTGTTCGCCGAGGACAACTGGGCGCTGACCGACACCCTCACCGCCACCTTCGGCCTGCGCTACGACGACCACAACGTGTTCGGCAGCCACGTCAGTCCGCGTGGCTACCTGGTGTGGAACGCCAGCGATGCGTGGACCTTCAAGGGTGGCGTCAGCACCGGCTACAAGACCCCGCGACCGGACCAGCTGTTCCCGGGCATCACCGGCTTCGGTGGCCAGGGCGTGCTGCCGCTGGTCGGTTCGCCGAACCTGAAGCCCGAAACCAGCACCAACTACGAGCTGGCGGCCTATTACGAGGGCCAGCGCTGGGGCTTCAATGTCACCGGCTTCTTCAACACGTTCGAGGACAAGATCGCCAGCGGCGGCACCTTCCCGAACTGCGAAGTGGCCCGCGCCGGCAGCGGCTACTGCGTGGACATCGGCCCGGGCTGGGCGGCCCTGGGCTACAGCACCTTCACCCAGAGCGTGAACATCGACAAGGCCGAGACCCGTGGCGCCGAACTGGCCGCGCATGTCGACCTGCTCGACAACCTGCAGCTGCGCGGCAACTACACCTGGACCAGGAGCGAGCAGACCAGCGGCGCGCAGAAGGGTCTGCCGATCAGCGGTACCATGCCGGCCAGGCACATGGCCAATGCCAGCCTCAACTGGCAGCTCAACGAAGCGATCAGCCTGTCGCTGACCGGCGAAGGCCGCTACGACCGCTACCGCGACACGCTGCTGGACGCCGACGGCGCCCGCCACACCCGCTACTACGAGGACTACACGATCTTCCACCTCGGTGGCAGCTGGAAGGCCACGCCCTGGCTGACGGTGAACGCGCGGGTCAACAACCTGTTCGACAAGGACTTCGTCTCGCAGTCGTGCCTGCTGATCAGCCAGAGCGAGTTCAACTGCGTGGACGACTACGCAACCAAGGACCAGCGCCGCAGCTACTGGATTTCGTTGAACGCGACGTTCTGATCGCCGCGCCCTGCCCCGGTGGGTGCCGACCCTGGTCGGCTCCGCTTCATCCACGCATGGCGTGGATCTACCGATCGGCAGTGCTGGCAGCTGGCCGGCAACCCGCAATACCTGCTCCAGGGATACAGAACGACACGCAATTGCGAGCTATTCTCATCAATGATGTAATGGGCAGTCCCCGTCCGCCCCGAACCGTGCCGTGAGCCGTCCTGCCTCTTCCACCGTGGCGCAGCAACAGAACCGTGGCTTCTGGCTGCGGACGCTGCACCAGTGGCACTGGATCAGTTCGGCGGTGTGCCTGATCGGCATGCTGCTGTTCGCGGTGACCGGCCTGACCCTCAACCATGCGGCGAAGATCGAAGCCAGGCCCCAGGTGCAGAACCAGCATCTGGAGCTGCCGGCCGCGCTGCTGGGCCAGCTCGGCACGCGCGAGGACGGCAACGCGCCGATTCCGCGCCCGGCCCGCCAATGGTTGGACGCGCAGCTCGGCATCGCCATCGGCGGACGCCCGGCCGAGTGGTCGGCCGAAGAGATCTACCTGTCGCTGCCGCGCCCTGGTGGCGACGCCTGGTTGAGCATCGATCGCCAGACCGGCGCGGTGGAGTACGAATCGACCTCGCGCGGCGTGGTGTCCTACCTCAACGACCTGCACAAGGGCCGCAACGCGGGCCCGGCCTGGGGCTGGTTCCTGGACCTGTTCGCCGTGGCCTGCCTGGTGTTCTGCATCACCGGGCTGTTCCTGCTGCACCTGCATGCGCGGCAGCGGCGCATGACCTGGCCGCTGGTCGGCCTGGGCCTGATGATCCCGCTGTTGATCGCCCTGCTGCTGATCCACTGACTTTCCCCCGTTCCCGGAGCCGCCCCATGCGCGTCACCCTGACCATCGCCCTCAGCGGCCTGCTGGCCACCTCGCCGGCCTATGCCGCCACCCTCGACATCAATGTCGAAGTGCCCAAGCTCAACGTGGCCGAGTACCACCGCCCGTACGTGGCGGTGTGGCTGGAAGGCGCCGACCAGAAGGTCGCGGCCAACCTGTCGGTCTGGTACCAGCAGACCAGCAACAGCGAAGGCCACGGCACCAAGTGGCTTCCCGACCTGCGCCAGTGGTGGCGCAAGAGCGGCCGCACCCTGCAGGTTCCGGTGGATGGCGTGACCGGCCCGACCCGCCCGGCCGGCAAGCACGCGCTGTCGTTCAACGACAGGCAGCCGGCCCTGAAGCAGCTGGCCCCGGGCAACTACACCCTGGTGGTGGAAGCGGTGCGCGAAGTCGGCGGCCGTGAACTGTTGAAGATTCCCTTCACCTGGCCGGCGACCACCGCGCAGAACGGCAAGGCGCAGGGCGCCACCGAGCTGGGACAGGTCACCCTCGCCGTCAAACCGTAACCGCCTGAGCCGGGGTCGGATCCCTTCCGCAGGAAGGGCTCTGACCCCATCGCCCTATCCCTCGGGGTCAGAGCCCTTTCCGCTGGAAAGGGATCCGACCCCTTCCAACTGGAGTCTTCCGCATGAAGCGCACGCTCGTCCTCGCCGCCGCCCTGGCCGCTGCCCTTCCCTTCTCCGCCCTGGCCCACAAGGCCTGGCTGCTGCCCTCGCAGACCGTGATCGCCGGCAACGCGCCGTGGATCACCGTCGACGGTGCGGTCTCCAACGACCTGTTCTATTTCAACCACGTGCCGCTGCGCCTGGAGTCGCTGGTGATCACCGCGCCGGACGGCAGCACCGTGCAGCCGCAGAACGCGGCCACCGGCAAGTACCGCAGCGTGTTCGACATCGAACTGAAGCAACCGGGTACCTACCGCATTGCGTCGGTCAATGACGGCCTGTTCGCCACCTACGAGCAGAACGGCGAGCGCAAGCGCTGGCGCGGCAGCGTCGCCACCCTTGGCGAACTGCCCAAGGACGCGAAGAAGCTGGAACTGAGCCAGTCGGTCGGCCGCGTGGAGACCTTCGTCACCAACGGTGCGCCGAACGATACCGCCCTGAAGCCGACCAACCGCGGCATCGAGCTGATGGCCGTCGGCCACCCGAACGACCTGTTTGCCGGCGAGGAAGCGACCTTCCGCGTGCTGGTCGACGGCAAGCCGACCGCCGGCCTGGAATTCGAGATCGTGCGTGGCGCCACCCGCTACCGCAACGCGCAGGACGAGCTGAAGGTCACCAGCGATGCCAAGGGCGAGATCAAGGTGACCTGGCCGGAAGCCGGCATGTACTGGCTGGAAACCGGTACCGAGGACAACAAGACGTCGGTGAAGCAGGCCGCCAAGCGCCGCTTGAGCTACGTCGCCACGCTGGAAGTGCTGCCGCAGTAACGACGTGGGCGGCGATGCCGGGCAGGCCCCGGCATCGCGCCTGCAGCAGACCCCCATGACCGATCCCCTGCTCGACATCGCCCGCCTCGGCGGCACCACCATGGGCACCACCTGGAGCGTGTCGCTGGTCGCGCCACGCCAGCGCGACCTGCATCCGCTGCATGCCGGCATCCAGGCGCGCCTGGATGATGTGGTCGCGCAGATGAGCACGTGGGAAGCCGGCTCGGACCTCAGCCGCTTCAATCATGCCGCTGCCGGCCAGTGGTGCACGCTGCCGGCCGAGACCCGCCACGTTCTGGCCTGCGCACAGGCCATCGCTGCGGCCAGTGACGGCGCCTTCGATCCCACCGTCGGTCCGCTGGTTGCACTGTGGGGCTTCGGTGCACATGCCGGTGAACGCCGCCAGCCCGATGCCGCCACCCTGCAGGCCACGCGTGAGCGCTGCGGTTGGCAGCGCCTGCAGTGGCAGGGCGATGCGCTGCTGCAACCGGGTAGGCTGGAACTGGATCTCTCCGCGATCGCCAAGGGCTTCGGCGTCGATCACGTCGCCGCGTGGCTGCGCGGACAAGGCATCGCTGCCGCGCTGATCGAGGTCGGTGGCGAACTGGCCGGCTATGGCCGGAAACCGGATGGCCAGCCGTGGCGCGTGCTGGTGGAGTCCGCACCGGAAGAAGATGCGCGGACCGATACCCCGCCTCGCGTGCTGGCACTGGATGGCCGGGCGGTGGCCACCTCCGGCGATCGCTGGCACCAGTACCACGCCGATGGCGAGGCTTACAGCCACAGCCTCGATCCGCGTACCGGCAGGCCGGTGCGCCAGGTCGCTGCGGCAGTCACGGTGGTGGCCGGCGATGCGATGCACGCCGATGCCTGGGCAACCGCGCTGACCGTACTCGGTCGCGACCAGGGCATGGCGCTGGCCGAGCGCGAAGGCCTGGCGGCGCGCTACCTGCAGCGCGCTGCAGGCGGCCCGCAGGAGTTCCTCAGCAGTGCCTTCCAGCGTCTTCTCGACGAGCAGGGCGCATGAGCGGACGCCGGTCGCGCGCGTGGCTCGGCAACACCCTGGCCCTGCTCCTGTTGGCGCTGATCGGCGGGGCGTTGCTGCGCCTGCATCTCGGTGAGGCATGGTGGCAGGGCGCGCCACCGATTCGACACTTGCAGATCGCGGCACTCGCCACGGCCCTGTATGCGCTGGCCTGCGCTGCACTGTGGTGGCGTGGGCGCCCGCGCGACGATGCCGCAACCGGAGACACCGCGCCCCTCCTGCTGGTCTGGTCCAGCCAGACCGGCTTTGCCCGCGAGCTGGCCGAACGCAGTGCCGAAGCCCTGCGCGGCGCCGGCATGCCCGTGCGCGTGCGCGGTCTGCACGACGTCGACGCCGCGTTGCTGGCCGACAGCCAGCGCGCGCTGTTCATTGCCAGCACCACCGGCGAGGGCGATCCGCCCGACCACGCCCTGCCCTTCCTGCGCGGGGTGATGGCCGCGCCGCCGTCACTGCAGCACCTGCAGTACGGCGTGCTCGCACTGGGCGACCGCAGCTATGGCCACTTCTGCGGATTCGGCCACCAGCTCGACCAATGGCTGCGCCAGCATGGCGCGCATCCACTGTTCGATGCGATCGAAGTCGACAACGCCGATCCGGCGGCGCTGCGGCATTGGCAGCAGTTGCTGGGGCAACTCGGCGGCGGCGCCAGTGAACTGCCCGACTGGAGCCCGGCCGCGTACCAGCCGTGGACGCTGCTGCAGCGCGAGCATCTGAACCCGGGCAGCCCCGGCGGTCCGGTGTACTGGTTGCGCCTGCAGCCACCGGCCGGCGCAGAGGCGCAGTGGCAGGCCGGCGACATCGCCGAGATCGGCCCGCAACATGCCCGCGCCAGCGCGCGCGCCTGGCTGCACGCGCAGGGCTTCGATGCGGACACCGTGCTGGAGGACGGGCAGACCTTGCTGGCGCGCGTCGCGCGCTCGCACCTGCCCTCGCTGGTTCCGCCGGGTGACCTGCCCGCATTGCTGGCGACCCTGCAGCCGCTGCCGCATCGTGAGTACTCGATCGCCTCGGTGATGGCCGACGGCGCGGTGGAGCTGCTGCTGCGCCGCCAGCTGCGCGCCGACGGCACGCCCGGCATCGGCAGCGGCTGGCTGTGCGACCACGTGGCCATCGGCGAGCCGGTGCAGCTGCGCCTGCGCCGCAACGACAATTTCCATGGCGTGCCCGCCGATGTGCCGCTGCTGCTGATCGGCAACGGCACCGGCATCGCCGGCCTGCGCGCCCACCTGCACGAACGTGCCCAGCAGGGCGCACGCCGCACCTGGCTGCTGTTCGGTGAGCGCACCGCCGCACACGACTTCCATTTCGGCGACGAGCTGCAGGCAATGCTGGCGAGCGGAACGCTGGCGCGGCTGGATGCTGTGTTCAGCCGCGATGGCGGTGCGCATCGCTACGTGCAGGACCGGCTGCTGGCCGAAGCAACAACGCTGCGGCAGTGGGTGGATGACGGCGCGACGATCCTGGTCTGCGGCAGCCTGCAGGGCATGGCCCCGGCCGTGGATGCGGTGATCGAGCAGGTGCTGGGTACTGCGGGCAAGGAAGCGCTGTTGCTGGCCGGTCGTTACCGGCGCGATGTGTATTGAGGTTGCCCCATCCACGCATGGCGTGGATCTACTGAACGGCGTCAATGCGAGCGAACTGCCTCCTGTTGCGTGCGAACCTTGGTTCGCACCATGGCGCGATGTCGGAGGCCCCATCCACGCATGGCGTGGATCTACTGAACGGCGTGTCCAGGCAGGGTGGCAACCGCAGTGCAGTAGCAACTGTCTTGTCAGGGGCAGCCGAGGGCCACCTCGGCGTCCCGCTTACGGGCGTTGAGGATCACCAGCATTTTGCGCATGACCGCCACGAGCGCCACCTTGCTCGCTTTGCCCTTGGCCTTCAGGCCAGCGTAAAACGCGCGCAGTCTTGGCTCGTACCGGATGGCCGTCAGGGCCGCCATGTAAAGGGCTTCGCGT